>CAZYXG010000110.1:0-1508 GCA_964650885.1 uncultured Hyphomicrobiales bacterium | reverse complement strand
CAAGGAACTTACACGTTGCAATTAATTATTGAAAATCAAGTAATTGCAACTACTAACTTAATAATCCAAAAATAAATCTCTCAAACCCACCCCTCATTAAAGTGCGGGGTGTTTTTTCATAATTTACTAAGGAAAATTACATGAAAAACTTTATATTGATAGTTATTTTAGCTATAAACATTGTTATTTGCTATTCCCAAAAGGAATACCTGCATATTATTAACTCTAATTGTGTAGAATTTAATTTTAACACTAAAGATTTAAAACCAAATATAAAAAACAAATCCAATTTATATAATATTTGTTATAACTCTGATTTGGCAAATTTGAATAGTCCTACGAATAAATACACATTTCAGACCTCATATATTGGAACAGTATGCGACAAAAATGGAGATTTATTGCTTTATTCTGATGGTAGACACATCTTTGATTCTGATGATAAATTAATTTATCAGAATGATAAAAATATAAATATGGATATATTTACTAGAACAACTTTATATAGTTACGTTGAAAGATATTTAACTGACTCAGGAGGTGCTGTTTCGGTTCAAATATTAAAAAAACCAGGATGCAATGACGAATATTATCTTTTTTATACTACACACAACTATGTTTTAAATAAATACTGGAAAAAAATGCAGGCAGATACATTAACTTTTACAGGGGGTTATAGTTTGTATTATTATAATTTTGAATATTCAAAACAAAATGGTATTAAATTACTGTCAAATCCAAAGCTATTAATTGATTCTGTTGTTCCACACATTGCAATTTGCAAAGCAGCAAACAATATAGATAATTGGATAGTAACTAGGAAATTTTTAGATAATAATTACTTGAGTTATAAATTTAATGACAATGGAATTAATAATAATTATTCTTCGAGTAAATTTGAAAATAATAAATTAGATACAGATACGACCTCTCTACAAAATTATTTGAGCCCAGATGGTTTTGGAGAGTCAATATATAATCAATATTATTTATGTTTTAGTCCTAATTCTAATTATTTGTTTTGTTACTATGCTATAAACGATGGTTATAATATATACGAGGTTGGGTATAAAATTAGATACTTTGAATTCAACAATAAAAATGGGATATTAAAAGATCTAAAAATAAATAATTCAATAATTGATTCAGTTAGTAAGGGATATAATGAAGTAGGATCAATATATATATCAGAAGTTTTTTCAGGAGATAGTAAATATTTGTATTTTGGAAGTCATAAATATAAAATAGATACAAAAAAAGATACAATTGGAATATATCAATTCAAAATTAGCAGTATAATTGATCAAAATTATGATTATAATTATAATTACTTTAAAGTGCGAAGTGATATAGGAGGATCATCAAGATATGCTTTAAATGGAGCTACTTTTAGTAGCTATTTCAATAGGTTGATTTGTAATACCAGTGAATTGCCTTACTTAACTGAAATTTTCAATTCTGATAGTACTTTAGATAAAATCCGTGTTAGATTGAATAGTATTAAAAAA
>CAZYXG010000109.1:0-1573 GCA_964650885.1 uncultured Hyphomicrobiales bacterium | reverse complement strand
CCATTACTTTTGAAACAGAACTCTCAAGAGCAGGCCCCCCTTAGCGGCAATAGCTTTAACTACTAAAGCCAAGCTTCTATAAGCTAGTAAATCGCTTTCACTTTTGCAAGTATTTGCAAGTATTCGCAATGTCATTTTCCAAAATTACATTTTGTAATTCAACCGCACTATTATCTAAATAAAAAGCATTTGAAAATATTGGTTCTGAAATTACATCTGCAAATACAAATAATTTTCCTTCACTAATATCTGTTTGGAATATAGCAAGTACGAAAAATAATATTTTTAGAATTAGTTTCATTTTTAAAAACCAATTAAATCGTGCGTTGCTCTAGTATTGCTACTAATACATTTTCTCCATCAAGGTTTTGTTTTTCCACCAATACATGGGTACCTGGTATAAACTCCCAAACTTCATCTTCAGGGTCATAGATTTCAAAGCCTCCAACTTCGTATATATTGTTTTCAATATGACGGGCTGGAACTGGTCTATAAACCTTTGTGCCTTCATCTAACAACTGTATATAAATTATTTTTTCCATTGTCTTAATATTTAAACCCTGCTGCTCCAACGTGAAGAAGTTCGTTGGTTACATTATCAATAACTACGGATTGCCCTGTTGTTGGATGTACATATCTTGTTGCTTAATTGGCTTTGTTTACCAAATTAACAGCATCAAAAGTTTTGCCTTTTGTTACAGCTTCCGTAATCTGCTCAGCTGTCCAACCTCTTTTAGATAATTGCCCTGCCCATTTAGCTTCTGTCTTGAAAGCACCATAAACACAACTACTTCCCCCTTAGCGGCTTCCTAAATTAATGCACTGAATCTTCTTCAATTTTCCTCTTTTGGTTGTAATAAATGGTTAATGCTTCATCCTCTCTCTCGATAAGTTGGTCATAATGATCCTCTTGATTACACAGTTCATCATAACCCCAGATACAGTAAATGTCTACATCAGATTCAGTATTAAAAATTTTAAAAGACCATTGATTTGGAAGGACATTGTCAATTACTTCGAATAATTCGTTTGGAAACCAATTTGGCTCTCCATTTATGTCAATTAAATAATACAAATACTTAGTGTCTTTGTATAAGATCATTGCCATAACTAAATAAATTTCATTTGCTAATAACCCCAAATTCTTATAATCAAACTCATTTGAAGTAATTGTATTAACTTCAGATAGTTTCAATTTTACTGCACTTGTATCATTGCATTTTATTTTCATATCTATTTTCCAATTATTTTAAAATCATCAACTGCTTTCAATACTCCATTTTGCCATTGACCTACATAATGAATTTCAACACCACCATTATTCCAAGTCATTTTTTGCCAACCATCGTTTTGGTGCCACCTAGAATCTGTCATTCCTTTTTTGAGTTTTACAATATTACCCATTGATGGATTACCCATGATTTCCTTTAGTGCTAGCTCTTCTGTAATGTTTACAGGATTAACTCTACTAACCCCAACTTTAGCTGTAGAACCTAAGCCTAATGGACTAAGTCCCCCCTTAGCGGCATCAGCCTTAGAGCTTATAGCCAAGTTTCTATAATCTACTAAATCA
>CAZYXG010000108.1:0-1659 GCA_964650885.1 uncultured Hyphomicrobiales bacterium | reverse complement strand
TTGTATAGAACACTAAATTAAGAAATTAGAAAGACTTCTTAAAAACAAAATTTGCTTATGTGTTTAAAACAACTATTAATCGTTAATGTGAAACTTGTAAAAACTTCTAACTGGGGAACTATGTTTTAATTTTTTTCTTATAATTTGGAAGGCATTTTTTTGTAATTCTTGTTTTTGATATTTATATCTCTTATATTGTAACTCAATTAAATACATACAAATAAATTTTTAAGCGTTAGCTTTCTTTCTGTACAGAAAACTAGTAAATTTCGAAACATAGGAAAGGAAAGCAATTCTTAATTAGCATTTTCCAAAATGACAAACTAATTGTTACAAAAAAAATCATTAGAGATTAAAATGAAAGGACTCATTTTCATAATTATTCTCATTTCTTTACCTCTACTTTCACAAGTGAAAGTAGAGGTATTAGATACTACTAGATTTAGTAGTTTTGGGCATACTAATCTTGATGCAATAGACAATACTTGTATATTAATTGGTGACATCTCAAGCACATATTGTCCTTTTATCAGAGTAACTCACGATTTGAAGAATTGGAACAATACTTATGTAGCATGCGATACAGATACATTCGATCTTGAACGCAGAAGCCAAATGTTTAGAGTTTCAGCATTAAATAACACTATTATTGCTGTTGGCGATTCCTTAAAATTGTATATTTCGCATAATAGAGGAAATTCTTGGACAGTTAGTCAAATTCGTACAAATGAAGATAATGCTACTGCGCTTATTACCAATAATTTAAATAGAAATTTTGCATTATTTACAGAATATTTATCTGCTAAAATTTATGATGACGAAAAAAATCTATGGAGCGATGTTTTACTGCCTGATTCATTAAAGCCACTTTCGATTTATGGTGGAGGTATTTATAATAAGAATTTCTATGTCTTAGGAGTACGCTACAATAAAATTATTAATCTTCCAGCAATTAGCCAAAGTATAATTGTTCATCATAATGGCGAATTTAATACAACTTATTTCCAAGACAGAATGCTTAATGAATTTTATGTATTGAAAAATAAAATAATTGCATTAGGCAGACAATACAGATTGAATGATAGTTCACTTTTGAAAAGTTTTTTATACATAAGCGATGATTTTGGTAAAACATGGTATGAACATCCAGTTACAAAACAATTCAATAGATATGCATACTTTGGAAGAATTAAATTCTTTGATGAGAAAGTTGGGATATTCGCTGGTACTCAAACTGAATGGTATCTTACAACAGATGGTGGTGAAACTTGGGTTAAACAGGAAGATTATGTTAAATCTGACAAGTTAGATTATTCACACGCATATTTTGCTTTTTTAAACAAGAATAAGATAATTTGCACTGCTGGAAATTTTCCAATAGTTTTCACATTAGAATTTCCAATTTCTGACATTGAAACTGAATTAGAAGTCAATGAAGAAGTAAAAGCAAGCAAACATATTGAACTCTTCGATATACTCGGTAGAAATATAAATACTTTCCAAAGTTATGATGAACTAAAAGAAGAAAGAAATAATTTTCAATATCCCTACTTAATCAAGTGGCGAGATAGTGGTGGTGTTTTTCATTTTGAGAAAATGAAATAAACAAAAAAAGAGATTAAGCTTTGCTCAATCTCTTTTTAAAATTCTTTTGGACTT
>CAZYXG010000107.1:0-1693 GCA_964650885.1 uncultured Hyphomicrobiales bacterium | reverse complement strand
TTTTCAAGCTCATTGTTTTCTTCTTTTGTAAGTTCCTTACCAGTATATACAATAATTGGTGGAAGATTGTGGTCTTTTATTTTTTCCAATTTATGAATTAGGTCAAATCCGCTCATGTCTGGCAAACCAATATCCAATATGATGCAATCAATTTGATTCGCTTGATATAGATTTAAAGCCTCTATGCCTGTTGCCGCTTCAAAACATTTTACATCACCATTGCCAATAATTATGCGCATAGACTTTCGTGAATTTTCATTGTCTTCAATAATCAATAAATTTTTCATTTTCCTATTAACAAATTTTTCAATCCTGTTAAATGCTTCTTCTAAATCTTCTTTTGCAACTGGTTTCATCAAATACTCAATAGCTCCTTCTCTGATTGGTTCCAACGAACGTTCTTTAGCCGAAATAACATGAACTGGTATGTGCCTTAAAGCAGGATTTGCTTTTAATTCAAGCAATACAGCGTGTCCGTTAATGCCTGGCAAAATCATATCGAGAATAATTGCTTGCGGTTTGTGTTTTAATGCAAGAGCTAAACCATCTTCTCCTGTTGCTGCCGATAAACATTTAAATCCTTTTTTGTTGGCTTGCTTTAAAATTATTGCAGCAAATTTCAAATCATCTTCAATGATAAGTACTGTTTTATCATCACCAGTTATTGTTTCTCTATCATCTTTTATACTCGGATAATTAAGATATTTAGTTTCATTTGATACGTGTGGCTTAAATAAATTGGATTTTTTTTCCAAATAGCTTTCGGTAACTCTTGTGCTTAAAAGTTCTTCATCTTGAACTATTTCTAATGGAATAATAAGAGAGAAAACAGACCCTTCATTTAATTTACTACTCAGTTTGATTTCACCTCCCAATAATTTTGCAAGCTCACGTGAAATAGAAAGCCCCAAACCTGTACCGCCATATTTTCTGGATGTTCCTCCTTCAGCTTGTTGAAAAGCTTCAAATATGGCTTCTTGTTTATCTTCCACAATTCCAATCCCAGTATCGGTAATTGAAATAATTACCGTACTTTCTGAGTTTCGGTCAATTCTAACACTTACACTTCCTTTCTCGGTAAATTTTATGGCATTTGATAAAAGATTTTTCAATATCTGGTTCAAACGTTGTGAATCAGTGCGAATGAATTCGGGTAATTCTTTCTCCAATTTTGAATTTAGCTTCAATCCTTTTTGTTCAGCATGATGTTTAAATTCGCGGATGAGTTCATTTGCGAAACTTTTCAGTGAAACAGATTCAATATTTAAGGACATTTTCCCTGCTTCAATTTTAGATAGGTCAAGCACTTCATTAATTAATACAAGCAAATCACAACCACTTTTATAAATTATTTCTGCACTTTCTACCTGAACGCCATCCAAATTTTTATTTCTGTTTTCAGATAAATCTTTTGATAGGATTAACAAGCTATTAAGTGGTGTTCGTAATTCATGCGACATGTTGGCAAGGAACTCCGATTTATACCTGCTGCTTATTTCTAACTGTTTTGTTTTCTGTTCAATGTCTTTTTTAGAAGCCTCAACTTCCAAATTTTTCGCTTCCAATGATTGTGTTTGTTCTTCTAATTCCTCATTGGTCATTTGTAATTCTTCTTGCTGTTGTATCAGGTTTTGTGCCTGTTCTTCCAGTTCTTCATTCATTTGTTTCAGCTCTTCCTGCTGTGTTTGCAATT
>CAZYXG010000106.1:0-1819 GCA_964650885.1 uncultured Hyphomicrobiales bacterium | reverse complement strand
AGCAGCTTCAGTAGAAGTTGGAGTTTCCACAGAAGTAATTGTGTTTTCTGTAGTTGGTGTAGAAGCCACTTCGCTTATTTGCTCTGAAGAAGTGTCAAGTTGAGTGTTTTCATTGTTTTGCATAAAAGCTAACCTGCATATAGTGCGTTAAGGTAAAAAAAATTAAATTCAGTTTCAAAAGTTTGTCCAAAGAAACTAAGATAATAACTAAGTTTTTTGAAAAATGTTTCTTATTAGAATACAAATTTCCATATATTTTTTCAAGTTAACAAAATATATTTTGTAAAAGTGAAGAAAAGTGTTAAATTTGTAGTCTATCGAATTTCAAAACAATAATTTTATTGGTACTAAATCAATGAACTCACGTAAATTATACGAAACGACCTTCATAGTGAATGCAGCACTAGAAGACCAGGACATAGATGCAGTCGTTTCAAAAGCATCTGCTTACATCGAAAATAACGGTGGAGTGATTAGAGAATTGCATAAATGGGGAAGAAAAAGACTTGCTTACCCAATCAACAAAAAATTTAATGGTTACTACGTACACATTATATTTGAAACTAAAGCAGCATCTATTCCATTATTGGAAAGATTCTTCGTTTTAGATGATACTATTCTTAGACACCTAATTTTAAGCATCTCTGAAAGCTTGATTGAATTGAGAGCAAACCGTGCTTTGATGGAAGGTAAATTAGCTGCCGAAGCTGCTGAAGCAGAAAAAAATGCTGAATTAACTGAAGTAACTGAGGGCTAAGAGGTAAATAAATGAAAATCATATTAAGACAAGACGTTGAAAATTTAGGTGCAATGGGCGAAATAGTTGTTGTGAAAGATGGCTATGCTCGTAATTTCCTTATACCTCGCAGTTTAGCTTATTTTGCTACTGCTAGCTCTTTAAAAAGACTTGAAGGCGAAAAAAGACAATACGCTAAAAAACAAGCTACTGAAAAAGCTATCGCTGAACAAACAGCTGCTAAACTTTCAGACATGCAAGTTACTATTGCTATGAAAGTTGGAGAGGAAGGCAAATTATTTGGTTCTGTTACTCCTCAAGCTATTGCAAAAGAATTAGAAGTAATGGGCTTCAATTTGGACAGAAGACACATTATTATTGACGAACCAATCAAATCTTTGGGTATCTTCTCTGTGAAAGTAAAATTACACACAGATGTTGTTGCTCCTTTGAAAGTTTGGGTTATCAACGAAGAATAAACACTTCTGAAATATGCAAAGAAATTAAAAAGACAGATTCAAAAAAGAATCTGTCTTTTTTTTGTTATATCAGTTACTTCCAATACCCAACGATTATATAAAAAGAAGAAAATTAAACCAACTTCAACTGACACTTCAACCATAACTTCAGTTATGAGCTATTTGAAATTTGTTTTATAAATTTAAATTATTTTATCCCAATAAACTAACTTTGCTTTGTTTTTTATATTAATTTATTTACTTAAATTTGCTAAACATTAAATTTTAAACTTTAGAGACAATTATGAAAACCAATCTAAAATTATTAATAATATTATTTTTTCTTGCTTTGCAAATGTCCTCCTTCTCCCAAGGCTATGAGTTATGGGCTTGGGGCTTGAATGATCAGGGTCAATTAGCTCAATGACTCCAAATCCAGTGAGTAATATAATAAATGCTAATTTAGAATCAGCTTTTGATTGTACTGCTAATTATAGCATAGCCACAGTTGATGGACAAATAGTGCAAGAAGGAATTTTGCAAATTCAAAAAGGTAGTAATAAGTTAACAATTAACTTAGAAAATAAATTTAGCAATGGCTCATAGCAGTTAATAATTAGTAACC
>CAZYXG010000105.1:0-1950 GCA_964650885.1 uncultured Hyphomicrobiales bacterium | reverse complement strand
GTTTTAGCAATTCATCTTTGCTTATATCTAAATTACTACTAACAATTCCAAAAATACCACACATTACTTTTTCTCTTTAATTATGAATCAATCTCAAATCTAATGCCGTATCTGCTAAAGAATTCTTTAGTTTCAATCCAAATAATATCTTCACTATAAAATGTTTTTTTGCCTTCTATATCAAACCATAATATAGTTGATTCATTAATATACTTTAATTCAATTTCATTTATATTATCAAATATTATCAAAACATTGGAATATATTGTTATTTCAAATTTATTTCTAAATGAAATTACTCTATTATCAATATAAGTTAAATCAATCCCATTGCTAACTTCTGTAATAATTGACTTGTTTGTGTTATACTTATAATTCAAAAAAGCGCTGTATTCTTGAAGAATGTTATTAACTATACTTATTTTTTCTTCTCTAGTATATTCATTAATGTATTCATTGCCTTGCTTTAATACTTTTGCTGGTACTCCAGCAGCTAATGACCTATCAGGAATATTTTTTGTTATAACTGAGCCAGCACCAATTGTTGCAAATTCACCAACTATTACATTAGGCATTACAAAAACTCTCCATGGGAACCATACTCCTTTTTTAATAGTCACTGGTCCAAATCCTACTGGAAAACCATCTAAAATTGATTGCCAAGAACCATGAGTGAAGATGTAGTTAGCACCACCAATCCCTACATCATCTTCAATAATTATCTCTTCGGTTGGATTTAAAAAACTATACGGGAATATTTTTACTCTTTTACCAATAGTTAATTTAGATCTTGGAGTCAACATACCACCAACAACAACTTGTTCCATAATGACTGAGTCATTATCAATTGATACTTCCCCAGTATCAATTGCGACCATCATATTTATTTTTACTCTTTTACCAAGATTTAGTTTCTTACAAGAAATAAAACTAAATGCTCCAATTCTTACATTATCATTAATATTAATATTAGGACAATCGATTATACTGAAAAGACCAATCGAAACTCCTTTGCCAATAGTTGCACCTTTCATTCTATAATAATAGTTTTTTAAAGGCACAGGTAATATACCTATTGTTAGCATTTTAAATAAAGGTACTGCCATTACTACTTTCGAATTGTTCCAACAATTGCTTTTACTAAATTAATTAACTCATCTTTTAAATACTGAGATGTCCACTCAAAATAATTGTCACTCCATCTTTCTGGATGTATTTGAAAACAAATATTATTATGTGGTGTAGTTTGGAAGTATCTTAGTAAATCATCACCATTTGCAAAATCAACAGAAATATTTGAAATTACTTTGTCTCTTCTATTTGACTTGCCAGATGTCCAATTCCTACCGGTATCATTAATATATGCAATATTTGAATAATCAATATCTAAATAAACTTCACCCAATATAGAAAGTTCAGTTTTTAACAAATTATGGTTTCCCTTAATTTTCCATATATCTCTATTGTCATATGGCTTTAGTGGACTCCCGTGCATTGAACATGTACTAATTGGTACTAGCTTCCTAAATATTTCTAAATTTATTTTGAAGTCCTCAACGGCTTTAGATATTTCACCATTTGTGTCTGATAAACTTTCATAATGATATCCAATTTCATGGCCTAAACTATAAATTTCTTTAATAATGTTTTCATTAAATGAACATTTTTTAGCTCGAAAATAATATGTAGAAGTAATACCTAAGTCATATTCTATTCTAGCCATTTGAAGAGCCAAATGAGGTTTTCTATCTACATCATGTCTTAACAAACATAAGTTTGAATATGTTTGTCTTGATTTAAAATATTGTTCAAATGTGAGAAACTCATACGATTTTAATTGCAAAGCTTTCAAATATTCTTTATATGCAGTTTGTGAAAAGTCAATCATTATTCCACTTCTTTTAATTTATTTATTCAAAATTACAAATATTTGGTCAATTGTTATAAGCA
>CAZYXG010000104.1:0-2228 GCA_964650885.1 uncultured Hyphomicrobiales bacterium | reverse complement strand
AGTGCTGCCTGATTGAAAGCCGTATTTACTGCAATAGCAATACTGTTCATAGAAGTATTGATAAATTCTTTTTCTGTTTCACTAAAATCCGTAAGCCTTCCAATTTCTACCACACCCATTGTTTTGCCTTCAAACAAAAATGGAGTAATGAGTAACTGTTTTGGTTTTGCATTCAAAACAGATGATGTAATACGAATATTTTCTGCTGCAATATCTGTTATAGTAATTTGTTTTTGTTCCTGTGCTGCCTGACCAATCAATCCCTCATTCAGCATAAATTTTTCTTTGGTATCGGTAGCCGAAGAAAAAGCATATCGTCCATTTAATAGCAATGCATTTTCTTTATCATTAAACAAATAAACGGCACCAATTTGTGCTTTTAAGTAAGAGCATAAAAAACTGATGGTATTGTTTGCCAGCTCTTCTAAGCTTTTGTCTCCTATTAATTTTTCTTTAAGTTCTGTGTCCCCAGTAAGCAGCCAGTTTTTACTGGCAGTTTCTGCCTCAGCTTTCTTAAGTGTTTTTAAATTTGAAGTAACTATGCGATAAACAAAAATAAGAACGAGAATAATAATGACCATTAAAAAGACAAAAACCGAATTAAAATTGTTCGCATCATCCCCACTGGCTTGCTTTCTTTCGGCAAGTAATGCTAGCTCTAGTTTTTGAATGCTATCAATGATTTCTCGTATTTTATCTTGTGATTCTTTTCCAACTCCAGAGACAATAAATTCTCTCGATTTTTCAATTCCGATAGCTTCCGGAACTATTTTGCGAAGAGCATTGCCACTTTTTAAATGATTAAAACGTATTTTTATTTCCTTTTCAAGTTCTGTTGTTTTTTGCCGAATAGTGTTGTCTATTGTTAACTCCTTTACTTTATCAAGATGTTCGCTAATACTTTTTTCAGCATTTATGGAAGATTCTAAATGTGCTTCATCACCTGTAATTATATAACCACGATTGCTCGACTCAGCATCCGAGATAGTGTTTAGAATTTGGCTGAATTCATACAACACCTTGTTGGTTTGATCTACCAAGGTATTGGAAGCGATAAACTTTTCACTGTTTTTATAAGAGAAAAAAGCTAGCCCGAAAAGTATCACAGCGCAAGCTATAAATCCAGTTAATATTCTTTTGCTAAGTGTCATATTTATTTCTTTTATTTATTTAAATGGTTGTGTTATTTTTATGAGTAACTGAACTATTTTCTCTAAGGACAAAATATAATCAGGTTGAACTGCCTGCCTGCCAGATAAACAAGCTGCAATTGCTGATGCTGGCATAATTGGGGATTCAGCTGTTTCTGGATCCTGAATAATTGCCATACCTCCTAATTCTTTTATTCGTTTTATACCTTTTGATCCGTCATTATTCGAACCTGTAAGCACTACACCAATCAATTTGTCTTTGTATGCTTCGGCAGCCGATTCGAACAATACATCAATTGATGGTCTTGCAAAATTTACATATTCATCAATTGTAAGTGAAAAGGTTTTATCATTTTCAATCATCAAATGATAATTAGCTGGAGCTATATAAACATTTCCAGTTTCTATTTTTTCTTTTTCATCTGCTTCTTTTATCGTAAGATTGCTTTTTTTATTTAAAAGTTTTATCCATTCGTTATCGGAACGTGCACTCACATGTTGCACTATAATAATAGGAATACTGAAATCAGCAGGCAATGCTGAGGAAATAAATTTCAGCGCATTCATCCCACCAGAAGAAACCCCTATTACAATTGCTTCGTATTGCATTTTTTAATATTTCTTTTTAAATATGCGTTGTTTTTTGTCCAACTCACTATATTTTTCATAAAACTCAGTAAACCGTAAACTTTCTTTAGTACCCAAACATAAAATACCACCATTTATAAGACTTTCAAGAAAAAGTTTTTGCACCTTATTTTGTAATGTGTTATCGAAATAAATTAGCACATTTCTGCATAATATCAAGTGTACCTCCGCGAATACACTGTCGGAAACCAAATTATGATTAGCCCAAACAATGTTTTTTTTTAGTGATTGATTCATAATGATGTGATTATGACTGGAAGTATAATAACTTGAAAAAGGTTCTTTTCCACCCGAAAGTTGATAATTGGAAGTATATTCTCTCATCAATGCATTCGAAATGATTCCTTCTTTCGCTCTGTTTAAAGCATGTTGATTAAAATCAGTAGCGTAGATTGTTGTTCGGTCATACAATCCTTCTTCCTGCAAAAT
>CAZYXG010000103.1:0-2266 GCA_964650885.1 uncultured Hyphomicrobiales bacterium | reverse complement strand
TCTCAATAAGTCCTAATCCAGTTAATAATATTTTAAGAATAACAAATCCTGAAAATATATTAATAAAGTCTCCAACAGCTTATAATGTTGCTGGTCAAGCTTTTCTGCTCCAAACAGTGAACAATGAAATAAATGTTTCACAACTAACTAAAGGGACTTACTTCTTGAAATTGACTTTAGAAAACAATGTGGTTTTAGACTTTAATTTCATTAAGGAATAAATATTTCAAAGCCAAAGATAGTATCTAATCATTGCTTAACTGATTATTAAGGTCTTCAAACTTTTCAATTAGTTCATCTAATTTCATTTGTTGCTTTTTTATTGATTTCGGTCTGATATAAAACCAATTGAAACCAATCCATATTGCAGTTATAGAATAAGCAGAAAATGACCCAAGCAATGACATACGTGAGGTATATTCATAGAAATAGAACAGCAAGCCTATAGAAAGCATAATGAAATACAAACTCAGGACAGTCTTTTGAATATACTTTTGTTTATTGTTAAAGTCTATTAGACTTTTTAAGCAATCATTTGAAGTGAGTGCATTATCAATTTTGGTAAATCCTATCATATTCTTATTATTAGAAAATAGAAACATCACCATAGCCAATATTACCAATATTATTCCTAATTTAGTAGATAGAAACTGCGGTTGATATTGAATCCAAATGTAAATAATAAATGCAGATGTAAGCACTAGCAAAAGATTACTAAGCATAAGTTTTCTCAAATTAGAATATTTATACTTATTCAATTTTTCTAATAATTCAGCTAAATTTGGTTCACCAATTTTCTGCTTAAGCCAAATCTCTTTTAAATTAAAATTATCGTTCATCATTAGCATTAAACATTGTAGTTAATTTTGATTTTATTCTATGTATTTTCACTCTAATATTGGCTTCGGAAAGGCCAACAATATTCGCAATTTCAATCTGGCTCACATCTTCTAATTCAAGCGAGATAATAATTCTATCTAATTCAGGAAGCTCCGAAATTAATTTATAAAGCATTTGAATTTGTGGCTCAATTGTATTTGATTTCTCCTCCACTAAATTTTGCGGAAAGTCAACTTTTACTAACTTACTATCCTTTTCGATTTGTCGCAAACAATTGTTCGATGCAATTCTAAATATCCAAGTTCCAATATTTGATTCATTTCTAAAGCTTGAATATTTTTGCCAGACAATAATAAAAGTCTCTTGAGTTAAGTCTTGTGCTAACTCAAAATCATTTACATATCCCATACAAAGTCGGAATATCTTTTGCCAATAGATTTTATATATCTCTTCAAATTCCATTATTTCAAGGAGATAAACTTATTTAGTTGCATATCGTACCATTCCTTATCGTCATACATTATAAAATGCAAGCCCTTATTTGCATACTCAAGTTGAGCAGTTTTCAAGTTTTTGAACTGTTCTTCGATTTTAGGTTTTATAATTGAGAAACTTGGCTCAAGCAAAATTAAAGCAGGACACTTAATTGTGCTAATCTTATCTCTCATATCTGTATTCATAAAATCGCAGTACATATTGCCAAATGTTGTTCTATCAGTTTTCAAACTCCAACCAACAACTAATTCATGCTTTAATGTATCCGCAAGAATTGAGGCAATTGATTTCATTTGCATTTGCTTGAATTGCTCATCAGTCATTGACTTTATATAGTTCACCACATTTGAGCAATCATTATTCTCTTTTGAAACATAGTTTGGATTGGATAAAGCACCCAAGCAAGGCAAGGCATCAACCACTATAATTTTGCTTAATAGTTCGGGATAATCTGCCGCAATTGCCATAGCTAATCCTCCGCCCATACTATGCCCAATTATAATTGGCTTTTCGATATTGTTATCTTTAATAAATTTAGCAATAGCATTTCCCCAATTAACAAATGAAGAGTTTGCTTGCGATGGATTGCCAGCAAATCCAGCCATAGTTAGCGTATAGCAAGTAAATTGTTTTTCGTATTGCGATTTAGTTTCGTTCCAAACATCGGAGGAAGAAGCAAAGCCAGGTATAAAGATTATTGACTGTGAGCCGCTGCCAGACTTATTGACTTTAAATGGGTATTGGTTTGCTTGCCCAAAAGTATTAAGGCAAAGAGTAATAAATAGCATTGCAATGATTAGGTAAAAGGATTTTTTCATAAGTTTATTTGTTGTGTTTTTGAATAATATCTTTTAGATACAAATTTATTCAAAATGTTACACAAATAATTCACTTTTTGCAATTATTTAATTATTGTTAGATGTCTAATAAT
>CAZYXG010000102.1:0-2337 GCA_964650885.1 uncultured Hyphomicrobiales bacterium | reverse complement strand
CATCCACTGAAATACTCAAACAGTTTAATTGATTGATGTGAAAAATTAGTAATTACCTTAAACTATTTCTGACAAATTGTAACTTATTTAATGCTTAATGCGTTGTTTGTATATGAATAATTTAAAAACTCTAGGAGAATATTTATGAAAACAATATCTAATTTGTTCAAAGTAATGTTTATTACTTTAATCTTATTTACTTCTAATGCAAATGCATCAAAGAAGAATGAATATATTAGTATATTCAATGCTATTAAAAGTATAAATTCTGAGTGGAATAACCCTGTTTTTTCAAACTTAGATAACAAACAAGTAGCAATTAATTTTTCACAGCTTAGTGAAAGTGAAAAAATAAAATTACACTTGGCACAAGTTGAAAATATTCTAAGGAAAAATATTCCAAGTGATTTAAGTGATGAGCAGCTTTCTAATAGGTTTAGGAACTTAAATATACTACATAAGTATTCACAAAATGGAACATTCCCTAGGAATTTAACCCATAAGAATAGAATCCCAGTTTTTGTTGACGATAGGAATATACCTTGTGCTGTCGGATATTTAATGCTAAAATCTGGTTATAATGATTTTGTGTCAACTACTCGAACTAATAGTAATAATATTTACGTAAAAGAAATACAAAGCTATATGTTTGAACAATTCAAAAGTGAAAGTGGGTTCACTCTCGATGAATTAGCATTGATTCAGCCTGGTTATGAAGAATATATAGTTTTTGATAGATTAATTTCAAAAGTTAATCAAATTGATTACTCAATTGCAGACGACAAAAATCAAAACATTTATTTCTTTGGAGAACTTAAAGGAATAGAGCAAGATAACATAAGAAACATAGCAAAATTCGATGGTGTAAATTGGTTTGCTGTTCCAAACGAAATTGAAGGTAAATTTACTTCAGCATTGGTAATTGGTAATAATTTATTTGTAGCAGGGAATTTGAAATATGGCGAGAATAAAGAACCTGTATCTCTATTACAATTAAGTGATAAAGGTTGGAAGGTTTTGCCAATTCAAGGTGAAATTAGAACCTTGAAAGGAATTGGAAATAAACTTTTAATCGGTGGAGATTTCTATCAAATTGCCGACACTGGATCAAAATACTTTGCAATTTATAATTTTGATTTAAATCAATTTGAGAATACTTACGCAAAATTTAATGGAGCAATAAACGCTATTTCCGTTAACTACGGAAATATTGTTGTTGGCGGAGAATTCACTTTAAACAATGGCATTCAGCAAACTTATATTTCAGAACTAATAAATAATAAATGGACTGGAGTTTCAAATGAAATAACTACCCCTGTTTATGCTTTATATTCAGGAATAGGTGGAAGTTATCAGAGCTCTGTTAGGGATTCAAATACTTTAATAATTGGATGTACTGGCTTTGTTCAAAATCCAATTGTGATTGGATTAATTTACGAAAGATCAAAAAATGTAATTAAAGATATTTCAGAAACAACTATTAAATACATGAAATATCCAAAAGATTTGACAATCAAAATGAAAGTTACTAATTTTTCCAATATTTCATTTCATGGCAACTCTTTAGTTGCTTCAATAGAGAGTGATTACGAGAAACAAAAAGGGTTTCTAGTTGGTCTTAATTACAGCTTTAGTGTCCTAGGTAATGAAATATTAAGTGATAATGAGTTCCCAAATGTAAGCTCTCTAGTAGAAATGAAAAATAATTTCTACATTTCTTCCAGTCAAATTGGATTGTCTAAATCAAATTTGGAAATACTAAGTGTTGATTTTGAAAATCCTTATAAAGATGAGATTACAAATATTAGCGGCAATTCAAATGAGTTTAGTTTTAAGTTTAGTGAAAAAGCAGAACTCTATCTTAGTTTCAAGCTTTATAATTTAATTGGTTCAGAAATTTATAATTATTCTGAACAATCGCCTAATAAAGATGTTTTGACTGTGAACAAAGTAAATATTCAAAATGGATGCTATATCGCAAACATTGTGAAAGACAGCAAAGTTTACAATTTAAAAGTATTAGTCAAAAACTAAAGCTGGATTCCAAATTATAATCAAATTTATAGCCCATTACTTAAGTTATGGGCTATTTTTATTATCAAGTATCATCCACGGGAATCAAAAATAGTTCTTTAGGAACTGGCAATTTGTCGAAAAATCTTATGAGAAGTTTCAATAAATATTATTAAAGTTATACTAAGTATAATTAGCGTTTTGAATTGGAATAAATAAGAGAAGCTAACGATGAATTAAATCTGCTTATTAATGTACATTTAGATAGTGTAATTTCTTAATCAAAAACACATCACAAATTGAATTACTCAACTATTTCTACTT
>CAZYXG010000101.1:0-2360 GCA_964650885.1 uncultured Hyphomicrobiales bacterium | reverse complement strand
CTTTTTTTTCATTTATTTCATCTTCTCGAAATGATAAATACCGCCAGAGTCTCGCTTCCTAATCATTTAAGTTTTACTTTGTATATTTTTAATCCATCTTCATTTGTAGATGTATGAACTATTCCATTGTCAATATAAAATGGAATGTGCTCACTTGGCAACAAATATTCTTCAGGAGTTTGGTTTTCGTCTTCACAAAGTTCAATTAGTATGTCATCTTTTGGGTTTCTTAAAGCTAATTTTAAATTATCTTTAGTAATTTTGTTCAAATTCTGAAAGTGTAGATAATATTTATTTGTCGTATTATCGTATAATATAACGTTATTAATTGAAGCGCTACCTCTGAAATACATAAATTCATCTCTTGCTAATGAAGGCATATCCTCAACTTCGCACCTATAATACTTTGATTTTTTTATTCTATACTTTCTTAGATATTCACCAGTTGTATTAAATACAAATACTTCATCTGCAAACATATTTGTAATGAACAATTGATTATTAATTATTTTGGGAAGTATAGAATAAAATCCATTTTTAGTTCTTTTTAAAGACTCAAATGTCAACTTTAATATTTCAATCAACTTAAAATTTTGGTCTATAATAGCAACAGAAGGGTACGGTTTTGATTGGGTAGAAACTATTTTTGATTTAACGAGAGGTCTAACTGTACAAATATATATTTTATCTTTAGAGCTGTAAGCTATATCAATGGATGATTGAATACTATCTTCATGTGATTTCAGAAATTCTAAATCTTGTACTTTGGTTTTGTTACTTTTGAAGTTATGATGAAATATATGCGGTAGTACTCCACGTGTATTTATGTTTGCAACTAAATCCAATGTTTCGGTATCATAATTAAAATCTATTAGATTTTCAGCAAAGTTATTAACTAAAAAGCTGTCCACAACTAAAGTTTCAATTGCCTTCCCCTTACTATCAACACTATAAATAGTAGGACCAACATCATAATTAAACAAATATCGATCATTTTTATTGTCATAAATTATTTTCCTGACGTGACTTGTGTAAATATTTGTATTATCACTTTTTTTAATTAATAATTCACTAATTATTCTTTGGTCTTCAGATAATAACTTATTTACAGAATTTGCAATCTTCAATAATACATCTTCTGAAGTCTTGGCTCCTCCTAACTTATCAACAAATAATACTTTTCCTTTATTATCTAATATTACAAAAGCCGGTAATGTTTTAATTTTGTAATAATCAGTATATAAATTATTAAAATCAGCTACAACTTTGTATTCCCATTTATTAATCTCGGCAATTTCTTTTGCAGTAGTTTCATTTGTACTTGAAAAAAAGATAACTGGCTCAATTTTATTACTGTTTGTAGAAAGTATTTTAAGTATATCTGGAATATTACTTTGAGAAACAAAACATGCATTTACATCAGTAAAAACATATAATCTTAAGTCAAAGTTATCTTTCGATATAGTTTTATAAACTTCACCTTCTTTTGCTTCTACGAAATCTTTGATGTAACTGTAATCGTCACAAAATACATTCAGAAAAAAGAATAATTGTATTATAACTATAGTTTTCATTTTGTTTTTCATAATAGTTGTAAATAAAGGGTAGTCATTTATATAATTACCCAATTTTGATTAATTAATCGGAATAAAAACTGAATATTGTCCATTTGAATTTGTCGAAAAGCCATTCAAATTAACATTTAAACCATTTAATTGTGGGTATTCAATGCTGTTTGATATATGTAGCACTTCATCTAATCCGAATGTATAGTTTTTTCCATCATTTTAAGAAGTAAAAGAACCATAAGTTGGATCTCCAACAACAACGAATGTTATACCTGAGTGTGTTGTAGTTATTAGTACACCACCCGAAATTGTCTCTATAGTAACATTATTTGAAGTTCCATTGGTAGTTTTTTGACAAAAGTGTCCTGAACTAGGACAATAACTTCTTGTTACGTCCCAATCATAAGTACCACTACCACTCGGTTTATCTTCGTAACACACAGTTACTGCTTGGGAATACGAAATAGCTGTGAACAAGCAGATAATGATTAGAGCTGCTTTTATTGATATTTTTTTTATTTTTTGATCTCTTATTTTTGTAAATTATTATTTTTTGTCAATATGACATTATGAAATGTTACCCAATTTGAGTATTCAAATAAATTTAAGCAACCAAATATATGTAGTTAATAAAATATCAATATTATTCCATAACTTTACATTGGTTTTAGCCTAAATAGCAATCTTGCTGTTCGTTAGAACTGTTTTGCTGGGTTAGTGATTCCTCCAAAGTAGCACTAGCTCAGTTTTTTTGTTTTAGTCATCCTGGCATTTCCCATTCTCCTATAAACA
>CAZYXG010000100.1:0-2383 GCA_964650885.1 uncultured Hyphomicrobiales bacterium | reverse complement strand
ACCTGATGTAATTGTTGCTCAAGATTATGATCCCGGCGGTATGATTTTACCAGGAAGAGAATGGGTTGCTACTGCTGAAAATTATAAATTCGGTTTTAATGGAAAAGAAAATACCGATGAAGTTTATGGGGAAGGTAATGCAGTTGATTTCGGGGCGAGGATTTATGATGTAAGGTTAGAGAGATGGTTGAGTGTGGATCCATTGTTTAAAGATTATCCATCGTTGAGTCCTTTTGTATATTCTGCAAATTCACCTATTTGGTTAACTGATAACGATGGAAGAAAGGTTACAGCCTACGATACACCATCCAAAGAACTCGTACTTAGTACAATAAATTACATGTTTGGCTCCGGTTTTGTCGAAAAGAACGGATTTTTATTTGAAAATAATGTATTAGTCCATAACGGAAATACCCCTACAGGTTTTTCAAAAGAGCAAGAAGTAATGTATCAATATTTTATGGATTTACTAGTTAATTCAAAAACAGAAGTGAGTATTAGGGCTAATAGAAATTCAATTGGTTATACTGGTATGGATGGCGAAGTGGAATTAGCTTTTGTATCTTCAACTGCTGCAGCAACAACTTTTGGGTTGAAACCATTTACAATTATTGAAAAAAACGAAAACAATGTTCCAAAAGTAGTTAACAGTCGAGATTATCAAAGTATTACCATGATTCCTACTCAAACAATGAAAAATGGGACTGGCGTGGCAACAGAAGATGGCAATATATCAGCCGTACCAGTTGAATATTTAACAATTCATGAATTTGGTCACGATATGATTAACGTAATTATGAATGAATTTGGTGGAAAATACAATGGCATAAATTTTACTATTCTAACTCAAGAAGAACAAAATGATTTTTCAATTAGACTATCTAATACATTAAATAAAGATAAGGGTATGTCTCAAGAAACAGGTGCAAATCAACATGGAAGAAAGGATGGTAAGCTACCCGTATCTAAGCCAACACCATTAACTAAATAAACAAATATGTATTTCATTAAAAATATTGTCCTCATCACAACGCTTCTTTCAAGCAACTATAGTTTGCAAAGAAGCCCATCAGATAGCCTGATTGGTTTGAATATAGATTCTGTTTTGCTCGAAAACATTATAGGATATTCTTTACAAAATAAAATATTATCAGATGATATTGATACAATTAATGTAAAAATAAAAGCAGATATTTCTTTAGGGTTAAGTGAGGTATATTACTTTAATAATAAAGTTGTAAGAGTAATACTAGTCTCTGAGTTTGATAATTTTATTTCAGATTATTTTTATTTAATTAATGTTTTCGAAGAAGCCAACGACAGCACTATAAAGATTAAATTCATAAGTAATTTAGCTGGTATTTCGAAGAATGGCTATTTAATTCTTAGATGCAATCCTGCTGATTGTAAAGTTGTAGATGATTGGTACTTTGAGTCAATTGATTAGTCAGGGCTACAATTAATTTATTTCAAGTATATAAATAAATTGTTATAGTAATTTATGGCAGCCAGTAAATGCAAACAAAAGGAGTTTAAAGAATAGATTGGAATTATTTAATTGGTGGGCTTTAGATATTTAATTTAAATCGATGATGGTGTTTGCAATGACAAAGCGCACTCCTACAGGTATGATGGGACACTAGAATATATTTATTATTACAAATTAGATAAACTGCTTAAACAAGAATCATATGAAAACGGTCTTTTGGTTAAAACTGAATTTCTAAATAAGTATGATCCATATTGAAACTTTACGCATTAAATGAAGCAGGAATTGAATTATTTTAAACCCCTCACACCCTCAACCTCCCCTTCAAATCCGCTTTCAAAATAAAAGCAGAAAGCATGTCTTTTACAATCTCTTACTGCTTTTGGTTGGTAAGCCCCCGACAAAGCACGTTCGCTAAGATTAATGAAAAACATAGTTATTCCGATTTTTTCCAGTTGTTTGGTAGTAATAAATGTAAATCAGCAAGTTTTGTATCTGAGATTTTTCTTAATACTTCTTCCAGCCATTCTTCAGGATTAATTCCGTTTATTTTGCAGGAGCCAATAAATGAATACATGATTGCAGATCTTTCTGCACCGTTATGTGAACCGGAGAACATAAAATTCTTTCTTCCCAATACAGTGGGCCTGATCGCATTCTCCACAAGATTATTATCGATTTCTAAAAAAGGATGGTAAATATATTCGGTGAGTTTTTTCCACCTGGATAAAGAATAACTGATCGCTTTTCCCAATGGTGATTGCGGTGTTGTTTTTCCTGAGAGTAAATTTTCTTTCAGCCACTGCTCCAATGCATTCATTACCGGTAATGATCTTTCCTTGCGCATTAAAACAATTTCTTCGCCGGTAATATTGTTTTGTTTTATTTCCCTTT
>CAZYXG010000099.1:0-2416 GCA_964650885.1 uncultured Hyphomicrobiales bacterium | reverse complement strand
TTCACCGCTGGAATTGGATATGGTTTGTAGTTGTATAGGTATGCTTTTTCTGATTCAATTTCTGGAGCTGAACTTATAGTTTTATCTTTAAATTTAGCAATATTGAATTTGTGGGAAAAAGTGTAACGGGTATCCGCATCATAAATTGATTTACCCATTATGAAATATACTTCTTTATTGTTGCTCCAAGTCGTAAGTATTATGTCTCTATCATACAAATACTTCGAATAATTTATTTTTTCCCAATTATAAAACAATTCTTTACAATCAATTGAATCTATATTATAATTATTATCTACAAATTTAAAATTGTTGTAAATAAAATCATTACTACCAATAATAAAGTTTTTATCATTGTATTCAAATAATTGCTCTCTATTTGCATAATTAAAATTTCCAATGTTTGGATACTTTTCTAGCTTTTTATCAATCACGTCAAAAACATAATAATATCCTGTATTAATATTTGGGAAGAAGATAACTTTATTCTCAATTACATTTATAATTTTATAATCAATTCCTAATTTTTTTATCAATCCTGACAAGTTATCATTAATCAATGTCCAGCTAAGTCCATTATCTAAAGAAGTAAACAATACATACTTATCAATTTCGTAGTCACCATAGCTTGTGTCAGAGGTTTTAAAATTGCTTTGATATCTACCAAAACAATATAAATTCTCGTTTTTATCTTTTACTATACTTGTTATTTTAATTGAATCAAGATATACAGAGTCAATTAAATTGAAATTACTGTCAATCACATTTATTAATGTTCTAATACTTTTATCAATACTAAATGTCCTCGCAAATAGAATATTTTTGCCACTATTAATTCCTTTAAATAAATCAATATTTGTATAATTTGTATAATTATTGGGAAGATATTGATTATAAGTACTCTTAATTAATTTATAATCATCTCCATAATCATTAGTAATTATGGTAGAGTATTCATTTTTACCATTATTTGCACATAACAATACTCCATTACCATTTGCATCAAAATAATAGTTTTGCACAGAACGCATGTAATCATCATAAATATCACTATAATTTTGTGGCAACCAGGTAATTCCACCATCTATAGTTTTGTAGATAATTTTGTTTTGAGGTAAATACATTGTATTTTTATCTGCAATAAATGGTATTTTTGGAGTTCCACCCGAACTATTACCTCCAGATGAAGTTACTATTTTAGCATCAATATAGGACTTAAATGTCCAAGTATTACCATTGTCAGTAGAAACAATTATCATTTTATTCTTACCAACTAAAATATAGTTATTTTGTATTTTTACAAAGTCAACTAACGAAGAATCAGCAATTGATGTAATATATCTGTTATTACTTGAATCATTTATTTTGTAAACACTATTTTCGTATAATCTTGTATAAGCAATATTATACATTTCATTAGTTTTACCTTTACGACTTGATAATACTACAACGCTATCTTCGATTATGTTATAACAAGCTTTTTTAGTTGTACTATCTTTTGAATAATACTTCCAAGTATCTCCATTATCATTAGATTTGATTATCCAATTTTCATTGTACTTGATATTGATTAAAGCAAAAAGGTTGTTATTAGATATTTTTAATTTTGAGATTTTTTGACAACTTTTATGAATAGTTGAAATATTTAAAATTGTATCAATTTTTTTATTCTTTAAACTTAATCTCAAAAATATTTCATTACTTGCTATATATAGATTGTTTTGGTCAGACATTAAATTATTTACTACAAATTCTGAATCCAAACTTATAAATTCATTATCTATTAAAACTAAGTTTGTATCGAATATTTGAATTTTTCCCATTGATTGCAAATATATCTTATCACTACTAATTGTAAATCTATTCATACTGTTAAGATTAGCAATATCTTTCTTTTCCCAATTTAACCCACTATCTTTTGATTTAATTAAACCTAAATTAGTACTTCCATATAAATTGTTGTTATAATTTAAGATTTTTTTTATTTCATACTTATCTCCAATGTTTAACTGCTTCCAATTTATTCCTTTATTATTTGAATAAGTGATTATCCCATAATTTCCATAACAAAGGACATTATTTCCAATACTCACCACCCCATTGAAATCGGTAATCATCCTTTCGATTTCGTAATTTGAACTAAACATCAAATTAATGTTTATAATCAATAAAATTGATAGATAAATGTTTTTCATTTTAACTCCATTAAATAAGTGGGGCGTTCCCGCCCCTTTCGAAAAAATTGTCAATTATTCACACTCATTGTATTCGGCACATTCTGTTTCCCAATCTTCATCGAATGTTTTTCCAGTCGGTGGTATAGAAATTTCAGATTCTTTAATTATACATCTCGTACCTATTCTGTATTTTGCTACTTGAGTTCCAACCCAAGTTGGAGGGTTTGTTGAATAATCCA
>CAZYXG010000098.1:0-2420 GCA_964650885.1 uncultured Hyphomicrobiales bacterium | reverse complement strand
TTTCTATTTTTCGCTTGTCTAAGTGCAATATATTCTCAAGAAAGACAACTTTCCTTTGATAATCAGGATATGAATTTCAAAGGTTGTGTAATTGTTAATAAGAAAATAATTTGCTATGGAAACTATGGCTCAATTTTCACAAGCGAAGATAATGGCACTACTTGGAAAAAACAACAAGTGGCTGATTTAAGAGATGAGATAATTAAATTATATTATAATGTTAGCAAACTTATTGGGATCACCAAAAATGGGAAAAGTTTGGAATCTGATGATAATGGGCTGACTTGGAAAGTCGAAAAGATAGCCACAATAAATGATATACAGGCAATTGCTTCCGATAGCAATTATATCTATATTCGGGAGTTTCAAAGTTTGAAAGTCTTTGACTATCAATTCAATCAAATAGCCACTATAAGCGATACCTTAATAAATGTATCAACAAAAGAATTTCCATATTATTTAATATCTTTCAGAGAGCATCTCCTTTTTAATTCATTTATTGGCAAGGATATAATAAGTATAAATAAATCAGATTTATTGAAAGGCAAAGATAGCTTGATTGAAAGATTTATTAATGACTCGGTTAGCTATGTTTCTCAAATACAATCAAAAAAAGATGAATTGTTAATTGTTTATGGAAGCAATAAATATAAAATATTTAATGAAGCAGTAATTGCTAATGAAAATCTAAATAAAAAAGCAATGCTATTAGATTTTGTAAATCTGCATACATTAGCTAATTTTGAAAATAATATTTTTAGTCTTACTCCACTTTCAACTAATTCTCTGTCTGATATGGGAGCTTACTCAGGATTAAAATTAAAAAAACTTAATTCAGAATCGAGTAAATTCGAGAATGTTGGTTCGTCTCTTTATATAGCCTCCAGTTTATATAGTAGCTTTTACTCTGAAGGAGGTACATTTAATGATTTAGTAAGATATGATGACACAACTTTATATATAGTTGGCGATTATAAATCTATACTTAAATCAACTAATAATGGAGTGAATTGGAAATTTATTTCCACAAAAAGCAAAATATTAACTTATTCTTTATTCAAGGGAGAAAAAGAATACCATTTTTCTAAAACAGCAGAGAATTTCAATAGTTACAATGACGGTATCACATATGTTTCTAATAAGAATGATTCATTATTACGAAAAGAACTTAGTACTTATAATGTAGATAAATTACCTAAAAAGACAAGCGTAAATATAGATACTAATGGAAATTTAGTAGTTCTAATGCCATCCGACTATGAGTGTTTAGTAATGAAAAGTTGGGATTTTGGTAATAGTAAAACTATCTCAATAAATAAAAAATTATTTATTGACAAAAACAGACAGTATTCCGATGAAGCAATACTTTCTAAATTGGACACAAACTATTTCATAACACAAGCAATTAATACAGGAAAGCAAATATATACAAACTTATATACTTTGGATACTGGTATGAACGTAGTATCTCACAAAGTGAATGAGGGAAAGAAAGTTGATTTTATTAACTACTCATCAATCAATGATTTATTCGTAATTCAATCATACGTTTTGAAAGATGGAAAAAGAATAGTGTTCTCAACTTCCACAGATAGTGGCAATAGCTTCGATAATTTATTGAATGTAAAACAAGAATATGATAAGATTTATCCTTATTTCATAGATAAAGTAAAAGATTCGTTGCTTATTGTTATAAATAGAAGAGTTGATTCTGTGAACATTGAAAATTTAGTACTGCTTTATGTACTATCTGCAAACAAACTAGACACACTCTATAAGGAAATATCTCCAACATTTGCAAGATATATGTTGAACTTTAATTCAAAACTGTTTGTAGTTGGTGTTGACTTCTTTTTAGAGTCAAATAATAGAAACAACTTATTTGATTGGAAAAGAGAAAATGCTTATAACACCTATTGGGATAACATTACAGAATCAGATAAAGATTACTACCATGTTTATTACTCAAGCACTAAATACCCAGGTGGATTTTATAAAGTTCGACTAAATAATCTCACTTCGATAAATTCAGAGATAAATGCAGAAAAATCTTATTTGTACTTTGAAAAACCCTATCCAATTCCTGCAAATAATTCTGTAAAAACAATGATATATTGGAATTCATCATTCAATATAGAAGAAGCAGAATTGGGTTTGTATGATATATTTGGAGCAAAAATTATTGCAACAAATTTATCAATTCAAAAAATTAATCCATTTAATGGCAACTTAATTGTGGATTGCTCTAATCTATCATCAGGAATATATTTCGCAAAAGTTAATCTGGGGATAGAAAGCATAAGCATCCCAATAGTAATAAGTAGATAAATCCAGTAGAGACGTTAATTATGCGTCTCTACTATTTTCATTACTTAATTAAAAAACTAAACAAACTAATAATTATTATCCCAACAATATCA
>CAZYXG010000097.1:0-2641 GCA_964650885.1 uncultured Hyphomicrobiales bacterium | reverse complement strand
ACTACAATTGGGATAATTTTTTGTGTCCCGAAATAATTTATTTTGATTAAATAGAAGCCACTTTGGATTTCGTCTGTTATGTTCCAAATAAGTGAACCTGCATATTGCTCAGTAGGTTTTATTTCTAAATACTTGCCATTAGTTTGCACCAAACAACCATTAACATCGTACACTTCTATGTCTGCTTTTTGAATATCGAAACGAATATCCCAAGCAATTTGAGTTTTGACATAATTCCTAGCAGGCATTGGGTATGGGTTGTAAATATACAAATAGCTAGGTCTGTCTTCGGTAATTTCTGATTCGATTGAATTTGTGGGATTTTCTTGGAAGTAATTCAATCTTTTACCACTCGACAAAAGTAATAGTTTGTCTTCTAAATTAACTGCTTGGAAATAATCTCGACCTTTTGGAGTAGTTATTGTATCAATTACTTTGAAATTCTCATCAAGTTTAAGAAAATAATTTTGACAACTTAATATATAATTATTTTTAAATTGATTAATGAAATATAAACTTCCTTTCTTAGTTTCATTGAAAGAATCGTAATAAACAATTTTTATTTTATCATCATTAATATTTAAAATGTAAAATCTTTGTAGAGACTTACTTGTGTTTTTCAAGTCAATTTGAAAATAACTAGCTAACATTAAATCTGAATTATCATTAATTGATTTAATTTCTCTATAAGCATTGTCTAAAGTGCTATCAAGAACGTCAAGTACATTCCAGCTTAATCCACCATTTTTTGTTTCAATTAATTTTGTTTTTGAATTACCATAAATCACTATATATCCATTTGCTGTATCAATTGTACTTTGCTTTCTTTCGCCAACAAGTAATTTAAAGTTGCTAGTATCAGTTATAAACATTTTAAGAATAGCCATAGAATCTAATCTGACATTCTTAACTAAATTATTCTCTTTATCAAAAAATAGAATCACAGCATTTTTTGAAAGTTGGAATCTTTTGTTAAAACTAAACACATTGAATTTATCTGTAGATTCATTTATATTACTTGATTCCAAATTCTTTAAATCTGTGAATTTAATATCCTTTTTGGCAAAAGTATAGTCTAAATCTTTATCTGTTGATTTTTTAAAAACAGAATCAATGAATAAATAAGTTAATTTTCCATTAATACTATCAATAATTGAGGTAAGTGGTTTTGCACGAAAATCTTCTTCATATCTTTTTTGGTTTTTCCAAGTAATTCCATTATCCAAAGATTCTGTAATAATTGCATTCCAAGTATTGTTTAGAATTAACTTATTCCCAATTTTCTCCAACCTTGAATTACCATCGTTTGTTAAAGACATTTTGTTTTCCCATGTTATTCCATTATCTTTGGAAAGAAATATTGCATTATTATTACCAACTACAATAATGTTTCCGTTACTCAATTTCGTTGCAGAAGTAATAAATTCATTATAATAATTATTAATATTAACAGCAATTTGCTTCATTTCTTTATCATACAAATGATAGGTTGAAAAGAATAATTCATCTATTTCACTTTGTCCCGAATGTTGTAAATATTTATGGTATCTAATTGAATCAGCTACAATTTGAAGTTCTGGCCCAAGTATTTTTTGTTTAACATCAAAAACGTATCCTTTTAAATAAGTTCCAATTTCAATTTGTTCTTTATTTAAAGTATCTATTGAAAAATAGTAACTTGCATTTTCATGACTTTTACTTTGTTTACTAACTATATATTGGTTGTGAATAACTTTTATGTCAGTAATATCTCTACAGTTTTTACAAGAATCTGAATATTCTTTAATAAGCTCAAATGTCTTCAAATCATACTCTTTAAGATTTTCCTGATCTCTAGATATAAATATTGATTTGTCATTTAAAAGAAGTGCAGTCTGATTATTCTTTTTATCAAATGATATTGTTTGCAAAGAAAAATCATTTTTCTTGTAAATATCCATAATAGAGTCATAAACAACTACAAAATATTCATTGCTTGCTTTTATATTCCAAATAAAACGTTTTCTTATTGCGATTTTCTTTGTTGGAATGCTATTAATATTTTCAGAATTGAAATAAAGACTATCATCCACAATAAAGTCAATACTTGAACTTTGATACTTGATAAAATTAATTTTAGTGACACCTACTAAATACTTATTTTCCCAAGTATTTCCAAAGTCTGAAGAATATTTAATCAAGTTATCATCTCCATAAACAATAACTTGATTTTCATAATGTGTAATATCCTTAAAATCACTTGTTAATGTTTGAAATTTATAATCTAGTGCAAATCCTGCCATAATGTTACAGAAGATTATCAAAACAATCAATTTAATAATTTGCATTTTTTTTCCTAAGTTAAGAAATACAGGGAGATATTGTAACTCCCTGTGTGATTAATTAAAATGTTTATCTGCAAGTAATTTGGTAACATACCTCATCTTCATCGCTTCTTTTTGGTGTAGAGAATTTCAAATGCCAAAGTGGTTCACAAGTTGAGAATCCATCCGAAAAAATCTGGTTTATAGTTTTTTGAAAAGTGCCATCAGGATTGCAACAAACTGACATCAATTTAAAGCATGTATAAGATTCTGAACAAGGTTGAAAATAGATTTCTAATTTGGAATTGTGCATCTATTTTTTAAATCTTTAAGTTCTT
>CAZYXG010000096.1:0-2713 GCA_964650885.1 uncultured Hyphomicrobiales bacterium | reverse complement strand
ATTGCAATAAAGTGCTGTGAAATTTTTATTTCTTGGTCATTTAGCTTGTAGATATTGAGCTTGCCGAAAATTTACTTATAACTCACTTTTCTTAACTTTGGCAAAGTATTTGAATTATTAGCTTTATAAATCATTTTAATTGAATTATGGCTAAAAATAAACAATTACAAGCTTTTCAAGACTCCCGTGTTGGTCAAGTGGCTAATAATGGGCTTGATGCTTTTTTTAGAAATAAGGATATAAGTTTAGCTATTGGGATTTTGTTAATCCTCGGTTTGCTAATTATTCCTTTGCCTGCTTTTCTTTTAGATTTATTTTTGGCAGTTAGTATTGCTATCTCTGTTCTAATTCTAATGGTTTCTATTTATTTGGTGAAACCACTCGAATTTTCTGCTTTCCCGACCATTCTTTTGATTACAACTTTATTCAGACTTGGGCTAAACGTTGCCACCACTCGGCTAATTTTAGGCGATGGCAAGGCGGGCGATATAATCCACGCTTTTGGTAATTTCGTAATCGCTGGCAATTATATAGTTGGTTTCATTATCTTTATGATATTGCTTGTAATTAATTTCGTTGTGGTTATTAAAGGTTCTACTCGTATAGCCGAGGTGGCCGCACGCTTCACTTTAGATGCCTTGCCAGGTAAACAAATGAGTATTGATGCTGATTTGAACGCTGGCTTTATTGATGAACAAACTGCCCGCAAACGCCGTGTTGAACTATCTCGTGAATCTGATTTTTATGGTTCTATGGATGGTGCTGCAAAGTTTATCAAGGGTGATGCAATTGCAGCTATTATTATCACAGGTATCAATCTTTTGGGTGGCTTCGCTATTGGTATGGCACAAAAAGGAATGGACTTCACAACGGCAATTTCTACTTATACTATTCTGACGATTGGTGATGGACTTGTTTCTCAAATTCCTGCTCTATTAGTATCTGTGGCAGGTGGTTTGGTGGTAACTCGTTCTGGTGCAGCCGATAAATTAGAAGTCGAACTAAGCGAGCAATTTGGGAACAAACCTAAGCCACTATTTTTAGCAGCTGGTGCATTGCTCATCATCTCAATTTTGCCAGGTCTCCCTATGTTGCCATTTCTTCTGTTATCAGCTGGAATTGGTGGAATGGGATTTGTAAGAATTCAAGGAATGAAGCAAGAAGCTGACGATAGTTTGCGAGCTGAACTTCAGCTTGTGGAAGATAGCAAAGAGGAGCCAAAAGAGCAACCTGTAGAAGAATTATTGAAAATTGATCCAATTGAAATTGAAATTGGTTATAGTTTAATATCGTTAGTGGATGAAACCCAAGGTGGCGATGTGTTCAAACGTATTACAAATGTTCGCAAGCAATTGGCAACGGAGCTGGGCTATAAGCTACCGCCAATTAGAGTACGAGATAATTTACAATTAGAGCCAGAAAAATATGTTATTAAAATTCGTGGGAATGAAATAACTAGTAATATATTACATCCGAATATGCTATTGGCTATGAACCCTGGCAATGCAGAGGGCGAGCTAAATGGTATTAAAGTGACAGAGCCAGTTTTTGGGCTTCCTGCCACTTGGATATCGAACCACGAAAGAGAAAATGCTGAAATTATGGGCTATACAGTTGTGGAATCTGCAACAGTGCTAACTACTCATTTGACTGAACTGCTGCGTCGCAACTCATATAAATTGCTCAATAGACAAGATATGCGAGATTTGGTAGATAATTTGAAAACTGACTACCCTACTCTTGTAGATGAAGTTACGCCAGATAGTTTGCCGATTTCAGTAGTGCAGAAAGTATGTCAGAATCTACTTTCGGAAGGAATTCCAATAAAAGATTTGGCAAAAATATTAGAAGCATTGCTTGACTATTATAAAATCACGAAAAATGTAGATGTGCTAACCGAATATGTAAGACATAATCTATCGGACACTATCAAAAAATTATACGAAGATTACAACGGAACTATCCACGCAATTGGTATAGATCCTGAGCTTGAAGACAATATGACTAACGCCTTGGCGACTGGCAATACAGCCAGCACAAGCCCAACATTAGGGCTTCCTGGCGAGATAGTGAAAGCAATTCGTGGCTCAATGGGCGATGCAATTGATGAAATTACACTTGCTGGACATTTGCCAGTTGTAATTTGTTCGGCACAGATACGTCCGTATTTCCAACGAATGATTCATACCACCTACCCAATGGTATCAGTGATTAGTTATACGGAATTGCCATCGGATGCGGAAGTAGAAATCCACACAAGTATAAAAATTTAACACAGTTTTGAAAAACAGGTGTTTTTACTTATAAAGTTTTGAATTTAATAGTGCAAATTGCATTTGTCGGGGGGCGAATTGGACAAATAATTTGCTATTGGAGAAAATAAAAAATGAAAACGAAAGACTACAAAATAAAAGATTATTATAGAGTGCTGGGAATAGAAAGAACATCATCTTCAGCAGATATCAAAGAAGCTTATGTTAAGTTAGCCAAAGTATTCCATCCTGATAAAAACCCAGGAAGTGAAGCTATAGCTAAGAAATTCGCAGAAATTACAGAAGCATATAATATACTTGGCAATTTAGACCGCCGATTGCGTTATAGTATGCTCCTATCGCACAGTAAAAAACTAAGAGACGATGTCAGCTTAGCCGATTATACAAGTAGAAATAGTTGAGTAATTCAATTTGTGATGTGTTTTTGATTAAGAAATTAC
>CAZYXG010000095.1:0-2716 GCA_964650885.1 uncultured Hyphomicrobiales bacterium | reverse complement strand
GCGATTTCGAAGCACTAAACTGTCTGCCACCACTGAACTTGATACGAAGCACAAAGCTTCATTTAACAACTAAACCGCCACTTTTTTGTAGCTGCTGTTATGCTTTCGTTGTTTTCTTCATTCGTTGTTATTTTAGTCAATATGTCTGCTGTAATTATTCTGTTCGTAAAGGAATTAATTGTCAACCGAATGTTTCTTTCGCTGTTTGTTATGTAAATATTCTTTCCTGATTTTTGAAATTTTGCTTCGTCTGTTTCCGAGATAATTGCTGAAATCAGTTCTTCAATTTTGTCTTTTGAAAGTTCTATATTCAGTTTCTTATTAATTCGTCTGTATACTAGTTCGGTGTAACAAACTTTGTCTAAAATTTCTTTTTTATAATTTTTAATACTTGCTTTTTCCTTAATTAATTCTTCGTTTTAACAGGGAAATAAATGTCAATTTCAGAAGTTGGTTTGTCCCAACTAAAACGATAATCATACTTCTCAAAATGAATAAATCCTGTCTTTGAATAATGCACACTTGTCAAATTTGAGTTCGGCAATATTTTTTTATAAATATGGTAAATTGTCTATTTTATATTTTGCCTGTATGTGTAAATATTTCGTAATCTCTTTTTGGGGATTTCTTTGATAACGAAATGTTCTGGGAAAATCATTTTGTCCTGTGGAATTGTTGTCAAGTAAAAATACGTTTCGTTTGTCATAAAATTAATTCCGTACTTTTCCCAATTCCCACCGTTTTGGATTAAATTATATTTTTTTAATTCAGCGTTAAACTTTTTCCAATGATTTTTTATAATCTCAAAATTATCAGTTTGAGAGTTTGTAAGTTCTGTCAAAAGTCCAAAAGTCAATATGTTTTTGTCTATGGTTTTCATTCGGTTTTGTTTTCTACAATTACCACTAACATTCAGCAGCTACAAGAAGTTGGCGATTTTTACCACAAAACTGTCTGCCACCACAAAACTTGATACATAAATTAATGCATGGTATTAGATAATAAGCAAAGCCCAATTCATTTGAATTGAGCTTATTTTTGGTTTTTATTTATTGATTCTATCTTGGAACAACTGCGTTACTGGTAGCAGTTACTTTATATTTGAAGTCTATAGTTTTCTTTTCATTTTTATCAACTTCTACTTTCCAAGTTAGAAATCCAGTTTGCTCATTTATATTAGCTCCAGAAATATCTTCAATTTCAACATCTGCACCATCGAATTTTCTTACAGGAATTTGGTCCATCAAAGTAATTTTAATGCCTTTCTTTTTGTTGTTTTTAATCGTAATTCTATTTCCAAAACCTTGCTCAACTTTAGAACTTAGGAATATTGAACTTGAAAACTCTTTGATATTTTCTCTTTTTAGTTGTATTTCTTCATCTCTTCCTAAGGGAATAGACAAAGTGTCATCAATTGAATTAGAGTTAATATATGAATTCCCTACAAATGTACCTTCAAAATAAACTTTTGATTCCCCTTGAGTTAAGTTGTAAGAACCATAATTAGCTATTTTGGCAATTAAATAAGCATTTGGGTCTTTTTTAGGAACTGCGTAATATTCATAGTTTGCAGGAGCTTCAATATCAATCAATTGAAACCTTTGTTCATCATCATTAGATTTGATTGACTCCTTATTGTTTAATTTGTAAACCATATTTAATGTTTGAGATTCTACAGTACTATTTACAACTGCAATTTTAGGAAAAGTTGATTCTAAATCAATTTCTTTCTCTCTAACGTAAGAACTACTAATCTTTGGCCTTAGAGGGGAATCATCATTATTATCATCATTAGAATTGTTGTATTCTGTTTTTTTGTAATATGTAGTTCTTCTTTCTATATAGATTGGGGTTAAACTAGGTAAAGAGTTATTGTTATTTGGTGCTTTATTTGAAAGTTCTAAATTTACTTCATTCCAATTGTATCCAGTCATTTGAGTTACAGAAGCATTCAAGCTAAATATGATTGGAGAATTAATATCTTTAATTCTAATTTCATAATATGGTTTCCAACTTGCTCTAGTATCAAAATATACAAGCTTAAAATTTGAAGTTCCATTATCATATGCAAAAACGTTGAATTTATATTGCATTTGTGTTTTTAAAGGTGTACTACCATTTGCAATTTCACTCCATTTCCGATTTAATAATTCAACTTCAACTTGAAGTTTTAACTTCTCTTTAGATTTTACAATTAGCTCAATCTTGATTTCATTAATTCGTTTATTGTAAAAGTTTGTTAGAGCTACTAAATTCTCAACTTTTAAATTATCATTGCCTAATTTAAAATTTTTAATTAAACTTATTTCTTCTTCAAAAGTAGTTACTTTACTTTCGACTTTTAAAAGTAAATCATTTTTAACTTCAATTGAGTCTTTAATTTGTTTAATGATTTTCTCATCTGGTGTTAGGTTTTCTTTGCGTTTTTCTGTAATATAAAATATAGAAGAAATTGGCAAACCTGTTTTTTCTGAAATATTTATTTTGTCTGCTTCTAAGCCACCGGGCATTGAGTCTATAACAATTGAGTTCACACCTTTTTTTAGGTTTGCTTTAAACAGAAAAGTAACTTCCGCTCCTTTTCTGAACACAACTACTTTGTCTGGCTCATTGGCAATATGTATATCGTTTGCAGCAAGACAAATTGTTGTAATGGCAATTAGAGCTAATGATAGAATTCTCATAATTTTCCTTAAAATAATATTATTTATCTGTA
>CAZYXG010000094.1:0-2749 GCA_964650885.1 uncultured Hyphomicrobiales bacterium | reverse complement strand
CTTTTTTTTCATTTATTTCATCTTCTCGAAATGATAAATACCGCCAGAGTCTCGCCATTTGACTAAGTGGGGAGGGGTGTAGCTATCAATATTTGCTTTTAGTTCTTCATAACTTTGGAAAATAGCTATACTTCTGCCAAGTATGTCGAATAGTTCTATTTGGGTGCTTTGGGTTAGATTTGTGTTTGTTGTTTGTTCTGCTTCAATTGAAGAAGGCGTTGCTTTATATTTCAATAGAGTACCATTAAATCCAACTGCAAAACCATTATATTTATCGAAGAAGTGGGAACTTGTAATTGATTTTGTTGTGCCACTTACTTGTTGATTCCATGTTAAACCACCATCTATTGTATTTATAATCAATCCATTTCTACTGAATGCCCAACCGTTTAAAGTATCAATAAATTTAATATTTAATAGCATACTCTTTGTTCCACTTTCTTGTTTGTTCCAGTTCCCTCCGCCGTCAGAAGTATGTAATATTACCCCATCATATCCACAAGCCCAACCTTTTAATTTTGTTGCAAAATGCACTCCAAATAAGTCATTTGTTACATTTGACTTTTGCTGAATCCATTTATTACTAAAACTATCAGAATATAAAATTACACCAGTATTACCAACAATCCAAGAATAATTCGATTGATGAGTTATATTATTTAAATATATTTTTACACCTGAATATAAAGTATCCCAACTATTTCCTTGATTGGTAGTTTTTATAATTGTACCAGCATTACCAACTGCTATGACAATTTCATGACTAAACAAACATACATTTTCTAATGCATATGTATTATCACTTTTCTGTACAACCCAAGTTTCACCTTGATCTATTGACTTTAATATAGTACCTGTTAATCCAACTGCATATCCAATATTATTATTTGAATTATTAAATGTAGAATCAGCAAACTCTATTGAATTAAGATCTTTTGTAGTCGAAGTTTGAATTACTTTCCAATTTTCTCCACCATCAATTGTTTTAAATATTTTACCTACTTGTGAAGCAATAAAACCAACATCTTTATTGATAAAGTAAATATCATTCAAAGTTAATGTAGAAGAAAAAGAGCTTACTTTTGTCCAGAGGGAATCTGCTGACTGCAAAGAGTTACTTGTAAATAACAGCATAATAGCTAAGATTAGAATTTGTATTTTGTTTTTCATTTTGTCCCTAATTGATTTATTGTTTAATTATCTTTCCGTAGTAATTTTGTTTTCCGATTAATTGCCAAATATAAACACCATTTGGCAAATCTGCATTAACATTATAGTTATCATTAAAGTCAATCTTTTCAGAAATTAATTCCGCCCCAGTTTGTGAAATTATCTTCAGCAAATATTTTCCCTTAGCAATTTCTGTATCTTGAATTGTAAAGCTATTTTGAAATGGATTGGGAAAAGTGATATTCACTTTTTCAAACTGCTCCACATCTGTTTTTGGAAATATTGGTCTTCGCCATATACCACTCCCATCTGTACCAATAAATATCATATCTTCAACAAATTCTATTTTATACAAAAGCTGTCCATTATTACCATTTGGGGAATTAAACTTTGATATTCTCCAAGATTCCCCTCCGTCAATTGTTTCATAAATATAGTTTGGGGCTGCGATTGCAATACCTATTTTTTCGTCTTTGAATTTTATAGCTTTAACGTTTGTTGAATTTGAAAAAGAAGTGTCTAATTGCTTTAACCAAGTTATGCCTCCATCAGTAGACTTGTGTATAACATTATACTGAAAATCACCTTTTCCTATTGGCTTCTGTGAAAACACCCACCCAACTAAATCATTTATGAAAAACTGATGTAATGGTAGATAGTTTTTGTCAACAAAGTTATACTTCCATACATTATTACTATATTCTACATAAAATGTACTATCATTATATTTTGTTAAAAAAGATATAGATTTGTTTTTTTTTATATTTAATCCACGAATTAATCCTTCAGGATAAACTGAATCATAATTAACCCATCCATTTTTTGTTATATATAAAAATCCTTGATTTGTAATTACACCAAAGTTTTCATCAAACATTTTTATATTGGTTGGAATATTCATATTAGTAATTTTGAATGTATCTTGCTCTTTTGAATTATAATAAAATCTTTTTATTGCTGGAAAGTCATCATATAATGCAAATATTGCATCCTCTGAGACTATAGAAGTACTTTTGAGTGAGAATGGAGAAGGCAAAGTATCACTATTAAACTCAAAATATTCATTGTAAGTATTTTCCCATGTTTTCCCATAATCTTTACTCTTATAAATAACACATAAAGAGCCTGACAATACACCAGTAAGTATGCAAACACCATTTCCTAAATATTTAATTTCGAAAACTTCTGTATCTGTGTCTTTATATAGAAGCTTGTCTGATAATTCCCATTGATTCTGTGAGAAAGAATTGAAATTAAAAACTAGAATAAATATAAATAATGTTAAATAAAAGTATTTCATATTTCATCCTAAAAAATAAGCCCTAAGTACCGAAATACTTAGGGCGATTGTTAAAAATTATTTTGAAATGATGAATTTATCTGTTTGGAAGATAATTCCATCAATTGTTATTGAGTAAACTTTTCTCAATTAACACCGCCCTAAAGTATATAACACTTCAAACACTAATTTAGTTACACTTGAGCTCATTTTTCTTTCAAATTGCACACTCAAATTCCTTTTTACTTTTCTTGGAATGTAAATTATAACAAGTTTTTAAATAATGCAAGAAAAAAAAAG
>CAZYXG010000093.1:0-3231 GCA_964650885.1 uncultured Hyphomicrobiales bacterium | reverse complement strand
AGTTCATTTTTCTTTCAAATTTCACACTCAAATTCCTTTTTCCTTTTCTTGGAATACAAATTAAAACAAATATTTAAACAATGCAAGAAAAAAAAACCTTACAAGTTGTAAGGCAATTTATTGAATTTATATTTTTCTTAACAAAATAGTTCTTGCTATTATCCTAAATACTAATTAATTTAGAAAAGTGTAAGTATAAGTAATTTTAGAAAGTTATATGAATTCAATAAATATTTCAATAGTAGATGATGATGAAAATTTACGAAATTCAATTATAGAATTAATACAATTAACATTACCTGATTATAGCAATGGACTAGGTCAAAACATTAATTGCAAAGGATTTCAAAATGGTTTGGCGTTTATGGAATATGCTCAACAGGGACACCAAATTGATGTGGTTTTGCTTGATTTGCAAATGCCAGAGTTAGATGGGCTAGGTGTTTTAGAGGTTTGCAAAAAATTGGGACTTCAGTTTAATTTTATTTTATTTTCAAGCAATTTCAATCCTTATTATTTGAAAGCTAGTGAAGAATACAACATTAAGGGCTATATAGATAAGATATTTAAAAAAGAACAATTATTTGATGCAATTAAACTAGCAATTGAGGGTGGAACTTTTATTAGTCCTTACTGCCACAATATGTTTGAATTAATTAAAGAATATAAATCAAAACCAACTTTAAAAGAATTAGTAGTTGCACATCTAATAAACGAGGGTTTATTAGAAAAGGAAATTGCAAAACAACTAAAGGTAAATGTAAAAACAGTACAAACATATAAAAAAAGATTAATTTATAAATTTGGATTAAAATCAATTAAAGAAGTACTTGATAATTTTTGGATTAAAAACATTAAACACTAAATCACTTCAAAATCAAATTTTAATTTTAATTAGACACAAAAAAAAGCTCCACTATTTTTAAATAGCAGAGCTTTAAAAAATTGATAATGAATTTGGTTGGCTTATTTGCCTTCTTCTTTCATTCTTTCTTGGTATTCTTTAATAATAGTTTCTTGTACCGATTTTGGCACTTGAGCGTATTTCAAAAATTCCATTGAAAATTCGCCTTTACCTTGAGTAGCAGAGCGAAGTTCTGTAGAATAACCAAACATTTCTTTCAAAGGCACTTCCGCTTCGATTACTACGTAGCCATTGTCCATAGAAGTATTCAATATAATACCACGGCGTTGATTGATTTGACCAATCACTGGGCCTTGAAATTCTTCTGGTGCTGATGTTTCTAAAAGCATAATTGGCTCAAGAATAACAGGGCCGCATTTAGAGATAGTTTCTCTGATAGATGCTTTTGCAGCACTTTTAAATGCCATCTCCGATGAATCCACTGCGTGGGTAGAACCGTCGTTTAATTCAGCTCTAACGCCAACCATTGGCTGACCCATCAATACGCCTTCATGTAATTGCTCTTGGAATCCTTTTTCGACTGCAGGGATATATTCACGAGGAACAACTCCACCGACAATTTTATTTATGAATTCAAACCCACCTTCGTTGTCGCCACCGATTGGCTCGAAGTATCCAGCAATACGAGCGAATTGACCCGAACCACCTGTTTGTTTTTTGTGAGTATAGTCAAAATCTGAACGTTTTGTGATTGCTTCACGGTATGCTACTTTCGGCTGACCTACGATAACTTCTGTGTTGTACTCACGTTTGATACGTTCGATATAAATTTCTAAGTGAAGCTCGCCCATTCCTTTGATAATTGTATCGCCAGACTCTTCGTCTCGAGAAACACGCAAAGTAGGATCTTCTTTTTGGAATCTATTCAATGCTTTAGAGAAACTCTCAGAGCCAGCTTTATCTTTTGGTTTCACAGAAAGCTCGATAACTGGATTTGGTACGTACATTTTAGTCATACCATAGTTTACCTTACCATCAGTGAAAGTATCGCCAGAAGCACAATCAATACCAAATGTAGCCACGATATCGCCAGCGCCAGCTTCTTCAATCTCAATCATATCCGATGCGTGCATACGAACCAAACGAGGAACTTTATATTTTTTATCGTTTGAAGTATTGATTACGAAATCGCCTTTTTTAATCTTTCCTTGGTAGACACGCATATAAGTCAATTGACCATAGCGACCATCTTCCAATTTGAATGCAAGAGCAACCAAAGGTTTGTTATCGTCTGATTCCAAAACGACTTCTTTCTCGTCATCATTTCTGTCAAGAGCGATGTTTCTAATTTCAGTTGGATTAGGCAAGAATAAGCCAACGCCATCTAATAAAATTTGAACGCCTTTATTGATTTTTGCAGAACCAGTAAATACTGGAACCATTTTCAAATCAATTGTAGCTCTTCTGATAACTGGAATCAATTCTTCGGAAGAAACTTCTTCTTCCATTAGGAATTTTTCAGCGATTGCATCGTTGAAATCTGAAGCAGCTTCCACAAGTGTATTACGTCTTTCTTTAGCAATCTCAATATATTCAGCAGGAATAGCTTCTCTTCTGATTTCTTCACCTTGTTCGCCATCGAAATAAATAGCTTGCATAGTAAGCAAATCAATAATGCCAGCAAAATTATCTTCAGAACCCATAGGAATTGTAATCATCACAGCATTATGACCTAACTTCTCACGAAGTTGAGCTGTAACTTTGTAGGCATTAGCTCCTTGTCTGTCTAATTTATTGATGAAAGCAACTTTAGGCACTCCATATCTTCTCATTTGTCTATCTACAGTAATAGATTGAGATTGTACACCAGCCACACCGCAAAGTACAAGTACTGCACCATCAAGCACACGCAAAGCACGCTCAACTTCTACAGTGAAGTCGATGTGACCAGGAGTGTCAATCAAGTTAATGCTGTAATCGCCCCATTCGCAGAAAGTAGCTGCCGATTGGATAGTAATACCTTTTTCTCTTTCCAAATCCATAGAGTCCATCGTTGGTCCATCGCCTGTTTTAGAGCGAACTTCCACGATTTTATGAATCTTACCAGTATAGAACAAAATACGCTCAGAGAGAGTAGTCTTTCCTGAGTCAATGTGAGCCGAAATCCCAATATTTCTGACTTTCGATAAATCTGCCATTATAAATAATCCGTTAATGTGTTGAATTTTCTAAAGTAACTATTTTCATTTTTGCAAAAAGCATAGTTACAAATTTCGTAAAATAAATTTGCAAAACCAAATTTTTCCACACTTAGCGAGTTGGAAATCCAAATTTCAAACTTTTTACGCAAAATAAATCCTTTTGAG
>CAZYXG010000092.1:0-3235 GCA_964650885.1 uncultured Hyphomicrobiales bacterium | reverse complement strand
GTAAACGCTCCACTATTAAAAAGTAGTGGAGCGTTTTTTGTTTTTGTGAAGTTATGAATGGATTAAAACTAGTTTGTAGTCGTCTTGAATTAGACAAAACCGTATTTCGTAATCTCGATTTGAAGTAAATTCGTTAATTTTGCTAAAATAGAAACTTGAAACAAATGAAAATGCAATTCAAAAAAATATATAATTTAATCTTAGTTCTTGCCATAGCAATCATTTTGACAGCTTGCCCGCAAGAAAATCCATTGCTTGTGGAGCAGCCATCGCAATCAAACACAATCTACTTGCGGTTTATCAATTTGGCGGGAGATAAAGCACCACGCACCTTAAGTTTTGAAGCTAAGTATGAGTTTGTAAATGTCCCATATTTGACCAATACGGAAGCAATTAACCCAATAGGGGACTCTGCTTTTGCTAGTGTTTTATTCAATAATATAGTTGAAAAAAGGTCATCCTATAAGACTAAGTTCCAATCTAAAACCAATTACACATTCTTCGGGATTCCTAGTTCTCCAAGGGATACTATTCAAAAGTTGATTGACTCAATTTACTTCATTACGACATCTTTCAGCAAGCCGAGCGAAATAGATTATACTTTTGTTAGATTTGCTAATTTTGTTCCCGATAGTATTGGTGCTTTTAGTTATTCGCTTGGTTGCCCTTCGGGTAAGACTTTGGCAAGTAGTTTGGGATATAGAGGTTTGACAAGTAATATTGAAATACCAAGTGGCAAATTTGTTTTTTCAGTGCAATATAATAAGAATGGTATAACAGAGCTTGGCACTTATGAAGTAACTTTAAACTCATCGCAATCTTACAATTACTTAATATTTACAGCACTTGAATTAGATGGTTCGACTGGGATTTATTTATTGGATGAAGAAAATAAACAAATTAATTCAATGCAAAAGTTAGCCTCGCAGACTAATAAAGATGCTTTCGTTAAGATAGTGAATATTTCCAGCAAGTCAATTAATTTGGAGTATAACTTAGGTAAAAGTTTAATCCCAAACATCTCTCCCAATAGTATATCAGATTTTGCTACAATTGAATCCTGCAAATTGAGCGAGAAAGATACTTTAATTATTTCATCCAATGGAGGTGTGCTTAATAAGTTTGTTGCAGCACTAACAGTAGGTCAGAACTATACACTTTTTGTGTCGGATTCAGTTAATGGAGAAATCTCTTTGCTGCTCAATGAAGAAATTAAGAATAAATCTATTAGCCAAGGAAGGACTCAAGTAAGAGTTCTTAATTTTTTGAACAATAAAACTATTAATGTGTCTTTAGGAGCTAGGGATACTTCGGGTGGTGGATATACTGCTGGTGAAATAATTGCTGGAGAAGTGCGAAGCTACTCTTCATCGCCGATTCAAATTTTAAAATCTGGAGATGCACCTATATCTATATTTTCAACTTCGCCACCAGTAAAATATTTATTCTCTGCTTTTCAAAAATTTGAAACTAATAATAATTTGAATTTTATAGCCAGCACCGATGATGAAGGAGTGAATAATTACTATTTGATAGATGATGCAGCTAAGAATATATCGCTAAAGCCACTCACAGAGGGTGTATTGATGCAGTTTTTGAATGGAGTACCAGATAAAGACTTTGTTGAAATTAATATTGCAAATAGATTTAATAATGTGAGGCTACCTTATTCAAACGTAATAGCAACTATAGTTAGTCAAGGAACAAATAACATTTCAGTTAATGGGAAAAGTTTTAATTATAACTCAACTACCGATAAACGAAATTTATTAGTTGCTTCGGGCGATGCAAGCAGTATTGATTTGGGTGATTTTACAAGTTTGCCAATGGATTCGCCACCAAATTTCTATAAACGTAGGGCTGCGAATGCAGCTAAAGATTTTGGTACGTTGCGTGTTTATGATTCCGACCCTAATTCAAGCACTGGCTCAACAAGCCCTTGGAGTGATGAATTGCCGTATCAGACAATTTGCGACCCAAGATTTATGGACAACGAGAAAAAACTAAGTTATTGGTTTGTCAATTCTGATGATATAACTAAAACCGCAACCAAACTGAATGACATTCGATTGAACTATGGCAAAAACTATACATTTGTTTTTATAGGTTCAAAGATTGGCTATACCGCTGTAATTCTTCAAGAATATTAAATTCTAGAAGATAATATATTTAAAATTACTTTTTCATATTTACATAGCAGAAGCAGTATCAATCACGCTTGTATGTCTATTGTTTGTAATTCGGTGTTGGTTGTAACCACCATTAAACATATATTCGTAGCGACTAGTTTGTTTGGAAACAGACATAAATTGCGGAGTATAAAAATCTCTATCCGAAATATATCTTGTTTCTTGTTTAACTGTGCTTATTTCATCGGTAATTTGCTCTTGGTTGTACTTTGCTCGCACTCTGTTTAACTGATTTAAAATTTGATAGTATTTTGTGCGTTCGCTCAAAAGAGCATCTTCAATTTGGCTATATTGCGATTCGCCATGCTCCAAAGTAGTCAAAGTAACTTTGAATTTATTTATTGAAAGCTTAGATCTATTCAATCTGGCTAATAATGCTCCTTCTTGGGCAGCAGTTAAATTTTGTGAAAAGTAATAGTCTGTGTTTGCTTTAACATTCATAATGTTTCTCCTTAAATTTAGAATCATCCAATGATTACAAATGCAAATTATTACTATTAGAACTATGATTTATTAAGCAGAATTACTGATTTCTAATTTTTTGCAATAAATCAGTATAAACACTTACCCTTGCTTGGGTCAAAAAATAAGCAAACAGTAGTTTTATCATTGAAAATGCAAAGAACTTTCATATATTGCCAATCAAAAATGAATTAATTGGAAATTACTTGCAAATTGCGGAACACAAAAACGACCCACTACACGGCAAAACGCTAGAAATGATTGTAAATCATTTGGTGGAATATTACGGTTGGGAAGAATTAGGGTTGAAAATCCGAATAAAAAGCTTTAATCACTACCCGAGTGTTAAGTCCAGCTTAGCTTTTCTTAGAAAAACCCCATGGGCTAGAGAAAAAGTGGAAGGGCTTTATCTTTATACACTTCGACAAGAAAAGAAATCAATTAGAAGTTTGCAGCCAGAGCCAAATAAAGCTGAAGACATTAACTATGAGTTAGGAGTTGATGCAAATGAACCAGAAAACAAACAAATTGAACAATCATAACTAAATTATTCTTTCACAAAATTAAAATCAAGATAAGAGCCA
>CAZYXG010000091.1:0-3344 GCA_964650885.1 uncultured Hyphomicrobiales bacterium | reverse complement strand
TACACAAATAATTCACTTTTTGCAATTATTTAATTATTGTTAGATGTCTAATAATTATAATGAACAAAGCCCAATCTTACAATTGGGCTTTTGTGATTTTCAAATGAAAATATTAATTAAGTCCAGTTTGGAAAAACAAATGAGTCGTTTTTCCAACTCGGAACAACTTTGATAATCTGCTTTTGCTTCAAAGGAGTAGGTATCCAGCCATCATAAACACCTTGTTGATTTGAGTACCAACCTTCGCAATAATTAAATCCTTGTTTGATTTCTCCCTGAAGCATTGTTTGATTAACGTTCCATTTTTGATAATCGCCTCCTACATAAACGAAACCTCTACTCGCAACCATTCCAACTTTTCTACCAGTTAAATCAGTATTTTTAAGTACTTTTCCATTTTTAATATCATCTCCCCAAAGCAAAACTACGTATCCAACATTGAAATAGCCATTTACACCATAACTATTTGAAATAAACAAACTCATAGGATATGAATCATCTACTTTTAAGTTAAATGTGAGGTTATCCTTATTAAGATTCCCTATACCATATACAACAGTGGATTCATCATTATCTGGTTGCACCCAAATAATACAAACTTTTGCATTGGTTAAATCTTTTTCAGAAAGGTCTGACATAGAAACATCGTATATTATATCACCAGTAATACTTACCTCATTTGAAATTTTTGTCTCTGGTATATATTCATACATCAGTTTTGTATTACTATACATTTCAATTTTTAAACTTTCAGCATTTAACTTACGGACTTGATAATAAGTATTGAGGTACGGTGCATTCGGACCATAATTTAACTTGAGAACAGTGTCCACTATAGATGAATCACCCGGATTTGACTGAATTGCTAAAGACCACGTTCCTTTGAACCAAGTATTTTCAATTAAAGAACTGAAAGTTGAATCTTTTTCGAACTTGAATTTAGTTGACTTTATGACACCACCACTAAAAGAAGTATTTTCCAATTTCCAAACGTGTATGGTTAAATAATCAGTATTAATATTTTGGCTATTTGGTATTGGGTTCACGGTACTTTCGTTGCAGGCTATTAAGAAAAGCATCATAAACGAAGTTACAATTAAAATTAATTTTTGCATTTTTTATGTTTCCTTTTTTTTGTAATTTTTATTAATTGAAAAATAATTTCTAAATTGAAATAGTACGAGCTCTATTACTATTGTCATTTTAAAAATTGTAAGTTATTCCGTAGTAAAGATTTGTTTTCCCAGAAAATTCAAGAGCACCCCTATAGTTGGAAACATTTGTAAATGCTTCGATTCCCATAAATAGTCCTAATTTCTTATCTGGAAACCAAGTTAATTCCATTCCAGTTTTATTGATTGAACTTGTTTGAGTCGCTGCAAATATAAAATTAAAATTACTTCTAATTTTTCCAGCATATTCTATTTCAAAAATATTCCAATTATAAACCGCTCCAAAGTAAACCAAATTGTTAGTTAAAACAAATTCATTGTTTTGCTTAATGTAAATTGGGAATATTTCATTACCAAATGTTAATCCAATATTTGAGTTTTCGTTGATTTTATAAAGTGCTGTTATTTGTAAATTGTCAAATCTCTTATTGCTAATTACTGCATTATTGCTATTTGCAATGTAAACAAGATTGTTTATGCCATTTAACTTGAGGGAGTAATCAGATACTTTATCTTGTATATTCAAAATTTCATCTTCTTTAGTTGTTTCCTTAGGTGAATCAATATCTACTATTTTATTTGTCATAATTGGTAATGGTTCTGAAAAATATTGTTTCGGATCCAAAGGATTATTGCTAAAATATTTGTTTGGGAGCTTACCCAATGTAAAACTATCATTATTAATGTTTGGCATATTGTCAATTGCTCTATTGTCTTTAATTATATTTGGCATATTGTCAATTGGTCTGCTACCATTCACTTTGTTTTGGATAGCTCCATTTGTTAATTTTAGAGCAATTCCTTTATCTTTTGTTTGATATTCAACATAATGGTTTATATCCCTTATAGAATCTGATGTACCAACAAACACTTGTTGATTAGTTTTTTTAGAACTATTTATATTTTGTCTAATTTCATTAATTCTATTTGTAGTTTTTGGCAATACTTGCTTCAAACTATTTTCTAAATTTTTAGAAATATAGTTTTCTTCTAAACTGCTTTTAATTGAAGTTATTTTCTTATTCGCAATATCAGTTTCTGCTGGTGTGTTTAATCTCATTGCTGAGTAAGTCAAAAGTCCACCAACTAATAAAGAATTGATAACCAACATAATTGGTGTTTTCATCAAATCAATATATTTTAACAAAGAAGAAACTTCCATTGTTTGACTTGTAACATTTGCAATAGTACTAATTCCCAAAGTACCAAATAATGAATTAGTAAGAGCGGTAGCAGGAACAATATCCTCTGCTTCTTTAGCAGTTGCGTATTTCATTGAAATAGCATCTTGCAATTCAAGCTGCAATGCCTCATCGCCTGCTAATGAATTAAAAAGTAAGGTTCGTTCTATTTCACTAGCTTCCCCATCTAAATACAAGAAAATCAAATCACTAGGGCTAAAATTATTTAAGTTGTAATTTTCCATTTTTATACCTTTCTTGACTCCAAATAAGGCGAAAGTATTTCTTTAAGTTTACGTTTGGCTCTGACTATCCTATTTCTTATTGTAGTTATAGGTACTTCCAGTGCTTCTGCAATTTCGTTGTATGACATTTCTTGATAGGCTTGCATTATAAATGCTTCCCTATGTTCATCAATTAGCAATTCCATAGCATCATTAATCAAATTTGCTAATTCTTTTTCTTGCAATTGATTACTAATTGTAACTAAGTGGAATTCTTCCAAATCTATAAATTCCTGATTGTTATCTCTTTTGAAATTCAAAATAAGATTTCGAGCAATTCTAAATATATATGAATTAAGATTATCTATTTGCTTTCCTGCCCTTCCAGCATTATAGAATTTCACAAAAGTATCTTGGTAAATATCATCAGAGAAGTTTTGGTTAGGAATTGACTTTTTACAATATATATATACTTTCTTTGAATATCGAGAATAAATCTCTGTGAAGGCAGACTTTGCATCTTCTTCTTTCCCCGATAATAGCGCTGTTAGTTCTATATCTGTTAGCTTTTTGAATTCCATCGTGTTTAGAAACTTATTAAGTTCATCTATTTCAATAGACACAGGCAGTATTGTTTTGTTTCACTTGTTTATGAATTTTCAAAAATAGCGAAAATTAATCTCTTCAAATAGGAAAGATTTAATTTTATCTCAATATTCCCTCACAACACCCACTACTTCGCCCAGAATATAAATAGTTGGGTCTGT
>CAZYXG010000090.1:0-3619 GCA_964650885.1 uncultured Hyphomicrobiales bacterium | reverse complement strand
AGATGCAGTAGAATTTGTTATTAAGTTGTTATTGGAACTTAGTTTCATATCTTAACATTTCTCTATCAGATAGCCATCTTTAGTGTCTTTAAGCGTATAGCCGAGTTGGGCAATTTGCTCTCTAAATCTATCGGCTTCTTGCCAGTTCTTTTCTGTTTTGGCAGCAAGTCTGGCTTCGGCTAAAGCTTTTATTTCTTCAGGTATTACAAGAATATTTTTTGCTACAATTTCAAATACTGCTAAAATTGAATTTAAGTGAATGAAAAATTCAATTAAGTTTGTTTTGGCAGTTTTGCTAAATTCCCCAGCTTCGTTATTATTGATAAACTTGAATATCACAGCTAATGCTTTTGGAGAGTGTAAATCATTGGCAAGTTCTTTATCGAATTCATTTTTCAATAAAGTAGCATCGTAATCTCTATTACCATCTTGCTCTGCGAATAAGTCATAGATGAAATCTTGGATTCTATTGCGTCCTTTCTTAGCTGCTTCCAAATCCTCGAAAGTAAAGTTATATTTAGAGCGGTAGTGTGCCGAAAGCATAGCAAAACGAATGTTGAGCGGGTCTATTCCTTTGGCTATTAGGTCTTTCAAAGTATAGAAATTACCCAAAGATTTGCTCATTTTTTTGCCTTCCACTTCCAAGAATTCATTGTGGCACCAATAAGCTGTTGGCTCTACGCCGTATCCTGCTTTGCTTTGTGCTATTTCGTCCTCGTGGTGAGGGAATTGCAAATCAACTCCACCAGTATGAATATCGAAAGGTAAGCCAAGTATGTCATGTTCCATAGCCGAGCATTCCAAATGCCAGCCAGGTCTGCCAGGAAGATTAGTGCTATTGAAATCAAAATCCCAAAATGGCTCGCCCTCTTTTTTTGCTTTCCAAATCACAAAATCGGACACTTGCTCTCGCTCGTATTCATCGCTATCAATTCGGTTTCCTTTAATAAAATTATCGAAATCAATATTTTTTAGTTTGCCATATTTATCTACTTCTTTCCATTTAGACACATCGAAATAAACGCTTCCTTTGGATTCGTAAGCAAAGCCATTAGCTGATATTTTTCGAACTAATTCCTGCATTTGCTGAATATAATCAGTAGCTTTGGGAATAGAATAAAAGTCATTACTATCAATTCGCAAGATTGCTAAATCTTTGAGGAATTCATTAGTATAATAAGCAGTGAGCTTTTTCAAATTATCCAAAGCATCAGTAGTTTGTTCTCCAAATTCTGCAAGCCAAGCCGATGAACCAATTTGTGAATCGCGAATAGTTTTATCGTCAATATCGGTAATGTTCATCACTCTTCTTATTTTGAATTCGCCAACATTTTTGAGCACTCTATAAAGGAAGTCTGCAAAAAGAAAAGCACGCAAATTGCCAATATGGGCAAAACTATAAACAGTAGGGCCGCAGGAGTACATTTTGACTATATCTTTGTCAAAAGGTTTAAAGTTTTCTATATCTTTTGTAAGCGTATTGTAAAGTTTGATTTGCATATTTTTCATTTTGAAGAAATTTTATTTCTCAATTTACGTTAATTCAAAAAAACTTTAGTAACAATAGGATGAACAATGTCTAAAAAAATTGGAATACTTGGCTCTGGTAATGTCGGCAAGATGTTAGCTGATGGCTTTTTGAAACTTGGCTATGGTGTTCAAATTGGTAGCCGCACTCCTGATAAATTAAACGAATGGCTTTCAACAGCTAAAGGCGATGCTAAAATCGGAACATTTACAGACACAGCTTTGTTTGGCGATGTAGTTGTATTAGCTTCGAATTGGGCTGGCACAAAAGAATTAATTGACTCTGTTGGGGCTTCGGCTTTCGCTGGGAAAATTGTGATTGATGTAACGAATCCGTTGGATTTCAGCACAGGAAGCCCTAAATTTTCTGTTACATTAGGAAACTCAGCTGGCGAGCAAATCCAATCTTGGCTACCAGAAGCGAAAGTAGTGAAAGCATTCAACATAGTTACAGCTAATTATATGTGCAACCCAGTGTTGGAAGAAGGCACAGCCGATATGTTTATTGCAGGCAACGATGCAGAAGCAAAAGCATTTGTGAGTGAGATAGCATTGAAATGGGGTTGGGGTAGCTGCTCGGATATGGGCGATGTTTCAATGTCATATTGGTTAGAAACAATGGCAATGTTCTGGATTTACTTCGGAGTAATAAACAATCATTGGACACACGCATTCAAGTTATTGAAGAAATAAGTTTAGCTTAAAACACTTCCGAAGGTTAAGCACCTTCGGAAGAGTTTTATGTTGATTGTTGTTCATTAATACAAAATTACAATTTGTCTATAAATTTAATAGTTTTAGTGTCAAATATGCAAACAAATTCGTTAATTTTGAAATTATCATTAATCAAATAGAAAACAAATGAATGTAATATTTAGTTCAAGAAAAGTCCCAATACTTCAAAACAAGGTATATAATGAAAAACTGAGTGCAATAAATGCAAATTTTGGTGAATTGATTATAGTTGAAGAAAGTAATATAAATTTAGTGCATAATTCAGCTTTTAATCCTGAGTTAATGGTTTATGATACTAGTTATGACAATACTGTACCTTCTGAAATATTTATGAAATATTATGACAATATTGCAGATTATTTGTTCAAAAAGTATGATTTAACAATAGGCACCATAATAGATATTGGTTGTGGTAAAGGGACATTTATTAAACGAATGGCAGATAGATTTAGTAATATTAATTGCATTGGAATTGACCCCTCCTATGAAGGAGACCATATTTCCCATAATGGACGACTAAAATTTATCACTGAATATTTTGATAGTAAGCATTTAGAAGGAATAAATACAATTCCCTTGATACTTTGCCGACACACACTTGAGCATATACCTCAACCTGAAATGTTTTTGAAAGAAATTTTTTCAATATTTAAGAATAAATTTGAAAAAGATACCATCCCTGTATTTATAGAAGTACCAGATTTTGCTTGGATTATTGAAAACAATGCTTTTTGGGATTTTTGTTACGAACATACTAATTACTTTACGGAATTAAGTCTCACAAATGCTTTGATATATGGAGGAGCAAAAGATATTAGAATAACTAAAGCATTCCAAAATCAATATCAGTGGGCAGAGTGTTTTATTAGTAATAAAAGAACAAAAAATATATTACAAAATAAAACTGGATTAATAAATACAAATATGTTAATTAATAAATTTGAAAATAATATACAAGACACAATTAACAAAGTTCAAAGATTGAGCAATAAATGTCAAATTGTAATATGGGGTATGGCTACTAAAGGAATAATGTTTACCTTGCATTTACAAAACAATAATTTAAATATTGATTATTGTGTAGATATAAATAAAAATAAACAAGGTAAATTCACTCCTTTAACAGGACTGCAAATTATTCCTCCTAACCAATTACCAAAAGACCAAAAACTAGCTATAATATGTATGAATCCAAATTATAGTGATGAAATAAATTCACTTTGTCAAAACATGAATATAAATTATAAATTATTTGACACTAACATTAAAGAACTAGTAAAATAAATACTTATTTGAATTCTTGAAACAATGGCAATGTTCTGGATTTACTTCGGAGTAATAAACAATCATTGGACAC
>CAZYXG010000089.1:0-3781 GCA_964650885.1 uncultured Hyphomicrobiales bacterium | reverse complement strand
AAACAGAGCATAGACTCAATCAAAAAACTTCTGCTGAAAGGCAAATAAATGAAGCTCCTCAAAAGGAGCTTTATTTTTTCAATATTTTATTCTATACATTGAAGTTGTATTATAATTTTTATAACTTATGTATTTCCAATCTTTTGCAATTTAGCACAATCAATTCCGTTTGTAATTCAGACAGAAACAACCTGTCCTAATCACTCTATTTACAATACTTTAGCACTCAACTTTACTTTTCGGATTGAAGAATTATTTTATAATTAATGTTAGAATCATGGGAAATATACTTTACACAATTGCAGTAGTAATGATTATTTTTTGGGCCATTGGATTTTTTGCTTATAGTTTGGGAGCTGTAATTCACTTTCTTTTACTTATAGCTTTAATATCAATCATATTAAGAGTTATTCAAGGCAGAAGACCTGTATAACTAAACTTTGGGTTATCGTACTGAAAGGTGCGGTAACTTTTTTTTATGTTATTGGAATATCTTATATATAGCTTTGTACTGTGATTAGTTTACTTCCAAAACAACTTCAATATTATTTGCAATTGTAAGTAATATCAATTTTAACAAAATCTTATTAAGTTAGTAAGTTTAATGAGAAAAAAGTATTAATCACAGGTGCCAAACCAAATGGCTGTGGGATTTGGAGCAGCTATGCAAAACGCTCCAGTCCAAAAACCAGAAATAGTTTCAGAAGCAATAATTGAATTGATAGAAGCAGAAAAAGGCAAAAGTAAATTCAGAACAGGGGTAGATGCTATGGGAATGGGTACTCCAATTGAACCATACAACGAAAACTTAGAAGGAATTATGAATGGCTTATACTCAGCTTTCCAGATGGAAGGAATGTTAAAATCTAAGTAATTTTTTGATTAATTGATTTAGTAGAAGCACGACTTTAGAAATTTAGTGGTGCTTTTTTTATGAGTTCTTTTATTTAGATAATTCTCGTTAAATTTATTTTTAATTCATATTCTTGACAAAAGCTAAGTTTTAAATTATATTAGTTAGATTATTAATAATACAATAATTTAAATAAATTAAGTATATTTGAAAAAGTTAAAAGAGTATTTGAAAAACAATTTTATCAAAGAAGCAATATGAAAAGACCATTAGTAAATCCTGCATCAGACCAAAATGATGTAAAATTACAAGAATTAATTATATTTTACAATGAAACTTTGGGTTTCTGTCCGAATAGTGTCAAAACTATGCACCATAGACCAGCTATTGCAAATGCTTTTATTGAACTCAACAAAGCTGTGATGGAAAATCACGGCACTGTTACAAGTGCACTCAAACGACTTATTGGTTTTATTAGTAGTAATGTTGCTGGTTGTAATTATTGTCAGGCGCATACAATCAGAGCAGCAGAAAGATATGATGCAGAGCAAGAACAATTGGAAAACATTTGGGATTACAAGACACACCCTGCATTTAGTGAAAAAGAAAGAGCAGCTTTGGAATTAGCTCATTTGGCTTCAGTTATACCAAATTCAGTTAATGATAATATTGCAGAGAGAATGAGACTATATTGGTCAGAAGGTGAAATTGTAGAGATTATGGGTGTTATCGCTCTTTTTGGTTATCTAAATCGTTGGAATGACTCTATGGGTACGGAAATGGAAGATGGTGCAATAGAATCTGGGGAGAAATATTTAAAGTCTAATCTTCCAAATAGTAGTTGGTCTGTAGGAAAACATAAATATTAGAAGAAATGAAAAGTTAAGTTAATGAGAAAGTCAAAGAAAATTTGGGTAAAATAAGGATACAATGTTATTGTCAATTATGGGAAGATAGGAATAATTAATATTTTGGGTTTCGGTCTTATTTGTTCTGTATTTGCATTAGTAATTAATTCAGCGCATAAATCAAATTGTTCTTTTAATGAAATCAATTCAATACTTCTGCTTGGTTCTTTTATTTTATTATTTAGGAATTCACTATTTGCGGTATTCTGACTTATTAATATTTTTAGGTAAGCAGAAAACCTATCAACATTAAGGTTGCTTCACCTAGTGTAAAAACTCCACTTAGTTTTCCTTTCCCAAAGTTTCTTTCCCGAAATTCTTTGTTGTAAACTAAAGTTTTAAGACGAATTGTATTTTGCCAGTCTATGGCACAATTATTAAACTTCTGTTCTGATTCGTTGAAAAGAAAGTTAGAAATCGTTGTCTTTCCAGAACCATTAGCACCGTAAATAAAATTTACTTTTTTCAAGTCAATAACTTCAACACCAATATTGTCATAAGTCGCAACATTTTTTATGATTATATTTTTTATCAATTCAACCTTTTCTTTTAAGATTATTTATTTACTTTCAGCTTAATTAGCTCTGATAATAATTCTCCCAATACAAAACGCAATATACAATTATTCTTTAAATATAGATATACATATTGCGTTTATTAAAAATTCTTTTTTGTTGCTTTCAAAATTAATCTTTCTTTTTTATTTCCAGCCAGCTGCGGTAATAATTTTCGTCTATTGTTTCTATCACGTTTGTAGTAGGGTGCAAAGGTTCGAACGTATCAACCATTATAGCATATTCATTGGTATGGGTGGCACCGATAGATTTCTCTGTTTTGCCAGGTTGTGGGCCGTGTGGAATCCCAAGTGGATGTATTGTGATAGAGCCTTCCACCACACCAGTACGAGACATAAAATCGCCTTCCACATAGTATAAAACTTCGGCACTATCTAAATTAGAATGGAAATAAGGCGCTGGAATTGCTCCTGGGTACCAATCGAAAGGACGTGGATTGAAGTTGCACACAACGAAATGCTGAGTGTTGAATAGCAAATGCACTGGGGGCGGCAAATGGATACGTCCCACTTTTGGATGATAACTTTTGATATTAATTGAATATGGATATAAATAACCGTCCCAACCAACTACATCGAATGGATGCTGAGGCTGTGTATATTCAAAATATCTATCTTTGGCTTTGATAATAATTCTGTATTCGCCTAATTCCCAAACTGGCTCCAAAAATTGAGGGATATTGAAATCTCTTTCTGAATAAGGAGCGTGCTCTTCACACTGACCATATTCATTGCGGTAGTGTTTTGGAATTTCGTAGGGAGTACCGCTTTCCACTATAAATAGCTTATTATTGTCGAAATTATCGAATACCATTTGGAATATAGTTCCCTGTGGAACAACTATTTGGTCGCCAGCCACAAACGGTAATTTGCCATAATCGGAAAGCAAAACACCTGTGCCATGATGCACGAAAATAAATTCATGGGCGTAGGCATTTTTATAGAAATAATCTGCATTTTCTGTCGGGTGGGCTGTATAAATTCTACAATGTGTGTTTTGCAAAAAGCAATTACGAGCAGAAAGGAAATCACCCTTAGTTTTCTTATTGTCTGTGAAAAAATGGAAATGTTTAAGCGGAGCTTCTTTCCAATCCACATTACGTTCTGGCTCAAGCTCTTGCAAATCAAAAGTTTGAGTAGGGGCGTGGATGTGATAACGATTGGAATAAATTCCAGAAAACCCTTTAGTACTAACGAGTTCTTCTCTATAAAGACCGCCATCGGGCTTATAGAAAGTAGTATGTTTTGGGCTAGGCATTTCGCCAAGCTTATGATAGAAAGCCATAATAACCTATAAAGTTTTTATTTTGCATAATCAACGAATGTAAATTACTTAAATTTGAACATTTTTCAATAATGATGTTAATCAGAGAGTTTTAAATTTAGGAGTTAAGAGTTGTACAAATATTATTGCCACCTTCAGGGGGCTGTCAGCTTGCTGACTGG
>CAZYXG010000088.1:0-3816 GCA_964650885.1 uncultured Hyphomicrobiales bacterium | reverse complement strand
AATTATTTAAAAAAATCCTAACTCAAAAAGAGTTAGGATTTTTTTTTTGAATTGAATTGAATAGAATTATTTGGTTTGTAAAATTATTTATTTTTCATTATTTTGGAATAAATTATAAACATTTATTTGAATAATTATGAAAAATATAATTAAATTTCTGCTAATAACGCTTTTCGCAATCCCAAGTTTCGGGCAATCAATCTCTATATTCGATATAGACACCACTAATTTCCCTACTATGAAAGCCAAATTCTACGCTTTCGATAAAGATGGGAAACAACAACTCCCATCAGTAAGTGAACTAAAAATTACTGAAAATGGAATTAATCGTACTATTAAGAATGTGAGCTGTCCTAATATTCCGCCTTACACTCTATCAGTTGGAATTATGGTGGATACTTATGGAAAAATTGATTTAGCTAGGAAAGGAGTACAAAAGTTAGTCGACTTTTTATATTTGCCACAAGATGAAATCGGTATAACTTATATGGCAGGAGGGGTTTATATATATCAAGATTTTACAAAAAACAAACAAAAAGCATCTGCTTCAGCATCTCTTATTCCAAGTGCACCTGGAGTGGATATAAATGCAATGTTTTATTCACAATATACAGGTGGAGTTCCATTCATTAAAGAACGAAAATCAGACAAGAAAATATTAATACTTCTAAGTGATTTACACTGTCCAAATTTAAATATTAATGAAACAAACTTAATTACAGATGCGAAAGCAAATAATATTAGCATATATAGTGTATTATTGGGAAGTAATGATTACACAGGTTTATTCAATAGAATAGCAAAAGGCACAAGTGGCAAGGTATTTGAAAGAGTTTCAAATGAAAATCAAATTACAAATATCTTTCAAGAAATAGAAAGAATTGAACGCAATGAACCTTGTGAAATTGAATGGATAAGTGAGTCATCATGTAATTCTCTTAAAACAATTGTAGAATTGTTAAAACAGGAAGTAAAGACTAGTTCAAGTTATGTTACGCCTAATTACTCTAATACTTTATTAAAGGTAAGCCCAAATACAATTTCCTTTGGGAAGAGACAACCTTTAACACAAAATGATACTACAATTATACTAACAGCCCAAAATGCAGATTATGTAGTAAATAGATTTAATATAAAATATGGTTCTTCTGATTTTACTATTGTTAATACTGTATTCCCATTGAATATACCTAAAAATACAAGTCAAGAAATTACTATAAGATTTACACTAAGTGATTCGAGTATGAAATATGCAAGTTTTGAAATTGAAACTGATAAATGTTTAGCTTATTTTAGTGCCTATGGTGGATTCACTGGAAAGAAATTAAAAGTTACAAATTCTTCTCTTAAACTTACTTATCCAAATGGAGGAGAGGTATTTAATGTAGGAAGTGATACATTGATAACTTGGGAAGGAGTATCACCGAATGATACAGTAACTTTAGAATATAGTTTAAATAACGGAACATTTTGGAAATTAATTACAAAACAAGCTACCAATTTAATATATTCATGGAATAAGATTCCACTTCCTATAAGTGAAAAGTGTTTAATCAGAATAACTCAATTAAATAAAAATATGAATAATATAGATAGTATTATAACCCTTTCAAAATTTAATACTCCTGTAAGAGGAACCGCATTTAGCAAAGACGGAGAACAAGTTGCAACAGCAAGCGGCGATGCAACAGCAAAAATATGGAATTCAAATACTGGCGAAGAGATTATGACTATGATAGGACATAAACAAGAAATATTTTGTTTAACATATAGCCCTGATGGAAAACGATTGGCAACTGGGAGTTCCGACAAAACAGCAAAGATATGGGATATAAATTCTGGAGTTGAAATCAGGACGCTTAAAGGGCATACTCAAAATATACTGGGTATAGCATATAGTTCAGACGGAGGTCGCATAGCAACAGCAAGCTCAGACAAAACTGCTAAAATTTGGGACTCAAATACAGGTGCTGAAATTAGAACTTTAATTGGTCATACAGACAATGTTAATAGTATAGCATTTAGTCAAGATATGAGTCAAGTTGCTACGGCTTGTAGAGATGGCTCTGTTAAAATATGGGATTTAAATAATGGAAATGAATTAAAGACTATTGCAATAAATGGGAATACAAATTCAGTTAATAGTATTGCTTATAGTTCAGACAAAAATCAAATTGTTACAGCAAGCAATGACAATACTGCAAAAATATGGGATGCAAAAACAGGTGATTTAGTTAGAACATTTTTTGGTCATGTATATTTTATATATGGGGTCTCTTATAGCCCAGATGGAAATCAAATAGCTACAGCCAGTGCTGACGGCACTGCAAAAATATGGGACGTAAATACAGGATTTATTTTAAGGACTTTGATTGGGCATACTGAAAATGTCCATAGTATAGTTTATAGCCCAGATGGAAGCAAATTAGTTACTGGAAGCGGTGATAAGACAGCTAAAATATGGACAATAAGTGATTCTCCACTTCAACAAGACATATCCGACTCTGCATTTTCAATTGTAGCACCTGAAGCAAAATTTAGTAAAATAAATATTGATATGGGTAAAGTTGTTTTAGGTCAGAATAAAGATACTTTAATTACTGCAGTATTTTGCAATACTGGTGCTGCTCCTTTGCACGTGATGGGCGTGGATGTTACAAATGGAAATATTTCAGATTTTATGGTACCAAGAGGTGCAGGTGAATTTTATTTACAACCTAATGAATGTAGAGATTTAATGTTCGATTTTATGCCAACTTCTTTAGGAATCAGAAATGCAAAAATTACAGTGAAATCAACAATTGGTGATTTTATTGATACTATTAATATTACAGGAGAAGGCATAGACCAACAACTTGAAATAATTAATAATTTAATAGATTTTGGTGCAATTTATGTTGGACAATTTAAGGATACAATTCAAGTTGTAACTATTAAGAATGTTGGTTCAAGTGATTTAGCTATTAATAACTCACTTCATTTAGGACCAAATGATATTGAATTTACTACACTATCTGGTTCTGCACCTTTCAGCTTAATGGCAGGAGAAACTGCAAAAATGAATTTACGTTTCGCACCAAATTCATCAGGCAGAACAAGTGGGCGTTTGCAGTTTGAATTTAATGGAGCTGGCAGCCCTGCTACAGTTCAACTGTTTGGAACTGGAATTGGAAACAGAGCAATGATTAAAGCAGGAAATGATACTGCATATACAAGCGAACAAGTTGAAATACCAGTTATAATGGAAATCCCAAATAGCTTAATTAAAGACGGTGTAACCGCCATCAGTTTTGAGCTTGAAATGAATAAAACTATTTTATTTCCAATTGGAATTAATAGTACTATTGAGGGTGATAATAGAATTATTAAATTCGATAGTGTACCAATTAAAAATGTAGGAATTAACGAAGTTGCAAAGTTAAAATTCATAGTTACTTTAGGCAATGCCGAAGAAACGACTATAAGAGTTAGAAACTTAATTCCAATTGGCAATGATGCAGATTTCGATGTAATAGATGGGAATTTCAAACTACTCGGTGTCTGCAAAGAAGGTGGTGAAAGATATTTAACAGGTACAAAAGCAGCAACAATGCTATTGTCAATTTATCCGAATCCAGCAACAGAATCTATTGAAATTGAGTATGCCAATGCAGATTATGGAGAAGCTGAAGTAAGCATTAGTAACTACTTAGGTCAAACAGTTTTAGTGCAGAAACTAGAAAAAACACAGACTGGCAAAGCAAAATTGGATTTATCGCAAATCCCAACTGGACAATACTATTTACTATTCAAAACAGAAACTACATTGGAAAATAA
>CAZYXG010000087.1:0-3969 GCA_964650885.1 uncultured Hyphomicrobiales bacterium | reverse complement strand
ATTATTTAAAAATGATAGATTTGGAGGGAAAAATAATTAAAGACTTTGGAGAGACAAGCTCAACACAATTTACTTTAACAAACGATGGCAAAACATTAATTTATTTTATGTCAGATGCTATCCACATTTTTGACCTTACTACTTTGAACGAATTAGAGGGAATTAAACTTAGTAATGCAGACCCAAAAAATATTGAAATGAGTAATAACGGTAATTTTATGTTGTTGGGATTTGCAGATGGCTTAAATATTGCAAATTCACTAATATATTGCGATTTAAAGAATAAGAATTATCTTATTTTAAATGATAATACAAGCTGGAGTGATTATAAACTTAAAAAAGACAATTCAAGTTTTGGAGAATAATATTATGTTATCTACTCAAAAAGAAATATCACCGAATTTAAAATTTAGAATAATTAGTTTAGATGGAAAAATACAGAAGCAAATCTTGCCACACCAGTTAGATATTACTACTAACACAATCACAATTAACATTTTATCTCTACTTTCAGGAATTTATTTCTTAGAAATTACTGACAATCAGTTGATAGTTTATTCTTCTAAATTTTCAAAAACAAACTAAAAATTTTATTTCATCAACAATCATTCTACCTCAATACTTGGAAGTTTTTCATAGTTGTGCTGCCTTTGCATTCTATTTTCAAAAAGTAAGTGCCCGATGATAGATTTTGCACTTGTATTGGAAGTCTATAATCTCCATTTTGCAAGTTGATATCCATAACTAATAGTTTCTGATTACCATTCAAATCTACAACAGATATGCGAGTTTCTCCGCCAGTGGATTTATAAGTCAAAAAGCCAATTTCCGAAACAGGGTTCGGATAGAATGCAATATCCATAAGCTCTTGCTGTGCAACAGAGTTTGAACTTTTCTTAATGATTGGCACTAATTGGAAATCTTTAATCATTATGTTTTTAATAGCAGCATCCTCAATTCCAAACCAATCTTTCAAGAAAGAAGTATAAATAGATCGGAAATCAAATTGCATAGCCACATTGTCTTCCACAGTCACAGCCGATGGAATAACTGGGCTTACTCCATGAACCATTGGGTTTGAATTTGTGCCAAACACAAATAGTGGTGCAGCAGATCCATGGTCAGTGCCCAAACTTGAATTTGAGCCAATTCTTCTGCCAAATTCAGAGAAAGTCATACCCATCACTCTATCTTCCAAACCAAGCAATTTTAAATCGTCTTGGAATGCTGCTATAGAGTCTGAAAGTGTTTTGAGTAACGTTTCATGGGTTCCAGAAGTAGTTCCTTGTGTTTCTATTTGCTCGGCGTGGGTATCGAATCCACCAAGCCCAACAACATAAATCCTTGTTTTCAAACCACCAGAAATTAACTTAGCTACTATTTTTAATTGGTCTGCCAAGTTATTCGTACTTCTTGTATTTGCATTTGTAGTTGGGTACTTTGTAGAAAGATTTTTACCCGCTTTTGCAGCAGTTTCTATTGTTGTATTGTAAACTTTAGTCGTAGCCACCATACTACGAACAAATGAAACTTCTTCACCATAAGTATTATAAGGTAAATCATCTTCACCATCATTTCTAACAGTATAAAATTCATTTATGTCTGCAATCGCCATTCCAAGTGTATATACATCGCCTTGGCAAGTGGAACTTACTACACTTCCAATAGTAATAGAAGGTGGATCGGGCTGTGTAGTATTAGGATAATTATCAGGAAAGCCTGGGAATTGAGTATCTAAATATCTGCCGAGCCAACCCGAAGAAATTACTTTATCGGCATCGGAAGCCGAAGTCCAAATATCTGTAGATCTGAAATGCGAAAAATTCTGATTTGGATAGCCAGCAGATTGTACCACTCCTAACTTTCCTTCTTTGAAAAGGCTAGCCATTCCAGTCATACTTGGGTGCAAAGCAGTTGAATCAGTCAGCTTAAGTGCTTTTTTCTCATCTACCAATATATTTTGCCTAGCTTTTGCTAAATTGGAATATTGGTCTAGTGGAAGCACAGTATTTAGTCCATCGTTTCCACCTTGCAATTGAATCACTACAAGAATTCTATCGTTATCGGCAGCAATTTTTGCCAAATCATCGAAAACTGGCGATGCTTTCGCTCTTACGTTAATACCATTTAATATTATTGGAACTGCGGCCACTGTGCCTGCTGCTTGAATAAATTGTCTGCGTTTCATTTTTTTCATTCCTTACATTAATTGGTATTCTGACATAGAGCCAATTACAGTCAAAAGATAAATCATTTTATTAGTTAAGCCATCTGACACAGTTTTATCATTTTTATTTTTTTCGTAAAGTACCCATTGCTCACCCCAAGTATAGTCAGGCACTCCTTGCAGCAATACTAATTTCAAGAAATCCATTTGAGTTTGAGTCAATGGTTTCGGCATCAAAAGTTTCACCACATTTTCAATAAATAAATCCACATCTTTATAATTTGGAATAGACATAGCAAAAGTCAAATGATTCACTTTTATTGAAATACTACCATTTTTATAGCCAGCCGCAATTAAACCATCTGTGAATTTCAATCTATTTGCAATAGTTACTGACGATAGCCACAAATGATAAAACGATGGAATTTGATAATAAGCCGAATAACCTGCCACATTTGGTGGGTCAGCTAAATATAAATCCAGTAATATGCAGTAATAAACTATAATTACATTCACTGATTGATATGTATCCACTACTAAAGTATTTTGGTTTGGCTTTTCGCTCGGGATTTTTAAGTCAAATTGTTTTATGAAATTGAAAACGAAATCCAATGGATTTTTAATCATAGCCCCACGAAGTTCAGCACTAAAGAAATGTGCAGAACTAAGCAATGTTTTTAAAACTGGCTTAATATCAAAGTTACTATCTCTCAATAACTTGGCAAGTGGCTCAATAATTTCTGTTTCTATTTTTTCATCAATATTATAGAAAACAAAATAGCGATAAAGCTTGCGGCAAATATGTTTAGAAGCAGCTTCGTTTGCAAAAATCATATCTATTAATTGCAGATATTCTTTGTCGCCATTATTTGTAATTTGCTTTTTGCCAAATATAGTTGAGAACTGCTTTGTAGTTTTGTCGTGTTTATTGGAAGTGAAAGTTACAGCCCCAGTTTGTCTATTTAAGTTCCAACCTGTAAGCACTTTTGCTGCCGATTTTATGTCGTCTTCAGTATAATTTGTATAATTACCTGGGGCAATTTGTGGACCTTTGCCTACAGTGAATAACTCTAAAAGTTCCCTTGCATAGTTTTCATTTGGAGCACCTGCCGTATTTGAATTCCCATTCAAATAAACTAGCATATTGGCATCGATAGTAACTTTAGCGACTAAATCTTTGAAATTGCCTAAAGCATTATCTCTTAGTAAAGTGTTGTGGTTATAAATAAATTTACCAATTCTTGTGATATCAGTTTCGGTAGCAAAGTGGTTATGCCAGAAGAAAGTCATTTTTTCTGTGATGCTAAACTTTGGTTCGAGCATTTGAATAGCCCACCACATTTTGAAAGAATTAATTCGGTATCCTTCGACTAATCCATCGGGAGCTGCATTTATCCAAGTTTGACCAACAGGAACAGTAGTGTCATTTGGGCTAACATTGAGAGGTGGTGTGGGTAGGGCTATTTTTGTCAATAACTTATCAATTGAAGCATCTTTGCCTAAAGTCGTTGCCTCAGCAAGCTGACTTCTATAATAGCCAAACATAGTACGTCTTAGCAAATGGGCAGAATCTTCTTCAGTCCAAGTGCCAGCGTATGGCTCAAGCCCTTCTTTTATTTCGAAACCCATGGGAGCGTATTCAAGCGGAACTGCAGGTTCTTTCAGTTCACGTAGCTTTTCTTTTTGTTCAGCAATTAAATTAAAAAAATTCCTTCTATCCATCTTTTTCCACCTTAAGATTTTTCTCTTTGACAAATTAATGAAAAAAAGGTTTAATTGTTACAAAAAAAATGAAATTTTTA
>CAZYXG010000086.1:0-4311 GCA_964650885.1 uncultured Hyphomicrobiales bacterium | reverse complement strand
GCACTCTACCCTGATCTTCGGCCATCATTTGTGCTTCTCTCATTTTTTGCTGCAACCAACCCTCTTTTTTCGGAGCAGATTTCATTTGCTCAAGAGTCATATTGCTTTGCGAGAAGTTATTCATATAGTATTGATGAGCTATACTCCAAACGTTGAACATAAAATAATAAAGGTTCAAGCCAGCTGGGAAAGTAGAAAATAGAAAAGTAAACATTACAGGCATCATGTAAATCATTGCTTTCTGGCGTGGATCTGTAACAGTCATTTTCTGTTGCAAGTACATCGTAATCCCCATCAAAAGCGACAACCCAGAAATAGAAGATATACCTAAAATTGAAGTTCCAAAGTGGATAATTGTATCTGGTGCAGAAAGGTCAGTAATCCAAAGCCCAAAGCTAGACTGACGCAATTCAATATTAGTGCGGAGCACTGCCCAAAGCGAATAAAGTATTGGCATTTGCAAAAGCAAAGGCAAACAGCCACCCATTGGGTTCACTCCGTATTCACCATAAAGCGTCATCATCTCTCGTTGTTCTGCGGTTTGGTCGTCTTTGTGTTTCGCTCTAATTTTATCCATTTCAGGTGCGAGAAGTTTCATTTTCTGCACTGATTTCATTTGCGAAATAGTGAATGGATAAAGTATTAATTTCATAAATAAAGAGAATATGATAATAGTAATACCATAATTCGCAATAAATTTATGAAGCAGGTTGAATATAGGCATCATAAAATATTCGCCAATATAGCGAATAATCCACCAGCCAAAATTCACAGTTCTTTCAAGTCCGTAATTGCTTACTATTTTATAATCAAGTGGCCCAAGATAAGTTTTGAAGCTATTGACCTGCACACCACCTTTATAAGGCACACGGTAATTCATAGAGTATTGCTCTATTAAACCATTATCTCTCACGTGGATTTTTTCACCACGCAAATCTACAGTTCCATCGAAGTTCGTGGGTATAATAGCCGAAAGGAAATACTTAGTATGAATAGCAGAATAATTAATGTTGCCAGAAATTTTTTCGTCTTTTGCTTTATCTTCGTCAGCTTTGAATGTTGATTCTTCGCCACCCACAATCACAAGAGCTTTAGAATCGGAAGATTCATCAACGCTATTCTGCTCTTGATAGCGAAGTCCTTTATTCCAAGTTAAATTGTAGCCACGCTGAGTAAGCACATCTTCCAAATTCGCCAATTGAATATCTTGTGTGAAAGTATATTCAGTTGCGTTGAATTTGAAAATCTTAGTAATAGTTTTATTATCAGCAATTTTAAGAGTAGCCACTAAAGTAGCAGTGTCTTTTCCTTTCAGCTCAATTTTATCAATATTCCAATTCAAATCGAAATTAAGCTCACGAGAGTCAATATTTTTGCCATCGTTTGTGACAAACGACAGATTCATTTCGCCTTTCTTATCGTTGATTAGCTGCGATTGATATCCATTCCACGATTTAAAATTCTTCAATTCCCAACTTTTAACCACAGCCCCTAAGCTAGAAATCTGAGCTTTATAAAGTTCAGTTTCAATAGTAACTAATCTTTCAGGAGTGAAAAATTCTGGGTTAGAAAAGAATTTGCCAAATCGGGCATCAATTACAGAGGTATCACTAAGTTGGTTTGAATTAGCGTTTTGCAAAGCAGCTTCAACCGAAGGAGCAACAGTGGTTGTTTTTTCAATTTTTTGTTTATTTGCAACTGGAGCTTTAGTAACTGAGCTGGTATAAAACATATACCCACCAACAACCAATGCTATCAGAACGAAAGCTAAAGAACTATTTCTATCCATAATGTAAATTTAATTGAATGTAAATCAAGGTACGGGGTCGAATCCGCCTTTGTTAAATGGGTGGCATCTGCCTATCCTGCGAATAGATAAATAAAACCCTTTGGCAACGCCATATTTTTCAAATGCTTCGAGCGAATAAGTAGAACAAGTTGGATGAAATCTACACGATGGTGGGAAAAAAGGCGAAATGAACTTTTTATATAACTTGATTAAGTAGATAAAGAAGTATTTCATTTCATTTTCCAAACCATTATAGATTTTTCTTTTCTATTCTGCTTAAAGTATATTCCAAACTTTCAAGCACTTCTTTGAGAGAGATTAAGTTAGCAGCTTTTGGTATCTTCCGCCAATAAATCAAAACTTCCTGCATTTGTCTTTTTTCAAGTTCTAACGCAAGTTGCCTCAAAGATTCTCTAAGAAGACGCTTAATACGATTTCTAATTACAGCTTTTTTGCAATTTCTTTTTGGTACTGAAATTCCATAACTAATTGCCGAAAGTTCGCCACTACGTTTGATTGTGTAAATCAAAGTGCAGTCGTTAGAATGAACTTTTCTCCCTACTTTATGCACTTCTCCAAAAGCATTAAATCCTTTGAGCGGCTTTATCGGTAGATGTGGCTGCATAGCTTTGGGCTTGTTATTAGTAGATAAAACTCATTAACTCTATTAAAAATAAAAAGGATAGACTTTTTCAAATCTATCCAGTCTATTAAACTCTTAAAAGAAAAGCTTATCTTTCATCGCTGACAGTAAGTCTTTTACGACCTTTTGCTCTGCGACGTGCTAATACTGCTCTACCGTTTTTTGTAGCCATACGTGATCTAAATCCGTGAGCATTTCTTCTTTTTCTTTTGCTTGGCTGATATGTTCTTTTCATTTCTTTTACACCTTACGTGTTTTTAATTCTTAAGTGGTTACAAAATTACAACATTTTTTTCAAAAAAAACAAAAGAAAATGAAAATTTTTGATAATTTTTCTTTTTTTCTAAGATTATTTAACTTGAATTGTGAATTTTGGAGTGGTAAAATCTGTGTGTCCTTCGTGGTCAAGTCTTATAGTTAGCCCTGTTGAGCCAGTTTTTTTAGAAGTACCTCTAATAAAAAATTCGTTTTTTTCGTTTTGCCCACCAATTTCCAAATGAACGAAATCAACTAATGAACTATCATCAATTGACATCACAAAATTAACTTCGTCCTCCACTGAACTCAAAATTTTTCCATCTTCTCCCAAAAAACGAACTGTCAATGAAGTGGTTTTATCATTATCAAGTAACAATTCAGTTGATATTGTACTGTCTACAAGAGTATTGAAAATTCTCAGAGCAATAGTAGAATCTTTATAGATTACAAGTCCAGCAGCTTCTTGGTGTGGGCTTTGTGCCACGACAGAATTCTCTTTGCAAGAAAACATTGAAAATGAGATTAAGGCAATAGCCAAAATAGGAAGTAATGTTTTGAATTTAAACATTGTTACACCTTTAAAATTTAAAAAAATTAATTAATTACTATTTTCAAAATCAGCAAACTGGAGGAGCTTTGTTCCTCTGGGTTTGGCAAATTGAAAATAAGTAATTATTGGTGTAAGTAATTGAATAATCAAATATTTGTGTGGTAAGCTGCTGCTCTGCTTGAATAGTTAAAGTTGTAGTAGTTAGCTTTTTAATTGCATAGCACACTTGGCAAATCTCTTCACTTGTGCCACATTGTTCCTGGCTGTCAAATGCAAGTTCTCCTTTAGCATTAACACTTTTAATTGGCAAAGAGTATTGTGCATGGCTCAGCTTATGACTTTCTTGCAACCCAAAAGAGAGTAGAAAAATCATAAGTATAGAAAAAGATATTATTTTTTCTTTAGTTTTAATCGTAATTTTCGGAAATGGAATTGAAACAATATTCAAACTTAATTGTTTATTAGAACTAAACCAAATGTAAAACTATGAAAAATCGAAATTCACACAAACTAAACTTCTTATTAATAGTTGTGATTGTAGCATTCTTTAGCCACCCAAAACTATCAGCACAGTTAACATCTCTAAATAACGATAAGATTTCGCAAACCAATCTCGGGCTGATGGAACTAATGCCAATGCTTGGCACTTGGAAAATGGAAGTGGGCGATGTGACAACAATAGAAACTTGGAAAAAACTAAGCAATGTCACTTTCGAGGGCTCAGCATTGCAAGTGGATTTCAAAACTGGAGACACAATTGCCAGAGAGTCATTAATCCTTTCAGAAATGGGAAACGAAGTTTTCTATATTGCGAAAGTATTTGCAAATAAATTTCCAATCCCATTCAAATACACAGGTTTGAAAAATTCTACCTACACTTTTGAAAATTCAGACCACGATTATCCAAAAAGTATTAACTATAAGTTCGACAACAAAGACAAAATAACAATAACATTAACTGACGGCAAGAAAGTTCTATACTTCTATTATCATAGAGCAAAAGAATGAGTTATGAGTTTTGAGCGTAAAAAGCACAATTGCCACCTTCAGGGGGCTGTCAGCTTGCTGACT
>CAZYXG010000085.1:0-4424 GCA_964650885.1 uncultured Hyphomicrobiales bacterium | reverse complement strand
GGTGGGGGGTTACTTATCTGTTCTATCCATTGTTGACTTTTTAGATCTCTGCCCTTGCAAATCTTTGGCATTTTTGATTGCTTTGAACTGCATAAATAATTAAAAATACTTATTAAGTGAATAAATTTAACTTGTTTTAAAATAAATAAGTTATTAACTTTCGCAAGTTAGAATTTCAATATTTACAATTTTCTTTTATTTTAGGGCACTTCAAATGGCTAATCTTTCTTTAAAAGGCACTTATACAGCGTTGGTAACACCATTCCAAAAAAATGGTTCAATTGATTTTGAGGCTTTAAAGGTTCTTCTCGACTACCAAATTAAGGGTGGTGTGGAAGGTGTTGTAATTTGTGGTTCTACTGGCGAAAGTGCAACACTTAACCAAAAAGAGAAGATAGCTTCTATCACTACTGCTATTGAGCATGTGAAAGGAAAAATTACAGTAATTGCTGGTACTGGTTCTAACGATACACAAGCAACAGTGGATATGACAGTAATTGCTAAAGAACTTGGCGCAGATGCTGTTTTGATTGTTGCTCCTTACTACAATAAACCAACACAAGAAGGTTTGTACTTCCACTATAAAGCTGTTGCCGATGCAGCAGATATTCCAAACATTATTTATAATGTACCTGGAAGAAGTGGTGTGAATATTTCTCCAGAAATTCAATTGCGTTTGGCTCACAATTGCTCAAATATTGTTGCAACTAAAGAAGCTTCGGGCAATTTAGAGCAGATTATGGATATTATCACAAATGCTGATGAAAATTTTTCTATTCTATCTGGCGATGATGCATTGACACTTCCTGTTATTTATATGGGTGGTCATGGTGTTATTTCTGTACTTTCGAACATTGCACCTAAAGCTTTCTCAAATACTGTTAGATTGGCTTTAAAAGGGAAAATCAAAGAAGCAAACAAAGCTCACTACGATTTATTTGATTTGATGCGTTTAAACTTTATCGAAAGTAACCCAATCCCTGTGAAAGCTGCACTTTCTTTAATGGGCTTATGTAAAGAAATTTATCGCTTACCTCTTACACCAATTCAAAAAGAAAACAAAGCGATTATAAAAGTTGCTCTTAAAGCAGCAGAATTGATTTAAGTGCAAAATAATATAAATATTTAAAGTCCGTTTTTCTTTTGAGATGAACGGACTTTTTTTTGACTTCTCTTCTCCAAACTTAAACAACAAAATTTTTATAAATATTTCTGTTGGTTGCATTTCGTTATGAACAGACTATCTTCTTTTATTAATCTTTTTTAAAAAGGTTACTCTTTTGTAAATAGCACTCCCTTTTTCCCATATTCATCTTCATTGGTTTTGTTGTTTATATCTCTTATTATGTTTATACATTATAAGGGTGTTTATAAGTTCAAAAGAAAAACTTGCTTTGTATTAATTTATTGAATTATTAATAACTTAGATTGTGGAATTATTTAAAAACGACTGTTGGTAAAAATGAGAAAACATTTAGTTAATCAACATTTGTGTAGAAAAATGTTTGGAGATTTTTGGCAATGTTTATAATTCATAGTTTATCCAACAATTATAAACTATAAAATCTTGTAAAACATTGTTAATTTGTTAATAATTATCTGATAAAAAACAAATAATCCAAAACAATTATATAAAACAAAGGGTTACAATGAAGATTGCAATTGCATCGGATCATGCAGGTTACGAACTTAAAGAATACATCAAAGCAAACCTTAGTGAAGAAATAGAAGATTTTGGAACAAATGGTCTTGAATCGGTGGACTATCCAGACTTTGCTTTCCCAGCAGCCCGTTCGGTGGCAGAAGGAAAGAATACTTTTGGTGTGTTGATTTGTGGTTCAGGCGTGGGAGTTTCAATAAGTGCTAATAAGGTTAGAGGAATAAGAGCAGCAAATGTTTTTAATTCAGAAATGGCAAAACTTTCCAGACAACATAATAATGCAAATATACTTACTTTGGCAGCCAGATTCATCACTAAAGAAGTTGCCTTATTAATGGTTAGACAATTTATTGCAACTGAATTTGAAGCTGGTCGTCATCAGTTAAGATTAGATAAAATCCATACAAATAGCGATTGCAAATGAAATTAGCAGTATACCCAGGCACATTCGACCCAATCACAAATGGGCATATTGACGTAATAGAAAGAGCGGCAAAGCTATTCGATTCTATTATTGTTGTGATTGCTGTCAATTCAAAGAAAGTAAACCTTTTCAATGTGGAAGAACGAATTGAAATGGCAAAAGTTAGTTTAAACCATTTGGAGAATGTTTCTGTTGAATTCACAGAAGGCTTATTGATAGAATTTGCAAGAAAAGCAGAAGCAACAGCTATTGTTAGAGGAGTTCGAACACTTACAGATTTCGATTACGAAATGATGATAGCAATGATGAATAGGAAAATTGAATCCGATATAACAACGGTTTTCCTAATGCCACACGAGAAATACACCTTCTTGAACTCCAGCATTATCAGAGAAATATCGAAGTTTGGTCAGAATGTAGAAGAATTTGTACCAAAGATTGTTGCAGAAAAGTTGAAAGAGAAGTTTTTGGGTTGAGCAAGAAAAGAAAAATTTATTATTTAAAAAATTAAGAGATATTTATGACGAAGAATTTAATGATTATTTTGTTATTATTATTACTGACACTTTCCATACAAGCATGGGTTGATGAAATAAATAAAATAAAAGGTGGTTATAAAAAATGTGATTCTTATTCATATGATTATAAGTTTGGTGAAGTTGATTTAAAAACAAAAAGAATTATTGAAACTTGCAAATATAATGAAAGAGGTTACTTGATAGGAAAATATTATTTCTTTTAAAAATGATAAATATGGAAATACTTTGACTTCAATTAATTATAATTCAAAAAATGAACCAGTTGAATTATTTGAATATATTTACTCCAAATAAAACACTTAACCAATGATAAAAGACAACATATACGAAGCAAAGAAGAATCGGGAGCTTTCGGGAAGAGAGCAGGATATTCTGCGTTCTATTGTGAATCTATACATACTTAAAGCCACACCAATTGGCTCACGAAACCTATCGAAATATTTAGAAGAGAAAATCAATCTAAGCCCAGCCACTTTGCGAAACGTAATGAGCAATTTGGAAGAAATGGACTTCATCAACCATCCTCACACATCGGCAGGAAGAGTGCCAACAGACAAAGGTTACCGCTTCTATGTGGACTCTTTGAAAAACATAGACAAACTTGCAGAAAACGAAATGCAAGATATGAGGCAGACACTTACGGCATTCTCAAAGGAAACGGACACATTGCTAAAAGAAACAAACCGAATGCTCGGCACAATTTCTAACTATCTTTCGGTTATTCGTATTCCACACCTTGTGGATTTGGTAGTGGAAAAGATACAGCTAATCAACATTTCCTCAAATAGAATACTTGTTGTGATTGCTTTGGATTCAAATGTGGTTCGTACAGTTACGCTTGAAGTAGATTATGAGTTAGAAACCAAACAAACGGATTTGATTTCAACGTTTATAAATGAAAGAGTGGCTGGCAAAAGTCTTCGTTTCTTGCGTGAGAATTTCGCCGAAATAATTCAAGATTTTGAATATACAAACTCACCATTGATTCGATTATTTGTGGAGTCGGTAGATAAAATATTCGAAATGAAAACCGAAGGCGATAAAATTATAACTTCTGGCACTCAGAATCTACTCAGCTATCCCGAATTTGGCGACACAAATGGCATTAAGTCAATCATAGAGCTGATAGAAAACGAAGATATAATAATCCATTTGCTGGATAATATTGAAGAAAACGAATCTGGAATTAAAGTACTGATTGGAAGCGAAATGCAATCGGAAATATTAGAAAACTACTCCATAGTGCTATCCAGCTATAAGATGGGTGGTGCCACAGGAACGATAGGACTAATTGGCCCCAAACGTATGAACTATCCACGCCTTATGTCCATAGTTCAGAACGCATCAAGCATAATAACTGGGGAAGGTATTTAAACCCAAATGATAAGAATCTATTAGTTCCCACCACAAGCACTTATAAAGCGTTTCTGCAGTGTTTGTGAAAAGATATATTTCCTTTAAATTTATATCTTTTACTAATCCAAAGCACCTTTTTCGTAACCCTCGTAATAATAAGATTGTTCAATTCCTTTGAATAGTATTTCACGATTATTAATATCTTTCGATAAGTTTGCAGATAGTAATGTTCTCAGCTCCAAATCATTTATTGGGCTTCGTTCCATTACTTGTAGCTAAATTTCCTTGCCAACTAATTCCCAGTTTACTATGCATTTAAGTCTTTTCTTCAAAATTAGATCAAGCCAAATACGCATTGTTCTCCCATTGCCTTATAGAAAAGGATGAGCAATATTCATTTCCACATATTTTGTTATAACTTCTTCAAAGGTGTTTTCGGGCAGTT
>CAZYXG010000084.1:0-4576 GCA_964650885.1 uncultured Hyphomicrobiales bacterium | reverse complement strand
TCTTTGGCACTTCAATTGTTTTAATAATATTTGTGAATGAATTACATTTTTCTTGGTTAATAATCGCCAGTAATTTTGTTTTTGCTTTTGAATATTAGTCAAATGGTTAATTCTATTCACATCAAATTAGTGTTGTAATTCTTAGGAAGAAGAAAGTGGCAGATTTTGTCTTATTAGACCAAATAAAAAGTTTTACGGAAAAATTATCGAGAGTGCAGAAGATAGTTATTGCTTCTGTGTTGTCTATAGTTGCAATAGCCATTATAGCACTTGTTTTCACTCAATCTGAAAAGAAGAAAGAAATCCTATTTGCAAATTTGGACAATGCCGATGCTGCTAAAATAGTCGAAAAGCTTAAAGAAAAGAGTATTTCTTATGAGTTGAAAGACAATGGCAATACTATATTGGTTGATAAAGAAGTAGTATATGACACTCGTTTGCAAATGGTTAGCCAAGGGCTTCCAGAGAAAACGGAAGTTGGCTATGAGTTATTCGATAAAACTAATCTTGGTATGTCGGAATTTGTTCAGAAATTGAATTACCGCCGAGCATTAGAAGGTGAGCTTTCTCGCACAATCAATGCTTTCGACGAAGTTAAAAAAGCTAGGGTTCACTTAGTTATTCCTGAAAAGGCACTATTTGCAAAAGACCAAAAGAAACCTACTGGTACTGTATCGCTTCATTTCAAAAATGGCAAAACTTTAAATAAACAATCTGTTGATGGTATTCAGCATTTAGTTTCAGGTAGTGTCGAGGGTATGGCTACAGCCGATGTTACTGTAATGGATAATAAAGGTAAAGTACTATCCGATGCCCCACTAGATGAAAATTCTGTTGCAGGGCTAACAGATGCTCAACATGAACAACAACGTAAAGTAGAGCAGCATTTATCTACCAAAGTACAATCGTTATTAGATGGTGTTTTGGGTCAGGGTAATGCCCAAGTGCGAGTGAATACTGAATTGGACTTCAATAGAATAGAGCAAAATAGAACTGATTTCGATCCCGAAAAACAAGTTGTACGAAGTGAACAAAACATAAATGAAACTAGCCAAACGGCTGATTCTCTTAGTTATCCATATTCAAATATGGCTAAGGACCAAAAGAATAACATTGCTAATTATGAAATATCGAAATTAGAAGAACACGTAGTGAAATCCGTTGGCGACATTAAAAGATTGTCAGTTTCAGTATTAATTAATGGTACAACAAAAGTAGTTGACAAAGACGGAGTTAAAACTCTTCAATATATTCCTCGCTCAAATGAAGAAATTAAGAAATTTGAAGAGATTGTAAAAAATGCAATTGGCTTCAATGTGGAACGAAAAGATCAAATTTCAATTCAAAACGTACCATTCGATGACCCTTCTCAACAAGAGATGATTGACGAATTCCAAAAGAAACCTTGGCATTTGCAACCAGAAAATCAGAAATTACTATTCTTGCTTGCAGCAATTATCTTTACAATAATGTTACTATTTATGATGTTACAATCTAAATATGTCAAAGACAGAATACGTATAGCTTTTGCCTTGCCAGAGCATATCATAGTGGAAGATGAACTAGAAGAAGAAGAAGAGCAAGAAGAACTGGAAGAAATTGTATTCGATGAGGACGAGCTATTGCTTCTGCCTGCCGATTTGCCAGAGCAATTGCTATTGGAAGGCGATAGAGAAGACAGAGAGCTACAAGAAGCAGCCGAGTTAGAAGGTGGCGGGCTTTTTGATAGAGATTCTTTAGCTATGACAGCACGTGCCGATTTGAACGATGGAGTGGAAATCACAGAGGAATCGCTAATGAAGCTGGAAATCAAAAACAAAGTAGAAAAATTTGTTGATGAGAATCCAGGTGAAGCTGTTAAAATTCTAAGAATGTTTATTCAGCAGGATTTGGATCCTAAGAATTTAAAATTCTAATATCCAACAGAAATAGTATAATAAAGAAATTAAAATAATTAGAGTTTAAAAAATGGGTAAAAAGGCCACAAGCGTAGAACAATTAAACGGCAAGCAGAAAGCAGCAGTGCTTTTGATGTCGCTTGATGTGGACGTTGCTGCAAAAGTATTTAAAGAGCTGGACATGAAAGAAGTCGAGCTTATTGCAGTGGAAATTACTAATCTTAGGGATTTAAGTCCAAATATTATAGAAGACGTAATTGAAGAATTTTATCAATTAATGTCTGCCTCTTCCTATATGGTGGAAGGTGGTTTGGAATATGCTCAAACTCTCTTAGAGAAAACTTATGGTAAAGAAAGAGCTAAAGAGATAATTGAAAAAATTAGAATCTTGACAACTGTGCGTGGTTTCAGTATTTTGAAAAAAGCTGATCCTGCCCAATTGGCTTCTTTCCTTGGAAAAGAGCATCCACAAACAATCGCCTTAATACTTTCGCATTTGCCTCCAGATCAATCTGCCGAGGTATTGGCAGAATTGAAAGAAGATATGCGAGCTGAAACAGTAATGCGTATTGCTACTATTGGGAAAGTTTCTCCGCAATTGGTGAACACTGTTGAACACGTAGTGGATCAAATTGCAGAATCAACTTTATCACAAAACTTAGCAACTCAGGGTGGTGCTCAACTTGTGGCGAACATCTTGAATAAGAGTAATAACGCAAGTGCTAAAGCTATGCTTGAAAATATTGAAGAACTAGATTTCAATCTTGCAATGGAAATCAAACGATTGATGTTCTTATTCGAAGATATTGTAATGATTGATGATAAAGGTATTCAAAGAATCTTGCGTGATGTGGACAAACGTGATTTGGCTATGGCACTTAAAGTTTCTGACGAAAAAATACAGAATAAAATCTTTAAGAATATGTCGGAACGTGCGGCAGTAGTTGTGAAAGAAGAATTGGACTTTATGGGTTCTGTGAAGCTGAAAGAAGTGGAAGCTGCACAAATGCGTATTGTAGATATCATTAAGCAATTGGAAGATTCAGACGAAATCCAAGTCGGTGGACGTGGAAAAGAAGACGTATTCGTTTAATCAAATAAATTATTTTTGTTTTGACACCAAGGGTTGTAGTTCATTCTACAGCCCTTTTTTTATGATTTTAAAATTCTGCAAAATTAGATTTAATACTTTTCGTTTATACCTAAGGTTCACAATTTCTTGAACATAATTCTTATATTTGTACTTTAAAAATAAACGGAAATCAATCAAATGCCATCTTATATCCTTTCGGCTTCTCGTACACCCATAGGTGCTTTTATGGGTGCTTTTTCAACTATGACTGCTCCTCAATTGGGTGCTGTTGCTATTAAATCTGCTGTTGAAAAAGCAGGTGTGAATGCTGATGCTATCAATGAAGTAATTTTCGGAAACGTGCTTACTGGTGGAGTGGGTCAAGCTCCTGCACGACAAGCTTCCATCTTTGCTGGTTTGCCAAAATCTGTGCAATGTATGACAATCAATAAAGTTTGTGGTTCTGGATTGAAAGCTGTTCAATTAGCTGATCAAGTAATCAAAGCTGGCGATGCCGATTTGATTATTGCTGGAGGTCAAGAGTCTATGACAAACGCTCCATTCATTCTTCAGAATGCTCGCTTTGGATATAAAATGGGCAACCAAAATTTAATTGACTCTATGATTGCAGATGGACTTTGGGATGTATATAGCAATATCCACATGGGAAATGCTGGTGAGCTTTGTGCTTCAACTGAAAAGTTTAGCCGTGAAGAACAAGATGCTTTTGCTATTGAATCATACAAACGTGCAATTGCTGCTCAAGAAAACGGTTGGTTTAAAGATGAAATCGCACCTGTAACGATTGAAAGTAGAGCTGGAGCAGTTACAACTGATACCGATGAAGATCCATCGAAAGTGAGATTCGACAAAGTATCTCAATTGAAACCAGTTTTCCAAAAAGATGGAACTATTACAGCTGCCAACGCCAGTAACATCAATGATGGTGCGGCGGCTTTGGTGATTGCTTCAGAAAAATATGTACAAGAAAACAATGCTAAACCAATTGCAAAAATTATAGCTCACGTATCGCATGCGCAAGAGCCAGAATGGTTCACAACCGCACCTACTACTGCTATTCAAAAAGTATTGGCAAAAGCTGGTTTGACGGTGGCTGATATTGATTTATTTGAAATCAATGAGGCTTTCGCTGTAGTGCCTATGCACTCTATTCGCGAGCTTAAGTTAGACCCAGCTAAAGTAAATGTTTGCGGTGGTGCAATTGCCTTAGGACACCCAATTGGAGCAAGTGGAGCTAGACTTTTAACTACTCTTTTACACTCACTGAAACGTACTGGTGGCAAACGTGGAATAGTTAGCTTATGTATTGGCGGTGGCGAAGCAAATGCATTGATAGTTGAATTAGTTTAAATACAAAATAAACGATACATTGAATACTATAACAACGATTGAATCAAGATAAAACTAAAAGGACTAAGTCCTGTAAAATACAGAACTCAGTCCTTATAGCTAATTTTTAATTAATTGTCCAACTTTTTGTGAGCCCATAGCTCGGACGTGTCCACTTCTAGTAGTTCTTTGGTTGTAAATTTACGATTTTCTTGACAGAAGTAAAAGAAAGACAACACTTTCTAAATATTTAAAA
>CAZYXG010000083.1:0-4600 GCA_964650885.1 uncultured Hyphomicrobiales bacterium | reverse complement strand
TGTACAAACTGAAAAATGAATTTTTGTTCCCCCAACTTTTTAAAAGGGGGTTAGGTGGGTTTAAGGCTAAGCAAAATGGAGCAACATTTCGTCAAGCACAATTACAAAAAAAGAGACAGATCTAAGACTTGTCTCTACATTTTTTTGATTGGGATTTGCTAAATATCTTTTTTTGTAATTAAACTTAAGTACTCGGTGTCTTGTACTATTTAATAGTCAAATGCCCAAGTTTCTCGCCCATCAGCTGATGTTTATATAAATTTGAGTTATTCTTTTTGGGTGCATCGATTGTAAAAGTCACTTTATCTTGAAATATCATTATGAAATCAGAACCACCAAAGAGGAAATAGCCAAGCATATCGCCTTTTTTTACTTTCTCTCCAACTTTTATCTTCTTTTCGAAATTTACCGAACCTACAGCGGCCATTCCAATTGGAAGTAATGCCACTAAGCCATAATCTTCTGTTTCTAATATTACACAACCACGTGTTTCCAACATTTGCCAATCAACTGACGATGGGTTAAAATCATATCGGTTTTCAGAATTGTTCCAAGTAATCACACCCCCGATAGGATTTGTGCTTTGAATTATTCTAACCTCTTTTATTGTGCCGCCCATTGCAAAATGAAATCGGTGGTAATCATTAACATTTAAAAAAGAATGGATAAATGTCCCATTTTTAAAAGCATTATTATATTGACTATTTTCGCCCAATAATTTAGTAATATTCTTTATGTTTGCAGACTTAACAGTCACACCTTCTTTTTCTACGATTGTGGAATTACTATCAATAGCCCAAACTCCTTGTGGAACAGCATCTGCATAGGAAACAACAACTGAATTGTCATTTGGCGATGCAATAGGTCTTGCCGAAACAGAGCTTAAATACCGAGCAAAAAACTGATTAAATGTTTTCCAGTTTGAAGGTTCTTCATACCAACCTTTTCTTAATCCAAATGCAGGGTCTTTTGCAAGTAATTCATAATAGTCTTTATTCCACGATTTTTCAGATTCAAGATGTTTTTGCCAAGACTTATTAAATCTTGTTAACCATTTAGCAAATGGTTCATAGTACTGAATTGAATTATGATATAAGTCTTTTCCTTCCAACTCTGATAGTGGTTGATCTATTACAAAATAGAAATATGAAAGTGATTGGGAAATTTGTTCAAATGTAGAATTTATTTTACTATTTTGAATATATGTCCAAGGCATTGATGTCTCAACTTTTGAAATAAATGCAAAATACATTACCAACGACTGTGCTGGATTAGAAACTGTGTCAGGGTTAATTTCTTTTGCTTTTTGTATTGAAGAAACTAATAAAGATTTTAATTTGGTGTCATTGTTCACCAATTCTATTAGTTCTTTCGTAGCATCGCCATAAGAGTGGCTTTTTATTGGGTCTCCACTATTATTGCAAGATGTAAATAGAGCCATTGCAATAATAATTCCTAAAGGTTTGACAATGTTTTTTATTTTATTTTTAGAACTTACTTTCTCTTCATGGCGTTGTTTTGCTTCGTCAATAGAATGAGATTCAGACAAATCACTTTCATTAGAAGCCATTTCAGCAAGAGTAGAATAAAACTTATGTAATATTTCCAAATCATTTTCGGGAATATTTTCAACATCAACTAGTCTATTGCTTGGCCCATTTATCGAAGCTATTAGCTCATTAAGTTTCATGTGCAATGCTTTTGAATCTTTATTCTGAGCCCGCTGAATCAGGAACACCATAAGGAATGTTATAATGGTTGTTCCAGTGTTTATAATCAACTGCCAAGTATCGGAATAATTAAACAAAGGCCCTGTAATCATCCACACCAAAATAATGCTCATAGCAATCATTAATGCTGTAGTTGATCCTGTAAATTCAATTGCTTTATGTGTAATATTTTCAAAGAATTTTAATTTTTTCTTGTTTTTAGTCATGATGTTAATATGGGTTCTTTATTTTGTATAAATTTAGAAATATTGAATTAATTTCAAACAAACCAAAAATAAATATTGCTTGTAAATTCGTTATCATTTACAAGCAATATTTTATATCTTGCGAAATAATTTGAAATTATTGCAAGAGTAGAGACATTGAAATTGTAAACAATTATTAAGCAGCTGCTGTAAGCATTGCTTTACAAGCTGCAGCACATTTGCGACTAGCTTCTGCACTTGCTTTGCAATGTTTGCAATCAGTATGTTTTTCACATTCCATTGCACTAGCAGTACAAGCAGCTTCACATTTTTTGTAAAGAGAATCTAAGTTTACACCTGTTTTGCTTGCAGCTAATAATTCGTTGCAAGCATCTTTAGCAGCTATGCAAAGTTTTACAGATTGTTCTTTTCCTGCTACATCTTTATTTTCAGTTGAGCAAGTTTCACAAGCTTCAACACTTGCTTTACAAGCTACTATGCAGCTTTCGTTTTTTTGGTTATCCATTGTATTACCTTATTAAATTAAAAAAATATCTTCAGAAATACTGTTGCCTATTCTTCAGTTTCTCGCTGTTGCTCGGTTTGAAGCAATTCATTTCAACCGGTTTGAATGAACTGCTTATTTAGAATTTTTTATCAAGAATTGATTTATGATCCAGATAATCTTCTTTAGTTATTTGTCCAGCTGCAAAACGCTTCTTTAAAATATCTAGTGGAGTATCTTTCTTTGTTCTTTGCCCTGGTATATTATAGGGTGTGGCAAATATCCAGAGTAAAAGCATTACCCATACGAACCACCAAACAAGGTGCATTCCATAGTAGTTAGTACCGTCAAACATATACATAGCTTCTCTTATTAAATTGTGAGTAATAATTAATTATTTAGATTGAAATAATTAATCCATTTTTTGCATATCGCACATTTTTTTTATGGATTTCATAATATTAGGACGTGATTTCATTGAGCCCATCATCATTTTGCATTTTGTTGAGTCATCTTCACACATTTCCATCGTTTTGCCCATCATCATCTTACACATAGAGGTATCTTCTTTACACATACTCATCATTTTGTTCATTTGCATCTCTTTCATCTTTGGGTCGTTCATCATATTGCCCATCATCATTTGTTTGCAACTGTCGTTATTCATCATCTCATTCATTAGCTCTTTCATATAGGGCTGATGTTGAACTAATGCGATTATAGCAGCTTTACGCTGACTATCGTCTTTCAAATATGATTCTGCTGATGGTTTTGAATTGCAAGCAGAAATAAAAATTAATGCTGTTACAAATATAATTGGAAGTAATATTATTTTTTTCATTTTATCTTTGCAATTGATTGATTGATTATGTTACAAAGATAAGAAGGATAAATGGGGAGAGTGTTACAAAATATTGGCAATGATTTGCTTGATTCACTTACTCAGATTGTTCATAAGTGATGATTAGATGCTATGCAGAAATGAATAAAAGCTTGGCTAATGAGGTACTATAACTCAAAACCTTCAATATTTTGAGAAATGTAATTATGGTATGGTGGCAATTGATGTTTATTCATTTCAAACTTTTTTAATTAGTTTAAACTTTTAGTAATTCAATAATTTTAGTGTATAATACTTTTTCGTCAAGTGGTTTTGATACATAATCATTCATACCAACGGCTTTACATTTTTCTACATCTATAGCTGTTACATCGGCTGTTAAAGCAATGATTGGAATTTTTGAATTCATCACATTGCGAATATATTCTGTGGCTTCAAATCCATTCATCTCGGGCATCTGCAAGTCCATCAAAATAATATCATAAGTTTCTGTTTGCATTTTTTCAATTGCAATTTTACCATTATCCGCAATATCATATTTGAATTTGAAATCGTCCAATATTGTTCTCATCAATAATTGATTGAGTTTGATGTCTTCAACCACTAAAACTTTTATGCTTTTAATTTCATTATCAAATATTTTCTCTTCACTTTCAAGTTTACTCTCTCCACTGGTTTTTTGAAAACTTAAAGTAAAACTAAAAGTTGAACCTTCATCTAATTTACTTTTGACTGAAATAGTGCCTCCCTGTTTTTCTACTAATTGTTTGCAGATGGCAAGTCCTAATCCTGTTCCTCCATAAAAACTTGAAGTAGAACTTGAAGCTTGTTGAAAGTTTTCGAAAATAGAGTCTATTTTATCTTCTGGTATTCCAATCCCTGTGTCAATTATTGCAAACTCTATCGTTGCTTTATCATTATCTTCATTCAATAAACGAACAGCTACAGTGATTTTTCCCTTTGAAGTAAACTTTATAGCATTACCCAAAAGGTTTAAAAGAATTTGATGCAAACGTGCTGAATCACCTATCAAAACCACAGGAATTTTCTTGTCATATTCTTTAACTATCTCTAAATTCTTTTCTTTAATTTTTAAATCAAAAACCTGATGCATAGTTGATATTGAGAATTCAATTTTGAATGGTGTTTGTTCAAATGTCATTTTTCCTGCATCTGTTTTTGCCAAATCCAATATATCATTAATTAGCACGAGTAATCCATCGCCACTGGTTTTTATAGCATCTAAATATTCTTTTTGCTTAGGTGCTAAATCTGATTTCAATAACACCTTCGTAAATCCAAGAATTGCATTCATAGGTGTGCGGATTTCATGGCTCAT
>CAZYXG010000082.1:3376-4774 GCA_964650885.1 uncultured Hyphomicrobiales bacterium | reverse complement strand
CATTGGCTGTAACTAAGAAAAATTGACCTTGAGGCAATTGTTTTATATCTATCATTTCATTGGCTTGTATTATTTTCTCTATTATTTTACTGCCAATAGTGTTGTAGATACTAACTATGCCTGAGTAATTCTCTATTTGAATATAATCTTGGCTAGGATTTGGGTAGATATTCAAACTATTGTTTGCTATTTCGGTTTCTATACTATTCTCGCTGCACATCGCTAAATTTAGTTTCTTCCAAATACTATCCACTAATGTAATAGAAACATCTCCTGCATAAGATGGTGCTTCACCCATTCTAACCATTACCAATCCTTTGCTTTTCGATACACTTACAATTTGTCCGTTTTTGCCAATTCCTGCAAACATATCGGCTGGTGCGTTTGGTGCCAAAGTACCTTTGAAAACAATTTGTAAAGTAGGTATCATATATGAAGCTTTGCCATTTAGCCACCAAAGATAGCCGTAGGATAAATTCAAATTTTGAGAAGTATTAGTTGAAGCATTTAAATAATTTTTATCGGCAAGCATTGTATCTTTGTCCCAAATACAATCGTTTTGAAAAAGCAATCCATATCGTGCGAAACTTCTAGCTTTACTAAAAAATACATTATCGTTGTTAAGTGTTGCCCAAAGCCCAGTGATTCCTGTTTTACCAAATAATTTAGATTGTGTGTAGGCATTGATTTTCTTTCCAGTTGCAGATTCAATTACTTTTTCAAGCAAAGTATAGGGAGCATTGTGGTAAGCCCAGCGTGTGCCAGCATCTGCTTTATATGTCAAACAAGTATCAAGCAAACAGTGATTGTCTTGCACTTTGTCGTCCAAGCCACTTGTCATATTAATTTGATTTAGAATAGTAATTTTATCTTCTTGCTCGGGAGTTAAGCTAGTCCAACCTTTTCCAAGATATTTCGATGATTTATCGTTGATGCTTAGCAGTCCTTCTTCTTGTGCCTTGCCAATTAAAAAGGAAGTAAGAGATTTCCCTGCGGAAGCCCAATACCAAGCACTATCTTTTGTGAAAGTGCCAAAGTATTTTTCAAGCACTATTTTGCCATCTTTCAGCACAATAAATGCTCTGCTATTTTCTTTATCTAAGAAACTATAAAGTGAATCTATTTTATCGGAACACCAGCCTAATTGCTCTGGGCTAGTAGTTTCCCAAGTAGCAGTTTGGCTAACTGGTGGGAAATAAAGTTTCTGAGCTAAAAGTTCTGCATCTGCAAAAGTGCTAAGCAAAAATAGTAAAAGTACAAAAGATTTCATAGCCACTATTATATTTATTAAAAATAATTAGACACTTTAAAATTAGAAATGGTTTAATTTGAGCTAAAATAAAAATAGCCATTCCCAAGAGAATAGCTATTATATATTAATTATTTGCAATCAAATTA
>CAZYXG010000082.1:0-3276 GCA_964650885.1 uncultured Hyphomicrobiales bacterium | reverse complement strand
AATTATTTGCAATCAAATTAGTTCAATTTGAAAGAAGTTGTTGTTGCATTTCTTCCACCAAACTGTTGAGTAGATGAAGGAACTATATTTGTAAGTGTTGGGTCAGTAATTGTTAAACTTACAACAGTATTGCTGTTTTTAGATTTATATAAACCAACTTTATCAATAAACCAATATTTTTGAGCAACGCTTACTTTAATTATAGCAGCATCTTTAAATGTTTGACCTCCAAACATTATTGTGGCAGCACCTTCAAACACTACATCTAAATCGTAACCATTTGCAGTATAAGCTTTGCTATTTAAAGTTGCCAATTCATTAGTGCCTTTTTTACCATTAATTTTCACAGTACCATTTATTGTGCCTGTGAAAAGATTAAATACAAATGGTACATCTTTAAGTTGAGTTTCTGGCTCAGACCAAGTTGCAGCATCATAATCAGCAATTTTTACCCAATCTGTACTTAGTTTGATATTGAAGTTTGTCAAAAATGCACTTGCAAATCCATTCAATATTTTCTCGTAAGTGATAGCACTTAAATAAACTTTACTACCTTCACTTGCTATATATGTAGTATCTTTAATTCCACCATTTGTATTGATAACAGTTGCTGCAGCTTTAGATTTGTAAGTCATAGTTGCTGAGCTTGTAAGTGTGTCAGTTTGTGTAGTTAATACAGCACCCAAAGTGTCTAAATCATTGACAGCTTGTATCCAATAGTTGCCTGCAGCCAATGGCATTAGGTTTATCCCAACAGTCGTTACTGGTGGTGTTACTGGAGTAGTTTCATTGCTGCACGACATCATAAATGTAAGTGTAAAAATACACAAAAGCATTAAAAGATTTTTCATTATTTTTTCCTATTGTTAAAATTATTTAATTTTCGTTTCTTCAATTTAATGTTAAAATTCCATTATTCCAAACCAAGATTGTTAAAAAGGAACTTCCATTCCAAATATTTATTCTCGATTCTTTTATCTACTGATTGTCCGCTGCCGCCAGAGCCGTGTCCTGCATCGAAATCAACGAATAGTAAAGTTGGATTTTTCTGATTTGGCAAAGCTTGAAGTTCTGAAGCAAATTTCTTTGCGTGCAAAGCATCCACTCGGCTATCATTCTCGCCTGCTGTGATTAATGTAGCAGGGTATTGCTTGTTTTCAATTACGTTGTGAGTGGGCGAATATGTTTTGATATAATCGTAATCTTCTTTTTTGTCTGGATCGCCATATTCTGGAATCCAATAGCGAGCTATTAAAAATTTATGATAGCGAAGCATATCCAATAGTGCCACTCCGCAAATAGAAGCACGAAATAAATCAGGGCGTTGAGTGATAGTTGCTCCCACAAGCAGACCGCCATTGCTTCTGCCAGAGCAAGCAAGTTTGTTAGGCGTTGTATATTTTTCTGCTATTAAATATTCTGCTGCAGAAATAAAATCATCGAATACATTCTGTTTGTTCTTCAGCATTCCTGCTTTATGCCAATTTTCTCCATATTCATTGCCCCCACGCAAACAAGCCACAGCATATACTCCGCCACGGCGAACGAAAGAGGCAATATCTCCCAAATAGTTTGGTTGCATTGATACATTAAATCCACCATAGCCATAAAGCAAAGTAGGATTTGTGCCGTTCAATTTAATTCCTTTTTTATAAACCAAGAAAAGTGGAACCATTGTCCCATCTTTGCTTTTGTATTTCACCATTTTCGATTCAATTCCATCAGTATTAATTGGCGGATTGTCCTGCCAAACTTTAGTCCAAGCAAGTGTTGTTGCATCTAATTTATAGAGTATACTTGGAGAAGTGAAAGTATTAATAGTAACATACAAGCAATTCTGCTCTTTATTAAAGCTAAGAGAGCCAATATCGCCAAATTCTGGCAAAGCTATTTCTCTCAAAAATTTACCTTCTCTTGAATAAGCTCTTAACTTTGAAAGCACATCTTCTTTTTCTTTAGTAATAAAATAATTTGGAGTGATAACATAGCCCTCAAGCACAGCATCTGGCTTTTCAGTTAGGAATGTTTTCCAATTTGTGTGCTCTGGATTTGCCAAATCTGCCACCATCACTTTAAAATTTGGAGCATTTTCATTTGTGAATACATAAAGTTTGCCGTCTTTAATTTCTGGCTCAGCATTAAATTCCTTGCTAGAGAAAATTTCTATTGGTTCTGAGTTAGCTCCAATTTTCTTCAACAAAATTGTGCGAGAATAGAAATCTCCATCGCTATAAAATGTATAGTCATCATCTATGCTATCAAAGACCATTGACCAATTTATAGCATCTTTTGGCGCGAATAGGAATTCATCTTTGCTTCTATCAGTTCCCATTTTATGTTTATAAATTGGAAGCGGAGTTTGCTTGTCAATCATTTCTTGATTTCTCAGCACCAAATAAGCAAAGTTTTCATCTTTAGCCCAAGTAAATTCACGTAGCTCTTTGATAATTTCGCTGCCTATTTTTCCAGTTTCAGTATCAATAATTCTGTAATCAGCTATTTCATTACCTTTGAATTGCACACCAACAGCCACTTTGTCGCCTTTCTCGGTGAAAACTGCCGCACTATTTACGTTCCAAGAAGAATTACCACTCGTATCCACATCCGTTGGGTCGAATAGTTTTATATCTCTTCCGTTAAATTTGGTATAAAGAACGTTGAATTTTTGACCCTTTTTCTTAGAATAGAAAAACTCACGTTTGCCAATAAAGAATGGGGCAGAAGTGTAATCTCTATCGAAATAAGCTCTAAGTTCATCTTTAAGTCCAGCCACTTCTTTTCCATTATTCTTAATGAAATCAATTGTGAAATTATGCTGATTGTGCGACCATTCCTTTACTTTCGGGTCGTTCTTGTCCTCAAGCCATTGGTAGTTATCGTTTAAATTATACCCGTGCTGCGAAACGTCGTAGGGGATTTTAGTTGTTTTAGGATAGTTAAAATTCTGAGATTGCATACTACCCACAATGCCCCAAAAGGCAATAAAAATAATTAAGTTATTCATATCGAAAAAAAAAATTTAAGAATTATTTAGAAACCAATCCTTAAATTAACGATAAATTTTTAAAAAACAAAGAGTTGTGGCAAGTTTGCTGCGAAAGTTTTTAAAGCCATACCTTTAATAGTGAATAATTCTTTTGTTTATTAGCGACAAAGATTTTTTGTTATATTGATTTTAAGAGAAACTACAAATTGATACAAAACAGTTAAATAATATGAAAGCAAACGAATTACAGATAAACAACTTTTTACAAGCACCAAATGTGCAATTTGTAA
>CAZYXG010000081.1:0-4790 GCA_964650885.1 uncultured Hyphomicrobiales bacterium | reverse complement strand
ACTTCACAAAAAAAAAAGACAGGTTCATTTTTTGAACCTGTCTTTTTGTTTTGTTTTCTATTTGGCACTGCTAAGAAGAAAACACCCTCCGTCAGCAAGCTGACACCTCACTTTATAGGGAGGAATAAGAGTTTTTTCTAATCTTCTTAGTACATTCCGTCCATTCCGCCGCCCATGCCGCCTGGCATTGCTGGCATTGCTGATTCTTTAGATGGTTTGTCCACTATAGTGCAATCTGTTGTCAATAATAAACCAGAAACTGATGCTGCATTTTCTAATGCTACACGGCTTACTTTAGTTGGGTCGATAACGCCAGCTTCGAATAAATCTACGTATTCGCCATTTGCTGCATTATATCCATAAGCTCCTTTTCCAGCTTTTACGTTGTTCAATACAACTGATGCTTCTTCGCCAGCGTTTGAAACGATTTGACGTAAAGGCTCTTCGATAGCACGGCGGATAATATCAACACCAATTTTTTGATCGTGATTTGCAACAACAACATTATCTAATGAAGACAATGCACGGATGTAAGCAACTCCACCACCGGGTACGATACCTTCTTCTACTGCTGCACGAGTTGCATGCAATGCATCTTCCACGCGAGCTTTTTTCTCTTTCATTTCAACTTCTGTAGAAGCACCGATACGAATTACAGCCACACCACCGCTAAGTTTAGCAAGGCGTTCTTGTAATTTTTCTTTATCGTAATCTGAAGTAGTTTTTTCGATTTGAGTTTTGATTTCACTTATGCGTTTTTTAATATCTTCGCTAGCGCCAGCACCTTCAATAATTGTTGTGTTGTCTTTGTCGATGATAATTTTTTTTGCAGTGCCAAGATAAGCTAATGTAGCAGCGTCAAGTTTGTAACCTTTTTCTTCGCTGATAACAGTACCAGCAGTTAAAACTGCTATATCTTCAAGCATAGCTTTTCTGCGATCGCCAAAGCCAGGAGCTTTAACAGCAGAAATACGCAATGTACCACGTAATTTATTTACAACCAATGTTGCAAGAGCTTCGCCTTCCACATCTTCAGCAATAATTAAAAGTGGGCGACCAGCTTGAGAAGTTTTTTCTAAGATTGGAAGAATTTCTTTGATTGAAGCTATTTTTTTCTCGTAAATCAAGATATATGGATCTTCCAAAACTGCTTCCATAGAGTCAGCATCAGTGACGAAATAAGGAGATAAATATCCTCTGTCGAATTGCATACCTTCAACTGTTTCTAAAGTAGTTTCAGTACCACGAGCTTCTTCAACTGTGATAACGCCATCTTTACCAACTTTTTCCATTGCTTCAGCGATTAACTCACCAATAGCAGGGTCGTTATTTGCAGAGATTGATCCAACTTGAGCGATTTCTTTTTTGCCTTCTACTTCACGGCTAAGTTCTTTCAAACCAGCAGTTACACATTTAACAGCAGCATCGATACCACGTTTCAAATCCATAGGATTCGCTCCAGCAGTTACATTTTTATAACCTTCACGGTAGATAGCTTGAGCCAAAACAGTTGCAGTAGTAGTACCATCGCCCGCTACATCACTAGTTTTGCTAGATGCTTCACGCACCATAGAAGCACCCATATTTTCAATTGGGTCTTCCAATTCGATTTCTTTTGCAACAGTAACACCATCTTTAGTAACAGTTGGTGCACCGAATTTTTTATCAATAATTACGTTACGACCCTTTGGTCCTAATGTAACTTTCACAGCGTTAGCCAATTGGTCTACGCCACGTTTCAATGCTGAACGAGCTTCAACATCATAGTTAATTAATTTTGCTGACATTATTATTTTCCTTTTAAATTATTAAATTTCTTGATTTTAATTGAATTAGCTAATAACTGCGTAGATATCTGATTCTCTCATGATAAGTAAATCTTTACCATCAACTTTGATTTCAGTTCCACCGTATTTGCCATAAAGTACTTTATCGCCTGCTTTCACAGTAGGAACAACCAATGTACCGTTTTCGTTCAACTTTCCAGCACCTACCGAAATGATAGTTCCTTCTTGTGGTTTTTCTTTTGCAGTATCTGGAATTATGATACCACTTGCAGTTTTTTCTTCAGCTAAAGCTGGTTCTATAAGCACTCTATCGTGCAATGGAGTTAATGCCATTTTAAGACCTCTATAATTAATGTTTAAGTAAAACAATTCTAATTTTGTTGGTATTCACGTAGCAATTAGCACTCTATTGTAGAGAGTGCTAATAAATTTACAAGGGAGAAATACAGATTAGAGAATTATTTTCTGAACAAATGGAAAGTCAGTATTAGTAAGGCTTTCAATCATTTTGTTGAAGCCAACAAAATGATAAGAGTGAGTGTTGGCAAGGCTTTCAATCATTTTGTTGAGGCCAACAAAATGATAAGAGTGAGTGTTGGTGGTGCTTTAGAGCATATGATTAAATTTATTTAAAAAGCATTTTTTACATTCAAATAAATTTGCTAATTTGTATTTGATAACTATGAATAATTTAAATGAAATATGAAAAAAGAATTAATAGCAGAATTATTACAAAAGTTTGAAGATGCTTCTTATGACTTTAGAGGCGTGGAATGTTGGAGTGCAAGAGAGTTACAAAATGTGTTTAATTATTCAGAATGGCGTAATTTCGTAAAAGCAATTGACAAAGCTAAGATTTCCTGTGAAACCGCTGGTGAAGTGGTTTCTGATCATTTTGTTGGCTTCAACAAAATGATAGAATTAGCTAAAGGTGCCCAAAGAGAAATCAAAGATATTGCACTAACAAGATATGCTTGTTATTTAATTGCTCAAAATGGAGATGTAAGCAAAAGTGAAATTGCATTTGCACAAACTTATTTCGCAGTACAAACTCGAAGACAAGAAATTATTGAAAAAAGAATTTCTGAAGTAAATCGATTAATTGCAAGAGAAAAGCTAAGCAAAGCTGAAAAGAAATTATCGGGAGTTATTTTTGAGCGTGGAGTGGATAGCCAAGGATTTGCAATAATTAGAAGTCTCGGAGACAAAGCACTCTTTGGTGGATTTTCTACAAATGAAATGAAAAAGAAACTAGCAGTCCCTGAAAGTAAACCATTAGCAGACTTCCTACCTACTCTAACTCTAAAAGCAAAAGATTTTGCAACAGAATTAACAAGTCATAATGTAGTTGATAAGAATCTGAAAGGTAGAAAAGCTATTAGCGATGAACATGTCGAAAACAATAAAGCTGTTAGAAATATTCTATTGGATAGAGGTGTGAAACCAGAAACATTACCAGCCTTGGAAGATGCAAAGAAAGTGCAACGACGAATCGAAGCTGAAGAAAAAAAAGTCAGCAAGACTTCAAATAAAATAAAATAGTTGAACCAGAATTCTTATTATTTTTTTAGGCAAAACAAAATAATAAGAGTGAGTATTGACAAAGCTTACGACCATATTGTTGAGGCCAATAAAATAGTCAGAGCGAGTAATAGATAGTCTTTCAAAATATTGTCTAAAAGTTTACTTTTATAAGATTTATTTCTATAGTTTTCTTATCAAAGTAATACTTCAAATAAACAAAACCATACTTTTCACTAAACAAATACTTTGCAGTGAATTTGTTTTCTTAGTTATTCCCACAGCTTCTAACATTCAACAAGTATCACTAATTTGTTAATTTTGAAAATATTCCTTACCTACTACTATAATTTCTCCTTGAACATTTATTCCCTTAAATTCTTCCGAAGTATCATCTTGTGGAACAGGTTCCCATTTATGGAAGTTACCAATTTGATAGGATATTCTATAAATGGGAAATGTACAAGTTCTGAATATTGCAAATATAAATTTCTTGGTGGATGTATCCAAATTTAAAGATAAAGTCTGGCAAATAATTGATTTTGGCATCAACAACTCCTGTTGTTTCAGTAGTCCAAATAATTATCTTTCCGCTGGAATCAACTTGAATTTAATATTTACAATCGATTTCTCTTTGCAAGTTTGGCAGAATATTATTCTTAACAGTCAAAGTTAAGCTGTCATACTTAGAATTCTCAGAATTTTTAACAAGGTATGTCCATTCTTTGTCTCGTGTGTAGATTTTAGAGCTATTCCAAATAATGTCATAGCTGATATACATTGCTGATATAACAATAATTAATAGATTTTTATTATTTTACTTCTCATAAATTAATTTTAGTACATATTTTTTTTCTAAGATTTATAAAATATTTTTGTAATTCTCCAACTTCTAATTTAATTCTTTTTAACCCACTATAATGAATGCAGGATAATATTGATTTAGCTTTACTTTTAAGAACATATTAGTTAATATCATCAGAATCATTAGTAGATACCATAAATGTATTAAGATTCATATATTTAACTTCTTCGAAGTCACTAAATTCGATCTTGTATATTTTTATTGATATACATTTAACTTCTGGATGATAATAATATACCAAAATACCAATTATATCATTTTTATTTAATAATGTATCACTAATAATCAGTTTGTCAGTATATAATACAATATAACTAACAATTTCAGTTGTATCAACTAAATTGCTATCAACATTAAAAAAACAATTCGTTAAATTGATTATATTCTTTAATCAAAGTAAATCCTATATTTGTATTATTTAATTTACTTTCATATAGTTTAAATTCATTTGTGTTTTTTTGCATTGAGATATTTATCATTTTATAATTTTTGCTAACATAGCATTTGCTATTATTTTGACTTTTGTAAATTTCATAAGATACAAGAGCTATTAATAATAATATTATTGATATTATAATTGTTTTTTCATTTTCAACTCATTATTTTTACTAAATATA
>CAZYXG010000080.1:0-4819 GCA_964650885.1 uncultured Hyphomicrobiales bacterium | reverse complement strand
AATGCAAGAAAAAAAAACCTTACAAGTTGTAAGGCAATTTATTGTAAAACTATTTAATTCAAATGGCTAGGCATAAAAAAAACTCCACTATTTTTAAATAGCAGAGCCTATTAAATTTCAAATTAGTGATTCTTCAGGCACTGGTTTTGAATGATTGAATTCAACATCTTTCAGCCATTTGCGAATATGCACTTGAATCATTTCTTTTATTTCTGCAAGCTTAGTGTTATCTAATTTTATTTGCACTCTAAGTTCCTTATAGCCAATTGGGTCCCAAGCTATATCTCGAATAAGTAAATCTTCATAAGCTTTGTCGGCACATTGTTTGGAGCAGAATCCTAGATGTTTTCTGTATTCTTTTGGCTTAGCAATAATTTGTGCATTGCAAGGGCCATATCGGCAATTGTGATAATCTTCAGTTGGCTCGTCAGTATAATGGCATCTGGCAATTATACGGTGAGTTTGGCTATCGCCCACAGCAGTACTAACTCTATCATCGAAAGTATAGAGATTACCAAGCCAATTGCCATCGTTGAATTGATTGACATATTTGACCACGCCGCCATCTAACTGCAAAACATCTTTAAGTCCGTTTTGCTCAAAAAGTGCTGAAACTTTTTCGCAACGTATGCCACCAGTGCAGTACATTATAATTTGTTTTTCTTTGAATGTTTCTTTGTATTTATCAATTATATTTTGAACTTCTTTAAAATTGATAGTGCCAGCGGGAACGGCTCCTTTGAAGTGTCCAAGTTTAAATTCGTAGTTGTTTCTCATGTCCAGAATAGCATATTTCTCTGGCTCACTGTCCATAATTCGCTTAAATTCTTCTGGAGAGATTTTGTGCATTGCTTCTTCAATTTGCTTTTGCTTATAAAGCACTCCAAGAGCCACTATTTCCTTGCGGTAACGTACTATCATTTTAGGGAATTTATGTCCATCTACAGGTGTAGCTTTGGCATCGTAATCAGCAATATCTTGAAAATATTTATTCTGGTTGAGATAAAGTCTATAAGCTTCCATTTGCCCAAGATTGACAGTAGCTTGAGCATTGATACCCTCTTCGCCAATAAAAATTCTTCCTTTCATTCCAATATCTTGGCAGAATTGCTTATGGCGTTTAACTTCTTCTTCGGGGTTTTCAATATCTACAAATTTGTAGAAAGTGATTAGTTTATATTTAGTTGTCTTTTGCATAAGTTCAAAAATATCAATTTATTTTTTGAAAGAAAATGAGTTTTGTCAGATTTTGCTTATTTATCTTTCAAATATCGTTTACGTAAGAAATTCTGTGCTGGAATTTCTACAATGTGATAAAGTAAAGCAGCAGCAAAATTCATAATTAAGAGAGTAACAAGCACTGACCAAAATTCTGAATTTAATGAATAACGTAACACAAATTTTGTGAAAGAAGCCAAATCATTTATATCGTAGTAGTTGACATAATGGAATAAATAAAGAGCGAAAGAGATTTGACCAAGATAGACAATGAACTTCATTGAGAAAAGTTTATTGAATACTGAATTTCCCACTAAAGAAAGAATTATTAAAAAAGCTCCATATTTATAGGAGTTTAAAGCAGTTATATATGTGAAATAATTGCCATTGGGTTTAGCTGTACCGCCGTGCATTTCAATCCATTGCGAAGCAAAGTAGAATATAGATATTCCAACTATGAAACTTAGATTAGCAAGAAGTTTATTTTTAAGCAATGGACTATTAGGAAATTTCAGCACTACAAAGCCAAGGACAATCCCCAAACCGAAATCGCCATAGCGACCAAATATAGTTGTAAATAGTCCGCTATCTCTTGCTTGCCCCATCCAATTTGTTGTGAAAACAAGAATATATTCCATAATTCCAATGCCAGCAAATTGGAAAACGAAGAAAAGTCCAGTGATTACAGCCAGTTTTGAATAGTTGCTTTTGCTACGGAATTTATTCCAAATAGTGCCGAAAAGAAAAAGCAGAAATGGAATAAGCAAATAGAAGCTTTCTTCGGTGGAAAGAGTCCACATTGGAATATTGATAGATTCACGAAAAGGTTTGAAGAAACCGTGAGTCATAGTTAGGTGTGTGGTTATATCCCAAAAGCTATATTGCCCAAACCTTGTAAAGATTGATATAGAAAGGATTAGAAGATACAAAGGATAGATTCTAAATATTCTTTTTAAAAAAAATTCTTTTAACGACTGAGTTCCTTCCGTAAATTTGTCTAAATAAAGATATGTGAAAAGGAAACCAGAGAGAACAAAAAAGATGTTTACTCCAGTCCATCCATATTTTAGAATCCAAAAATCGCCAAGTAGATTATAGTTAGTAATATGTCCAAGCACAACCATAATGGCTGCTAAAGCACGCAAACCAGTTAGCGAATCAATCTTTTGGAAATTGTTTGGCTTGATTTGATATTGATTTTCGGGCGATGAATTAATCATATATATTTGAATTGGCAAAAATATTTAAACGAAACTAAGCAAAAAATTAAAATCTGGTATTGGAAACATTTTGAAATAATTAATAAATAAAGATTATTTTTGAGAACACCAATGCAAACAATCTACAAAAATTGTTTGCAAAATTAAGGAAAAGGTAGAAAGAATGCAGTATTTAACTTTTGATATAGAAACCGCACCATTGAATTTTGAAGAGTTTTCGGAGTCTCAACAGGAATATTGGCTTCGTGGCACAAACACTCAGGAAGAAATAGACAAGAAAATGTTCGAGATGGCACTTACTCCAATGACAGGGCAAGTGGTCTGCATAGGATTGCTATTGAATGAGCTGAAAGATGGCGAAATAACAACCATCAGCGAAGGAGCAATTTCTGTTGACCCTGCTTTTACGGACGAAGATAGCAAAGAAGAGATATTAGGAAATGGCGCTAAGTGGTACTTGAAGAGCGAGAAAGAAGCAATATTACTATTTTGGAAGATTCTTCATAAATATAATTCATCGAAATTAGTTTCATTTAATGGAAGAAATTTTGATGCACCATTTTTAATGTTGCGATCGGCTTTGCATAAGATAAAGCCAAGTAGAAACTTAATGGCTGGTACGAAATTCAACTATCCAAACCATATAGATTTGATAGATGAACTTACTTTCTTTTCTGGTTCGGCTTATGGCGCGACAAAAAGATTTAACTTCGATTTCTATGCAAGATCATTCGGCTTGACATCACCCAAATCTGAGGGAGTAGATGGCTCAATGGTAGGTGAATTTTATAAAGAAGGAAAGCATAAAGAAATTGCTGAATATTGTATGCGAGATGTTCGCACAACATGGGAATTATTCCGACTTTGGAATGATACTTTAAATTATTAATTAGAAATTAAAAAGTAAGAAAAATGAAAAGAGTAGCATTAATAATGGCTGGTGGAGCTGGCGAAAGATTTTGGCCAGTTTCCAGACAACGCAAACCTAAGCAATTGCTAAATCTAGTATCAGAAAAGATGATGATAGAAGAAGCAATAGATAGAGTTGAAGGGATAATAGATATTAAAGATATATTTATTATCACAAATGAACTTTTGCAAGAGCATATCAGAGAAGCTTTGCCTAGCTTACCGGCGGAAAATATTATTGCTGAACCAGCCAAACGAAATACTGCACCTTGCTTGGCATTGGGTGCCGCATTTTTGCAAGCACATTATGGACTGCCTAATGAAGAAATCTCCATCGCAGTTTTGACCGCCGACCACGTAATGAAGCCAATAGAGAAATTTAGAGAATCTGTTCAATTAGCAATGGACTTCTCGGAGAAAGGTAATTCAATAGTAGTGTTTGGAATTAAACCCAATAGGGCAGAAACTGGTTATGGCTATATAGAGCTTAGTAACGAAAGTGTGGAAATTGAAAAAGTAGTTTCATTTAAAGAAAAGCCAAACTCTGAAACGGCAGAAGAATACTTACGAAAAGGTAATTACTTATGGAATAGCGGAATGTTTTTCTATAGATTAGATACATTTATTAGAGAATTACATAAAACATTGCCAGAAGTGGGAAACAGAATTATAGATTTGAAAGAAAAATATAATGGAAAAACAAGCACACAATTTAGAGGTGCGAACCCAGAAGTGAAAGAATTATTTGCTTCGTTTCCAGATATTTCAATTGACTATGGTTTGATTGAAAGATCACAAGTAATTTACTGCTGCAAAGCTAGATTTGATTGGGACGATATTGGTTCTTGGGATAGTTTGGAAAGAGTACTCAATAGTGGCTTAGATGGGAATATATCGCAAGGCGATAATTTATTTATCGAATCGAACAACGTAATTGTAATGGATTTTGCAAAACAGCACAAACATATATCTGTAGTAGGAATGGAAAATATAATAGTAATTCATACAGATGACGCAATTTTAGTTTGTCCAAAAAGCAAAGCACAAGAAGTGAAAAAAATAGTAGAAAGTCACAAAAAGAATCAAAGATTGGATTTACTGTAACTTATTTTGTTATTTTTGGGTTATTAGATTATTAAAAATTTACAATTTTAGGTTTATATATGAAAAGAATGACAAAATTATTAATGTACACGTTGTTATTTTTTACAACTAAATCAATTTTATCTCAAGATTTCCCAGAGATAATCACGCCAAATGGCAGTGAAACTCTATATGTAGGTGCCAATTACGAAATAGAATGGACAGGCATTTCGCCTAGCGATACAGTAACAATTGAATATAGTTTAGATAGATGTAGTAATTGGATAATGATTACTGAAAAAGCTACAGGTCTGAAATACACTTGGAAAAACATCCCAAACACAATTAGCAATAATTGCCTGCTTAGAATAAGAAAGTATAAGAAATTT
>CAZYXG010000079.1:0-4944 GCA_964650885.1 uncultured Hyphomicrobiales bacterium | reverse complement strand
CGATGTCCTCGATCGGAATTTGGCGCACTTCCTTTCTTCCCTCCTGTGGGTTACCCGTTTCTACTAGTAATTGATCGTTAATTGTAGAAAGTTTTGCGGGGCTGGTAAAAAAAAGTGTCCGTTTGATCATATTCAAGTAATTTTTACTTGTACGCAGTTTTAATATTTCCAATTCGATCGCATTCAACCTTGTAACAGAATTCTTTAATCATAATGCCATCTATGCTTTTCTCCATTTTATTTAATGCCGAAAATTCATTTTTATCCCAAATAATTGAAGATATGTTATTTTGAATAAAAAAACACTGGTTTCCACTTGAACTGAGCATTTTATAAATGCAACTTGTATTATTAAAATTTATTGTATTGAAATTTAACTCTTCAAAATTTTCATTTATTGAAGGAATAATCACTAAATCATTAGGCGATAAGTAAAATAATAACTTTGCTTCCTCTTGTGTTTTTTCGTGTATCTTTTTTTCTGGTACTGGTTCAAGTCCCATTTTCTGACGCTCAATTACTACGTTAAGAGGTATAGTTTCATAAATTCTTTTTTTATTTTTATCTTGATATATTGCGAAAAACAGATTTGTTCCTTTGGCAGCTTCTACAAATTTAGTTCTTTTGTTTCCGTCATTTCCTAAGTTAAATTTATTTCCTTTAGTTTCGTAGGTTCGGACTTTATAAATGGGCTTATGAAACTTCCCATTATTCAGGTTAACAATATTTTTATTTAACGCATCTATTCCGTCAGGAGAAAATGCTAATTCCGGGTGTTCAATTATTTTATCATCCTTCGAGTCTGAATAATTATCTAAGTGATTTTGCATAATATTTCGAATTCCGTTATCAGTAACACATTTTATCATAGATGAATCGAAAGTATCATTAATATTGACACGGTTGGCAACAAGGTCGCCTTCATAATAGTATATTTCTACTTTTGAAATATCTAAATTATTCCACCGGTAATTATATTCCTTAAAATAGTTAATGATTTTTTTAGCATCAAAACCATCTTTTTTTAATTCGCTCACTTTTTTCTTAAGAGATCTATCAACAATCATTTCCAATTTTTCTAATGCTTGCGAAAGTTGGACAGTTTTTTTCAGTCGCAATGTAATTTTTCCATAAACTGTTTCTTTGTGTAATGGTTTACGTATGGCCCAATTTTCACCTTTTGTTTGAATTACCTTAATTTTTTTTAGAGTTTTAGTTGTAGGGTCAAGTTTCCATCTTTGGTAATAATTGGTTGTTTTATTTATTACTCTATTGTTTTGTTTAAAACTTACGATAAAAGATTCAAGTTTTTCTTTGGAATCTGCTGTAAAGGATTCCCATGGTTTTTTAAAAATCCATCGGTAATTTGATTTATTGTCCGTATTAAATTTTTTAATGCAAAGTATATTGCGCAAATCAATTCGTTTATTTTCCGCATTTGCGAACTGATTATTAAGATAATTGACGTGGTTACGTGATGCTGTCGCGATGATAATAGCATCTAAAGCATGATGCCTGTGATCTATCCTTTTTTTTGTAAAACCCTTTTGCAGGTTTAAAGGAACTTTGGTTTGAAAAACGCGTTTACCATCCTTATTTGTCCATTCACCAAAATCATTACTATTTGTTAGGGTATTTAGCCTTTCAAATCTAGGTGTTATAAGATCATTCCATACATTATTTAAACCCCAATCCTGTTTTAATGCATTAGTAACTCCACCTGAGAGAGCGATAACATTTTTAGAGGTAGTTTCTTTTTCGTTTTCTTCTCTCACAATGTTTGATAATAGATTCTTAACTAATTTACTAATATATCGTGTATCATTCATCTGCCTTTCAATAAACCCTTCAGGAATGTCTTCCATTAATAACTTCTTCATCTTACCGGGGTTTTTGATAAAGTTTTGCTTCACATAATTTTCATATTCATTTAAATCAAACAATTTTACTTTTTTACCGAAACCCAGCTCAATTATTTTCCCATGAAATTCTTTGATATACTCGTATCCGAGGTTGTTTCCTTTATCTTTATTTACTTCTGATTCACATATTACTTTATTACTTAGTGAATCATCAAAATACCTGGATTGTGGTATTATATGTTCTACTTCATACATTGGAGTGAATAATTTGCTAAGTGGTATAATTTGTCCCGTATATGGTGATCTGTACTTTTGATCCAACCAAAGTTTATATCTAATTAATTGAGTCTTTGAAGGGCTTGAAGATTTACTGATTGAAATAATGTCTTCTGGTATGTCAGATTCTGCATTTAAAATACCATCTTCAAAAATTTTTAGAATTTCTTGTTGACTTGGCGAAAACGGCCGCACATTATCTACATCACTGTGGGTTGCCAGCTCCGTTAAAAGTGACCGAATTCTTAAGTTTGTATTTTCATTTTTTATGTTTTGTTTACTAATTTGTTCTCGTACACTAGCAGGATTTTTTAAATCTCGTCCGAGCTCAATGTGAATTTCATCAAAATAATTTTCTTTTCCTTCCCCATAAAAATTCCAAATATCCTTCACTACTCGAAGTGTTTCTGTAATAATTTGTTCAACAATTGGGTTTCGAAGTGAATGCTGTTTAAATGTTTCTTTTAGGTAGGTGTCTATATCTGCTGCCTTTGCCCATTTCAAAATCTCACCTTCTTCTGCATGCCTATTGTAGACAGCATAATTTGCTTGATAAGTATTTAAACCACTTAACGGGTTTTTACAATTGATAAAACTTTTTAGAACCGGTTTTGGTATGTCATCATCTGTTATATTTGAAATTTTTGTAGAATCGTAGTCAATCGCTTTTAACCTTTCTGAAATAGCATCTATTCTCAAAATTATGTCATGAGGTATAGCTTTTTCGTTCCAATATTTACCGACACGCATCAGCGGTAATAGTTTATTAATTGCTTTTGATGAATAAGAACCGTATTCATTATCGAAGGGCTTAAAAGATTTGAATTGAACTATAAATTCAGCATCTAAATTGTATTTTTTTGCAAAAGTCGCTAGGGCCTTCACAATTTCTTTCTTATCTGTTACTGAATATAGAATGTGCCAAAGTGATTCCTCTATTTCAGGAGTTAAGAATTCAATGCCTGCGTTTGGCACTTTTAATAATTTATTTACAATATCAGCTCTTGTTTTGTTGCATGGATACGATTTGTCTTCAACATAGTTCCACCTATGTGTCCCTTCTTTTAATTTGAAATATTTTAACAAACCTTTTTGATCAATCTCCTTTCTATTGTTTAGCCATTCAAAAAGGGAAGCAATTTCACTGTCTGTTGTAATTAAACTATCTGTGATGTTTACATCAATTTGTAATTTCCCATCCTTAATTACTTCTCGTTGGTAAATACCTAGATTGTGTATAAATTGCCATAAGCGAAATTCTTGAAATCGTGGGTGCGATTTGGAAATGGCTTTCAATGGTTTAATCTTTAAGTTACCATCATTGTCCTTATAACTTCTGGTTTCGAAACGGCAATTACTAATCTGATACTTTTTACTTTTTAATGGACGTTGATAAAATATAATGTCATCTAATAACAAATAATTCATATTTCTATTTGCTATATTATTTTTATGTAATTCGTTATTAGGATATAATTCTTGACAACAGGTTGCAAAAAGAATTTTTTCAGAAAGTTCAGGATGAAATTCATTCTGTTTTGTCAAAATCATTTCCAATTCGGTATGATAATAGTCTCTCTCAATTGTGCGAATAAGTTTCCCTTTTATTTTTTGATTCGGTATTTTCAATAAATTGTCATAGATAAAACTGCCTACAGTTTTCAAAGACTTATTCAGATCAGACTCAGTTTTCTTTTTTAATAGAGTCCAATCGTCTTCAGCAGGTGCTCTAAACGACCTTTTTTCTTTGCCATATCTGTCAAGTTTAATTGAACCATCTTCATTGGTGTCTGTTGTAATAATAAATTCTTTTATTTTACCTTTCCATTCAACAGGAATATTACTTGGTTTAATAAATTCCCAGCCATTTTCCAGTACTATTTTGAATAAAAATTGATTCTTGCTGCTTTTCTCATTTAATTCAATTACGTCAATCACTTTCAATGAAAAAAACTCTGAGGTTTTACTTTCACTTTTTTCATCTTCTTCACCTCTTAGCTGATTGTAACCTCTTTTTTGATTAAAATTTAATATTATCCAGGCTAATTCTTCCTTTTCAATTTTTTGAGTTAACGCTTTATTTCTTAAATAATATAAGGTCCAATCAAAAGGAATATTATTTATATTTGGATTAGCAATTTTAAACTCCTTAGTTAACTCACGGAATGAATTTTCAAAAAGAAATTCAAAATTTCCACTTTCATCTTTTACATATGCTAGTTTAACTTCTGAATTTTTTATAAACTGCCCTTTCTTGGAAATGAAGTCTATAGAATTTGCATAATGGATAGGTAAAAATCCCAAAATATTTAATACCCTATGAAGCCTTTCTCGCCTTAAAAGAAATCGTTCACGAAGCCTCCTAATGCTTCTGTATTTTGTCCTCTCTGCTGTTTGAGGAACTGTGTTGCCCTTTTCAAAATCCCCTAGTTGCGATTGATCCATTGGGATTATTCTTACGCCAGCGCCAATTATTTTTCCGTTAAATGCTTCCGTATTTTGCTCAATTAGCGCCCAACCGATTGAATTTGTTCCTAAATCTAGTCCTAAAATTTTTTTCATAGTATTTTGTGTTTTAAAAATATTGATTAACTTAGCATCATAATTTGAAGCAATTCACAATAAGGATTATTCCGTTGTGAAAACTTTTGAAGCGGGCATCTTTGGATGCTCGCTTTTCTTTTTACAACCTCCTATCAAATTTATCACTTCAAATTTAAATTTTTTCCTTAATACGTGTTTAGCGTGCACTTCCACCCAAATCTCTTAAATCCCTTTCAATTTATCATACAAATTGCATTATTTT
>CAZYXG010000078.1:0-5713 GCA_964650885.1 uncultured Hyphomicrobiales bacterium | reverse complement strand
AAATTCAGTTAATACTTCTAGTTCAGATACTTTCTCAGGCAATTCCGCTTTGCCTAAAGAATAAAGTAAGTTTTCTATTATTATTTTTCTTCCTAACTCGAGAATTGGAATTGTTTTCTTGGTTAATACTTGTTTTAATTCATTTATAATAGAGATATTCACAGAATCTGGCATTGCAGGTAACAAAGTTCTATACTTAATGGCAAATAAACTTGTTAGTTGGGAAGAGAAGTTATTTAGTATTGTAGAAAAAGGATAATCAATGTCATAATTATATCCTCTAGTGCTTTCAGATATATTTTTATAACTTTTAATCTTGGAAGGTGTTATACTAAACAGTCTAATACTATTATTATTTAGTAGAGAGATGATTGAACTTTCATTATAATTTGTTTTACCATCTCCTTCTTCATCTTTTTGATGAAAAGGAGCATCAGTTACAACTATAATAATTTTATTTGATGCCTTTCTCCAATTAATTTTAAGTACACTATTAGCAATTGCTTCTAATGTATTTTCTTTTATATCGCCACCGCCATAAGCTCGTATTTTATTAAGCCAACTAATAAATTCATATACATCGTTTACTGGCTGGTAAGTTCTATCAACAACATCAGAGTATAAAACCATACCTAAGTTGTAATCAATACCTTTCTGCTTCAGAAAATTTGATACACCCAATATTTGTTTTTTGACATCATCCAAATATTGCTGCATAGTAGCAGTTTGATCCAAAACAAATATGAAATCTATTGGAACTCTTTCATTCAGGCTTAATTTTTCAATTGAAATAATCTCTTTTAAGAGATTATTTTCAAATATTGATAACTTCTCAGGATAAAGTGTATCCAAAGTATTAAAGTTGTTGTCAAATGCTTCAACAACAACTTTCATTATTGGGTAGTTACTTACATCAATATTCTGTATTACTAATCTTACTTTATTATTGCTGTAATCTATTTTCGTGTCTTTAATAGTTTGAACATTGTCCAAACTATCTACTTTTTGACCTAACATAAAGTTTAAATTTGCAATTATTACAAGCAATATTACGAATAACTTCATAATTAGATAGCAATTCTAAGTACTGGAGAAAGAATAAAGAAGTTTTTAACTTCGTATGGACGCAATTCTCTTAGAGGTGTTGCATATTTTGCTTCCAAAAATAGCCAATTCCCAAACAATGGAACGTAAGTTCTAGCTAATAATATTTGGTTAGAATATTGAACACTTAAAGTAAATGGATAAACAGATTGATTTCTATACTCTGTTTTTAAGAATATCCAATCTGCAAATTCATTATTCTTATAAAGTTGCAAACCACTTATAGAATCAGTTGCAACTTTGTTACCATAATCAAAATATACAACCTCTTGTACTTCGGAATATGTCATACCAACGTCAAATCTTAAGTAATTTTCATTACTTGAACCACCGAACCAATAATTGTAAGAAAATGATAATTTTCCTACTGTACCCAAAATAGGAGCAACACCAACTAATGATTTATTAGTGTATTCATCTGAAATATCAATGTTATCATTAGAACCGTAATAAGCCAAGGTATTTTCTTTGACTGCTTGAGTTGTTACTTTTCTTAATGGAATGTCTAAATCAAGATTTAATCCTAATTCTGTCATAAATGGGAAGTAAAATTCAATTCCAGCAAAGATTTTACCATTTGGGCTTGAATTCAACAAACTGTTAGACACAAAAGACAAATTATTATCAACAAAGCTTTCTTTGCCTTTACTTAATCTATAAACCCCACCCAAATTCAATGTCAAAAGATTTCTAATATAATTAGATGAAGATACATTTGGATTAGTATACAATGGTAACTTAAAGAATATTTTAGACTCACCGGCATTGAATAATGGATAGCCTATCATATCATTACCAACTAAGTTTCTAATTTGATGTCCTTGATCTCCTAATTTCATTCCTTGCTCAAAAAGGGACAATACAACTACTTCTTTCTTGCTTTCAGAATAAAGATAATCTAACTGAATGTTGGCTTCAGATTTTTGAGTTCCTACGTTTTGATTTAACGAAACAAAACAATAATCTCTTAATTCACTTTTTTTGTTTACTATATTTTCATTATTTAAGTAATCTCTATTATCAACCTTTGTTAAGTAAGATCTTTCTCCTGTCAAGAATACTTTGATTTCTGGCATACGAATATCAATTTCATTTGATTTCATAATTGCCTTTCCACATCTTAATTCTAAGATTTCATAAAAAGGTAAATTCCCATCAGAAAAGGGTATTGCTAAAATCTCAATATCTTGTTCATCAATTGAATCTTTATCATATCCATGATATTTAAAAATTGCGAATACTTGCTTTTGCAAATTTTTCTCACACAATTTCCATCTAGGAAAACCTTTTGTTATCTCATCATCAATGGATGTTAATTTTTTTATCAAACTATCACCCATAATATCGTTGCTTTGAGAAAAAGAATTCAAAACCAACGAAACAAATAAAATTAAAATTAGAATTATTTTTTTCATTTTCATTATTAAAATTGTTAGAAAATATAAGTGAACCTGATGCTACCAGAAAAGAGATTCGATGGTATCCATTTTTCAGAATCAGATGAAGATTTAAATGGTGATAATAAACCTTGCGTTTCAAACTTTACATTCACATCGTCTGAAATATTTGCTTGCAACCAAATCTTGGGTAAAATTAAACCCCCAAGATACTGCAAGTTAAAACCATAAGGTGTTTTTCCAGCCTTAGACATAAAGTCAATCTTAGCTGAAACACCACCAAATGAATAAGATTTATCAAAATAATAATCAACTTTACTTTCTTCAGTACCGTCAATTGTATCTCTTACTACTTTAAAATTCCACTTATCTAAATCGTAGTAAGCCCCACCAATACCAAATCTAAAAAGGTAGTTGTTATCAATTGAGAAACCAAAGGTATAATGCAATTGCAAATTACCTCTGATATTATACTCTGCATTATTTTCACTTGCAACAAATATTTGAGCATCATTTAAATTTAAATCATTATAATTGACAGCAGTTGGATTAGCTAATTGTACACCACCTGAAAGTTCAAATACCTCTGTTTTAGGTATCAATGGTATGTTAATATCAACTTTACCATTAATTCCAACTCCAGGATTTGCAAATCTTAAATTACTTGAAAATAAATCTTTAGTAAATCCTAATGACTTATAATTCATTCCCAAAATATCTGCTGGCAATATCAATCCTAACTTTAATTCTCCTAAAATTACATTTAATGTTAATCTATTTGATGCAAAATTTGGCAGAATAAAATCATTTTGGCCATACAACAATTCTACACCATAATCTGGTAAAAAATCGTTTGAAGAATAAAGTGAGTTCTTGTAAATTTTGTAGTTAGTTGTTGTATTTTCAACAAAATCCTTAAAATCTTGAATTAAAGCAAATCCTATTCTACCTTTATCTTTATTTTTATCTTGAATCTTTTTCAAATATTTCGAATCAGCTACATTCTCAATCATAACTGAGTCATAAACACCATTTGATTCTTCCACTAATTTCAATAAAGCATCCAATGGAATTTTAAATTGATCTTGATTTAATTCAAATGGTTTCTGTACAGGAGTTTTGTATTGAACATACCTAATTATATCACTTCCAATAGTTATTTCAGAAGTTTTTTCTTTATAACCTTTTGGTTCACCATTACTTATTCGTTTATATAACTGAACATCTTTATCAGTTACTTCAAATTTATCAGCCAATAAAGTAGTTGTAACTCCTTTTTCAATTGGAGACAATCTAATTGAATTATCTGCTCCAAGAGCGAATCTAGTTATATCCTCAACATTTTTTTGTGCTATGTAATTTTTTAAAACATTGTACATATTTTTAGTATTAAAATTTGGATTTGCCGCCAAGTCCATTTTTAATAAATCTCTTTGAGTATAAATGTTAGATGGAGTTAAACCTGAAAGAACTTGACTTGGAATTGCTTCACTACTTTTAGGAATTGTTACACCCAAAAAGCCAATAATATTATCAACTTTTCCTTGTTTGTTGATTCTTTCAGTTACAAGATAACCTAAGAATTTAGTGAGATTCGTTTTATCTTCTCTACCATAAGTACCAATCATACAAGTTACTGTCTCTGCACTAAAAGCAGAAAGACTGAGTGTATTTACAATGTATTGATTCAAATTATTAATTTCATTAGGATCCACAGCAGCTTTTTTTGAAATTTTAGCTACTTCAGATTTTATATTGTCCCAATCAGCTGGAGATAATGTACTCTCAATTTGTTTTATTAAATCAGGACATTTAGGATTCATTATTCCTGCAGCTTCTGTAGAATCGACTTTTTTAAATAATGGCTCAATCTCTTTTGTATTTTTTATTTGATACAAAGTTATATTACCAAATCTATAATTTTTCAAATCTGAAAGAATTGATTTTACCTCTTCACTATTTTCAATAGATATTTCTTCTATTGCCCTAGCATTAGAAATAGTTAAAAAGAATAGGAATAAAAATGCTAAATAAGTTTTCTTCATTATCAACCTTTATTTTGCCTTGTAAGTAACTTGAATTGTTATTGGTGCTTTTGCCACACCTGAAACTTTTTTATTTTGTGTGAATTTATTAATTATTGAAGACAAGATGTCCAATGTAACTTCACCAGATACTTGTTTGTATTTATCTGGTTTCCCAGCAACACTAAATGTTAAATTCAAATCTGCAAAGCCATCTGGCGATATATCAGATAGTGAATAACTTACATCATCAGTAATTTCTAATCCTTCCGATTTTGCTTTGATTTCAATTTTAATATCTCCTTTTGCTGGCATTTGCTTAGAACCTTTTGGAGATCCTAATGCAGGAATTTGAACTCTTAACCCTGTTACTTCAATTTCAGCAGTATTTTTTCTTATCCCCGCAATCTCCATTTTGTAACCAGTGCTAATTTTCGGTGGTGATTGAGAAATATCCCCTTCTAAATAAGGAAATATTGTACAAATTCTACCATTGTTTGGATCTTTCCAAACTATTTCTACACCATATTTAGAAAATTTGTTGTCAAAATAATAATCCACATCATTAATTCCCTTAGCTAAGAAATAACCCGATTTAGAAGGTACAATACTTTCTGATTTATTATTATTAAATTTAGACAATCTAACTTCAAATTGATCACCTGAAATTTTCTTTCCACTTGTAGGTTCATAAGCAAAGTTTAAATCTGAACCATACATAACTGTAACTTTAAGTTTCCCAGCCAAATCATCATTAGATTTTTTATTTCTTGTTGGGAATACTGTCAAATAAGAAGCAGCCATTCTAGTAGAGCCATTTGCTGTATTTGTTACTCTAACTACATATTCTCCAGGTGACAATGTTTTATCAGCAATACCAACAAAACTAGCTGCAGCATTCTCGGTGAAACCTGGAAGTGGCTGTCCATTATTATGAGCAACTGTAGAAATTGGAGAAGTTAGGTTTGGCAATTGCTTAATGTCATCTTTGTCAAAGTTGTTAGGCTTAGAAAATATTTCAACCTTGACATTACTTCCATTTTTTAAATATGGTGAAATCGAATATTTAACAGAAGGCGCTAATTCATCGAAACAATAAAAATCTGTTGGAATGCTCGCTTCCGATTCTTTTTTCTGCGACTTCGGCATTACTACACGAACGTTGAATTGAATCGAACCCTTGTTCTG
>CAZYXG010000077.1:0-5916 GCA_964650885.1 uncultured Hyphomicrobiales bacterium | reverse complement strand
TTACATAACATTATTTTTAAACATTCGTAAAACCAACAGAATAATGGAAATTTGCGTATGAATGATATCCAGCTAATACTAATTTCACAAATTCCTAAGTATTCGCAATTATAGCGAATCTACAATTAGAAATTATTATAATACCTAAAGTCATCGACTTAAAAAATCGAAACAGAATTTCGGACATTGTCTGCCTATCCTGTTTCAGATTTTATTTTATTTAATGATCACGGTAAATTCAATTCTACTAAGTGTGCTTTTGTAAAATGCGTTCATCGTCTAGGCGTTGTAGTATCGCTTCATAAGTTTTGTTTCCCATAAAGTGATGTCAATTAATTGTTTCTAATTTTTCTATTAATTTAGAAGAAGTATCGTCTGATGAAATACCATAGCCATTTACTAAAATTCCTTTAACGTCATTCTTTAAAGACGAAATAGCATAAAGTATTGATTGGTAATCAGGGTCTGAGGTACCTTCAAATCGATAGACTTTATCAATTTGAAAATCCTCTGGGGATAGTGAGGTATCGTTTTTGTGGTTTACTATGCTTTCGTCCTTTACGTTAAAGTCGTGCGTGTAACCAAATTTTGCAAGTTCATTTATGGTTTCTGATAATGTACCATAACTTTCGTCTAATATTTTCTCATCCATAATTCAATCTCATACTTAAATAAATTGTGAAGTAAATTTAAAACCATGTAGTCAATTAGTTGACTACATAATTTCCACTCATACAATATAACATAGTATTTTTGAGATGTTGTTACTTCTTAATTAAATAAACTTACAAAATTATTACAATCAAACACTTAATGCTTGTGAATATCTCTATGTAATATTCTGTTTAGTTCTCTTTTTCTTTCATTTTCGTGAAGTCCAGAAAGTCGAGTAGTTAAATCTCTATCATTGTATTTTTCAAGTACACACGCTATGTGGCTAATGACAGAAGATGGGAAGATATTATTTTTCTCGTATAAATTGCGTTCTGCCAGAAGCATTTCAGCTGCTTCTGCACAGCTTGTAGCCATTTCAGCAAATGAAACATCGTATTTCGGTTCTTTAATTGTGCCTTCAAGTATGCTATTATCTGACAAATCCAGCGCCATTTGCGGATGGCTCAAGCCCCAATCGGCAGCAAGAGTAAGTGCCGCAAAAAGCATGTGTGCATTGGAGCTTCCGTCAGCACTTCTATATTCAACTACTTTTCGTTCTTCTCGTTCTTTTAAATCTTCTATTTGCTGTGGATTGATAATCTTAGCAATATTATTAACTTTAGTCCATCCAGAAGGCACACGAATAGCCGAGTTTGGAGTATCACTCCAGCAAACAGTGGAATAGCATTTATTGGCATTAAGTCGCACATACGAAGAGGGTACAATATTTCCAAAAGCAGAAAGCGAAGGCATAAATCGGCAAAGCCCACCAATTAGTGCTTTAGCTCTATCCGATAAATTATTGGTTTCGTCAATCATTATACTTTTACCATTTTGGAAAAGTTGCATCTGTGTGTGCAATCCATTTCCTTCTTGGTCTTCGGCTAATTTTGGAGCGAAGAAAGTGCCATAGCCATTTTGGTAAGCCACATTTCTAACAATCCACCGAGCTAAAACAATATTATCAGCCATATCTTCAATAGGTGAAGGCAAGAATTCAATTTCAATTTGTTCGGCAAATCTGCCATTAAGTTCAGGGTAATCACTTTCAATTTTAGCAATATGTCCAATATCGTGGTGAGCATATTTCACAAAGCCAGTAACTTGAGTTAAGTGTTTTAAAATTTGATTTACAACATCACCAGTTTTCACAAAGGGAGCTGAGGCGTGATAGCCAGAGCGATGGTTCATTGGGAAAAGTGGGCTTATTTCATTTCCTAGCAAATAACATTCAAGCTCGCCCATTGCTTTAATTTCAAGTCCAGTATTCTGTTTGAATTGCTGATGAGCATTGAAAAGAATAGAATCTGGAGAAAAAGCAGCCAATTCGCCGAATGGATTGATAAATCGGCAAACGAAATCCAAACTTGCTGTATCGAATGGGTTGATAAATGCAGTCTTATATAATGGAACAGCGTATAAATCCGCACCTCTATTGTCCATTACATCTCGAAAGAAAAGACTGCCCGAAACTCTTTCGCCTTCGGAAAGAATAGTTTCGGCGTGGTTCCTGTTTGTAATAGGAATTTTAAGTTCTTTTATCTTGCCATCGAGAGCAGTATAGTGGAAAGTAATTCTTTCAATTTGCTTTTCTGCTATTACTTTTAGCATATCCTCTCTAGTGAACTGATCACGCTCTTTCTCGAGCATTTTCACCAACGGATTGAACAAAGCAAAGTCTTTTGATGTTATTGTCGTATTCATATATTTCGTTTTTTTGTATTCTATCTAATGCAAAGTAATAATTAAGAAACATTTTCCAATACACTTTTTTTTAAAATGTGAAATAATCTTTGTTTTGGATACTTTTTGTGTCCAAATAGGCAAAAAAGCAAATATTTCAAAAAAAATATCAAGATTTTCTTGCATAAAAACAAAAAAGGTTTTATTTTTGTAATCCTATTTGATTTTTGAAATGAAAATCTTTTAGTAATTGGGATGTGGCCAAGTGGTAAGGCATCAGTTTTTGGATCTGTGTATCGCAAGTTCGAATCTTGCCATCCCAACAAAACAAAGAGTAATATGTCTGATTTTAAAGTAGCTTCGGGTCGTTCAAACATAGAATTAGCAAATAAAGTGGCTTCTTCTTTGGGTATTGAATTGTCTGGTGTCCAAATTCGCAATTTTAGCGATGGCGAACTTTGGGTGAAATATGATGACAATATTCGTGGTGTAGATTTGTTTATAATTCAATCTACATTTGCTCCAGCCGATAATTTGATGGAGCTTTTGATTATGATTGACGCTGCAAAGCGTGCATCTGCAAAACGAGTAACGGCTGTTATCCCATATTTTGGTTATGCAAGACAAGATAGAAAAGATCAACCTAGAGTTTCAGTTACTGCTAAATTAGTAGCAAATTTGCTTACTAGAGCAGGAGCTGATAGAATTATAACTTTAGATTTACACTCTTCGCAAATTCAAGGGTTCTTTGATATACCATTAGATCACCTTTACTCTTCGACAGTGCTTCTGAAGTCATTGAAAGAATTAAATCTCGAAAATTTATCTTTTTCTGCTCCAGATGTTGGAGGTATCAAAACTGCTCGCTCTTACGCAAGCAAGCTTGGTGGCGATTTAATAATGGTTGACAAAAGAAGACCAAGCCATAACGTTGCTGAAATTATGAACGTTGTTGGTGAAGTTGAAGGAAAAAATATAATCGTAGTAGATGATATGATTGATACAGGAACTACATTTGTGAAATGTGCGGAAGCTTTAAAAAGTCGTGGTGCTAATAGCATCATTGGTGTTTGTGTTCATCCTGTTTTTTCAGGTGATGCTCAACAAAAAATTGAAGAATCCGATGCTATTTCAAAAATGTTTGTAACTGACACAATACCTTTAAAAAACGAAAATTCAAAAATTAATGTTGTTTCTGTTTCTGAGCTTTTGGCTGAAGCCATTATGAGAACTCATGATAATCGTTCAATTAGCTCACTTTTTGAAATAGAAAGATAACATTAAATAGAATGTGTTTAACACAATTCTGAAAAATATTTTTAATTAGGAATAATAAAATGGCTGAAATCGCTTTAACAGTAAAAACCAGAGAAACTGGTAAAAGAGCTGCAAAAGATGTTAGAAATGGCGGGTTGATACCTGGTGTATTCTACAAAAATGGTGTTGAACCAATTTCTATAAGCTCTGACTTAATTTCAATGAGACCTATTGTTTATACAAACGAAGCTAAAACTGTTCAGCTTACTATTGAAGGTCAAACTAAATCTTACAAAACATTTTTGAAAGATGTTTCTTTCCATCCAGTTACTGACAAAATGATACATTTTGACTTAATGGGATTGGAAGAAGATCAAAATGTTACAGTTATCGTACCTTTGAACTTAGTTGGTACTTCTGCTGGTGTAAAAAATGGTGGTATTATGCAACACGTAATCAGAAAAACTAAGATTACTTGTAAAGCTAAAGATATGCCTGAATTTATTCCAATCGATGTTTCTGCTTTGGAAATTGGAGAATCTATCAATCTTCACTCAATTAAAAATGATAAATTTGATTTCGCTATCAAAGATAACGCAATCATTTGTATAGTTGCTAAACCAAGAGTAAAAGTAGCTGTTAAATAATTTTAGTTCAGTTAAAATTTTGAAAAGCCACTTTAGGATAAATCCTAAAGTGGCTTTTTTTGTGCATTAAAAGCTTATCCAAATGCCCGAAACGTCGAGTTGGCTTCGTAGCCAAGCAAAGCTGAAAATGTCTTAACACGATTACAAGATTAAAGCAATAAAACGAAAAATCTCAACCTTACTAAGGTTCTTCAAACTCCATAACCAGCTCCATAGGAACTGCCTGTTTGTAGAAAAGCAAAACCCACAAATCAAAAATAACAGCTCCTTAGTAGCAACCTATAAAAATATACAAACATTATTTGCAAATTAAATAAAATTTCGTAATTTACTTTCTGTACTCTATCCCTGGCAAACAAACTCAGTAATGATTTGAGAGAGTTAGAGATTTTAAAGATCATTTAGGAAATGTGCGAGTAGCAATAGGCGATATGAAACTACCAGAAAATGAGGCGACAAGCACTCGTGGCATGCTGGATTTCCCGACTTGGGCAATTGTACTTTTGTTTAGACAACATTTACAACTTTTAATTATGTAATCCTGTTCAGAGATTCCTCTAATACTTGGCAGTCCTATCCCACCCAGTCAGCAAGCTGACAGCACCCTAAAGGTGGCAATAACATTTTCACTCCTAACCCAATTCTTTCCCAAATATTTTCTAAATCTATTTTATTGCTCATAAATTATAAAATCCCGAATTTCGCAAATCAATTTCCCCACATTTCTCATCCTAAATTTGTTAGGAGAGAATTAAGGAGTGGTTTAACAATATCAGGGATTTACAAAATGAGTTTACAAAACAACGAAATAATTAACCATTTCTATGAACGTGGAATAAAAAAACTCGAAAATGAATCAATTCGAGATTATAAAATGCTTATAGATTATAATAATTATAAAAATATACCAGAGCTTTTAAAAGCTTATGGCATAAACACTCGCCAAATTTACAACATAAAACAAAAAAATAATTGGAATGAACGAATAAAAAAATATGAAGAAAATTGTTCCAAATCCTTCATTAAAGAAAGATTTTCAGAAATACATCTATATAACCTCAAACGTAGAAGAAACCTACTTCTTTTGGCAGATAATGTTCAAGATATGATATTTAATTTCAAAGAATATATTACTATGGATCCAAAATCATTAAAACCTACCCAAACAGAAGATGAAATAATAAATAGAGTACGCCAATCTACCAGAGCAATGATTGACCTACAAAAACTTGATACTATAATAGTAGAAAACCTCAAAATTCATGGCATAGACTTAAGCCCAGAATTTCTTATTAATTTCGAACAAGAAGAAATTCTATCAGAAAATTTATTAGATTATGAAGAAGACACAGAAATAATAAAAAAAAGTATTCACCACACACCAGAAAAAGTTTCCAAATATTATGACCTACCAGAAGAAGAAATCTTAGAGCCAATTGAAAAAGAAAAGGACGAAACTCAATCTATAGTCGAAGAAAATATAATAAACCAAGTAGAAAATTTCATAATAGAAACAAAAACAAAATTAAAAGAATTAAAAATAAATCCACAAATTAATACGAAAAATAATTTCAAAAAAGAAGAAGATGATGAAGAAGAATATTACAATGAATTTGCACTAGAAAACCATTGCCACCTTTAGGGGGCTGTCAGCTAGCTGACTGGGGGTGTTTCC
>CAZYXG010000076.1:0-6269 GCA_964650885.1 uncultured Hyphomicrobiales bacterium | reverse complement strand
ATTGAAGAAATAAGTTTAGCTTAAAACACTTCCGAAGGTTAAGCACCTTCGGAAGGATTTAAAAGTTAAGTTTTAACTACGGTATAATGTTCTTATCTTACTGAACTAAAGTCCAAAACAACATTGCAATAAAAAAGACTAAAAAAAATATCTCAATTCTTTTCATAAAGTTCTGCTGCTAATTCCAAAGCTAATTGTTCCACTCTGTGTTTAAAAACAACCATACACAATACCAAGACAACTAAACAAATTGCCACATTGATAATCTGCACTGAAATAATAGTCGTAACAATTGCACCAATCATAATAAATGCCATTGCCAAAGAAGCTGGCATTCGCAATTGACGAATGAAAAGACCTATTCCACCTAATACTTGGGCAACACCAACGAAATACATAAACCATAATGGGAAATGCCAAACTTCTGTAAATTCTTTGGTTAAGCTAGATATACCAATTAATTTTGTAATTCCAAAAATCAAGTTTGCCACTCCTAAAACGTATGCGATGATTTGGAAATATTTGTCGCCAAGTTTTGCTTCTAATGCTTTACTAATAGTTTTATCCTTTTAATTGTTTCATAGCTGTAGACCAATCTTCCAAATGATGCACACTTTTAAGTTTCCCATCTTCAAGAGTATGGAAATCAATAGACATAATTTTGAAAAATTTAGTTCCATCTGTTGGCAAACCCATAAAATCTCCATTAGGAGTACCGCTTACCAAACTACGAACAACATATTTGTTGCCTTCGTTAACGATATCTTGCGGTTCCCATTTCAAGTCTGGAATTAATTTCCAAAAATGTTCTACTTGTCCTATCAAGGCAGGTTTCCCCTTGCTTTCAACTGAACCTGACGAAATAAAATCATCTACTAATACTTCTGTCAAGACTGCTGTTGGGGTTGTTTCTGTGTTTACAGTTAATGCTTTTCTATAAAAAGCAATTAGGGATTCATTTTTGTTGCTCACAATTATTGTTTGAATTAGTTGTTAAAAAACTTTATTCAAAAATAGCTTGAAGTGCAAGTAAAAAAGTGATAAGAATTAGACTTTTAATGATACTTTTAATCTAAGTAAAAAAGAATTCTAAATTCTAAAGGTGTTAAGCCAGTTATATTTTTGAAAAACTTAATAAAGTTAGTAGGTTCTTCAAAGCCAAGAGAATAGCCGATTTCTTTTACGCTTTCCTTAGTATTTGCCAGTAATCTTTTTGATTCTAAAACAATTCTCTCATTAATGATTACTTTTGGAGATTTGCCAAGTACTTTAGTTGTTGCTTGACCTAGTCTTTTTTCTGAAATAAATAACAACGAAGCGTATTCTTTTACAGTTTTTAATTTAGTATAATTAGCTTCTAATAATTCTCTGAAGAGTATTACATAATCAAAATCAGCAGTTTTCTTAAATTCAATAAAACCTTGTTTTCTTTTCTCTCTTTCTGCCAAAAGTAAAAAGTTGTGTAAATGATTCTTAATTATGTTATGTTGGAGAGAATCAAAATTTATGTTTATTTCATTTTTAATTTGATTACAGATTAAATCAAATATCTGAAATTCATCTTTAGTTAGGTTAATTGTAGGTATGTTGTTCAAGTCGTTAAACAAAATAGATTTTCTTAGTAGTTTTGCTTCGATAAATAATTCATCAGTAAAAACAATAATCTGACCCTTATAATTAAGTAGTTTATTGAACTGATGAACTCTATCTTTACCTATAAAAAGCAAAGTGTATGGTTTTATCTGTATTTGCTCAAAATCTAAGAAATGTGTAGTGTTGCAATTTTCGAAAAGAAAAATGTGAAAAATTTGTTCGGTGAGGAAGTATGATTAAATCTTTATTGTCTTTAATTATGTTCTCTAACTTTACAATTTCAATATGAAGTTGAGTTTCTTGTTTGAAGTCTAACTTAATGATTTCATTCTTCGTTGATTGAATTGCCATTTCATCTTTAATTTTATTACCGAACCGGTTACTTTTGGTGTGTTTGTATGTAGTTAATTTTTTCTTTTAATTAAATATTCGAGGCTAATTACGTTAATTCCATTATTTTCTTGAGAGATTATTCCTAATTTCTTTGCACCTATATTGCTTAGAGCCATTTGAGAACGAATATTATTTGCACCAACATGGAAATAGACATTTTCAACAAATTGAAAAGCATAATTAATTAGTAAATCCTTCATTGACTTATTAAACTTTCCACCCCAATATTTCCTATCTAAAAAAGTATAGCCAATCGCTACTGATGAATTGTTTTGATTATAGTTATAATATCGAGTCGAACCAATAATCTGATTGTTTGATTTGTCAATAACTTTAAATGATAAGTCGCTTTTAATTGCTTCGCGGAAGAACAATTCAAAAACATCTTTCTCATATCTATTCTTAGCTGGATGTTGCTCCCAAATTAATGGATTGGAAGCAATCGCATAAAGTTCATCGAAATCAGTTTCTTGCAATACTTTCAAAACAACTAACTCATTTTCCAATATATCAGGCAGAATCATAATCTTTATATGGTTACAAAAAGCTAAGCAAAATAAAATACACTGATATTGCTGGAAACACAAGCAATATGCTGTCGAATCTGTCTAAAATACCACCATGACCTGGTATTAAGTTTGAGCTATCTTTAATTTCCGCCCAGCGTTTTAATTGAGATTCTGCTAAATCGCCTGCTTGCCCCAACACTCCAACCACAAAACAGAAGTAGAGAATGTGTGCAATTGGCAATCCGATAGCCAATTGAAAATAGAATATGCCTATGAATATGGTAGCTGAAGAAAATAACAAACCAGCTACAGCTCCTTCTATTGATTTTTTGGGGCTATGCCTTGGGAATAATTTATGCTTGCCAATTGCTCTACCCACAAAATAGGCAGCTGAATCGCAAACCCAAATCCCAATTATTAACAAAAGCAAGAAGTTAGGAGAAAATTTGAATGGTAAGCCATTGCTTTCACTAATCTCTCTTACGAAGATAATTGAAGTAAATCCTAGCGATATATAGAGAAATGAAAATAAACTTGCCGATAGATTAAGTACAGAGAAACCTTTTAAGTCCCAGAGAGAATTGACAAAGGCAAAAATGAAATAAATCAAACAAATCAACGAAAAGAAGATAAATGAATATTTCGAGTTGTTTCGGAAAGCATAGAACAAAAACTCAATTACAAATGTAAAAACAATGAGCTGATACTTCTGAATATGTATATCCTTTGCCCTGAAAATATTCTCAAGCTCGCCAAAGGCAAGGAAAGTAAGCACTAAAACAAAACCCAGCAGATAAATTCCGCCTTGCATCATTAGGAATATTCCCAAGGGAATTCCCACTGATGCAACCAATAATCTTTTTACTAATTCGCTCAAAATTTCACTTTATTTGCTTTAATTCAAAAAATGCGACAAGAAATATGTTACAATATATCAAAATTTTTTAATTTTGGGTGTGTCAAAAAACATAAGTCAAATAACTGTATTTATAGATTTCGATGGAACAATCACTTTAGACGATGTCGGAGATGAACTTTTCCGTCATTTCGGTGCGTTTGAGCCATACAACTCGGAACTTAAAGAAGGGAAATTAACAATCAAAGAATATTGGAATATACTTTGTGACAGTTTGCCAACTTCTTTAAGTTTAGAAGAAATTGAAAATTATGCAAAAAATTTCCAAATTGATGCATATTTCTCAAATTTTATAAATTTCTGCCGATACAACGATTTCAAAGTCTATATAATCAGCGATGGTTTTGACGTTTATATTGAATCAATATTAAAAGAATATGGTTTTGACGATATACCATACTTTGCTAATAAGCTGATTAAAAGGGCTGATGGAGGTTTTGAACCTCAATTTACAGCCGCAAGTGAATCTTGTAATTGTTTTTGTGCTTCGTGCAAACGAAATAAATTGTTAAATTTGGCATTGCCAGAAAGTGCAATTGTATATATTGGCGATGGATATTCGGATTTTTGTGCTGCAGAGCATAGCGATATTGTGTTTGCAAAAAAGAATTTAGCTCGATATTGCCAACAAAATACGATTCCACATTATAATTTCAAATCGTTTTTCGATATAGAGATGATTTTAAAAAAGGCAGTTGCTAGTAAGTCTATAAGAATTAGGCATCAAGCATTTTCAAAAAGAGAAAAAGCGTATATAAATGAATAATAAATTGATAGTTAATATAATCGTTCTTGTATTGTTTCTTACATTAGCCAATGAAGAAGCATATTCAAACAATAGAAAAATAATTTTTGATAGAATAATGATTAATGGCAAAAGTTTGCCAGAGTCTGAATTCTCAAAAGTAATTGTGTCGTCTAGCGACTCAATAGAAATTAACTTCAGTTTGGACGCTGGCAAAACTGAGAAAACTCCATTTGTATTTCAAGTGAAATTCAGCAATTATGAAGACACTCTTGTTACTGCATACAACAACACTATTATTAAGTACGAAAATCTTACTGAAGGCAAATACTTCGTTACTCTTGTTGCATTCGATAGATTGAAAAAATGGGAAACAGAATCTCTTAGATTAGAAATTGAGTGTAATAGTTCAATGGCGGAGGTTTACAATAAGTATCTCGCTGCAAAAGAAGATTTGCTAATCCAAAATAAGGCATTCAAAGCAAAAGAAAAAGATCTTATGAATTTGGAAGAGAAAAGCTCTGGACCAAATTTTATTTCTGTTGTTTATGGTATTGTTGGTACTTTGCTTATTTCTGGAATAGTTTTGTTTATTTCTAAAGCAACTAAACCTAAGAAAAAACCAGCAAAAACTCAATCTAACGATTTTGATTTCACAGAAGATGAAATCAAATTGATAATGGATGAACACTCGAATTTCAAACAAGAACTAGGAATGCTGCGTGGGCAAATTGATGTGCTACAAATGCGCTCCGAAGAACTTAAAGATACTAATTTGGAATTGGAAGAAAGTGTGCAAAGACTTTCTAGCATTAAAGAAGAACTAGAGAATTTGCAAACTCAGAAAGATGAGCTATTTGCAATAATCATACACGACATTAAGAATCCTGCGGCTCTAATTAAGAGCTTGGTGGAATTGCTTCGCTCTTATGATTTGACCGCTTCTGAGCAGCAAGACATAATGAATGACATTTTGACTACTACTTCTAAGATTGTTTCGCTATCGCATGAGGTGTCGAGAGTGCTAGCATTGGAAGGTGGCAAAATGCGACTTGATTTGGAAAGCAACGACCCTACTGAAATTGCAAGAGATGTTTATAACCGAAATGTGCTGAAAGCAAAAAATAAAAGCATTGATTTAAGTATCGATTTTGATTCCGACATTCCAATGGCTCACTTTGATTCCCAAAAACTAGACGAAGTGCTGGATAATCTTGTTTCAAATGCCATTAAATTTACTAATGAAGATGGCTTCGTGAAAATCAAATTATATTCTGATACTGACAGAATTGTTTTTGAAATAAACGACACTGGACAAGGATTATCTGAAGAAGATTTGAAAAATGCTTTCCAACGCGGGGCTCAATTGAGTGCAAAACCTACTAAAGGCGAATCTTCAACTGGATTAGGACTTTGGATAGTGAAAAAACTTGTGGAAGCACACAGCGGTAGAGTGTGGGTTCGCTCTTCGCAAGGTAAAGGATCTACTTTTGCATTCTCAATTCCCATAAATAGCCATCCAGAAGCTGTTGCCGAAGTAGATTTGAGTGGCTACTAATAGTTTTAAAGAAATGCTTTTTAATTTAGTTTGCAATTTTATTTAAGAATGAATTTATTGCTTCGCTTAGAGCAGTTATGAAATTGCAGCAAAAAATGAGAGAAGCACAAATGATGGCCGAAGATCAGGGTAGAGTGCCTAAAGGTACTTTCAATAAAGACTCTGAAAATAAAAACTCAAACACAAATTCAAATAGATTAAGAAAGAAAAAATAATCCTTAAATCTATTCAAAAATATGAAACTCTGCTATTGAAAAATAGTGGAGTTTTTTTTGATATGTCAAATATATTTTTTAAGTTGTAATTAAGAACTTAAAGATTTAAAAAATAGATGCACAATTCCAAATTAGAAATCTATTTTGCGGGTATATTTATTAATTGTTATATTAAGATTGGAGGGAGTAGCTATGTGAAGACTTTAAAAAAGAAGTTGATATAAGAAGTATTATTGACGAAGCTGTTATGAATGATTATAAGGATAGATGTACATTTCCACCATGTTCCCAAATATTAATACAGGATATTATTATGTTTTTGACGTGATTGATAAAAAGC
>CAZYXG010000075.1:0-6811 GCA_964650885.1 uncultured Hyphomicrobiales bacterium | reverse complement strand
TAATATAGTTATAACCAATTGAAATTAAAGCCGTTGGGTTCATTCCTTTCGGCTTATTTTTGGCATAAGTTTTGTGGAAGAAATAGGATATGAAAAATTTCAATAACATTATGAATATTTGTGTTTTAATCGTTTGCATTTCGATAATGTATATTTCGTTTGCATTTACATATTTTCTTATTTCACTATTTATATTTAAAATAAAATCTATTGGGAGCTGGATTTTTGTAAATGTATTTTGGTAGTTCCATTAAATTGCCGCATTCATCTTTTTCAATCTTGACAAACAAACTTTCTGATTCATAATTCTCAATTACAGCAACATAAAAATTATTTTGTAATCTTTTTACAACTCCATTATTGGAATAAGTTAATATATTGGAAAATATAAAAGGTGATTCAGTTTTACTAAAATTTAGAGCATTAATTTTTCTACTCCTACTATTAAACAGCACTAAATCACAGTTTCTATAAATGTTTTGAGAGATTTTAAACTCTGAAAAATATTTCAAAGCTTTAGGAGGTATATTTACTTGAGACTTTTCACTAATAGTTAACATTACTGTTTTAGTTGAAGATTCTGATAGTGTATTTGCTTGTTGCTTATTTTCGACGACTTCCAGTTTGCCAAATTCAGAAGAATTACTTGACGAACTTGAATATGACCTATTTTGGTAATATTCATAAGATAAATCATTTAAAACGAAGTATGATTTAGTTAAATCTAAAGTAATATCTGAATTAGATTTGTTATAGACTGAAAATTCAACTTCACCTCCAACAGACCACAAATTATAAGAAACAATTATATTACTATCTTCAAACATAATTTTGTTACCTAGAATAGTGCTATTCTCAGATTCTACTGTAAAGATTTGATGATATGTGGTTGAACATGCAGTGAAAATTAGTGCTAAAGTCAAAATCAAAGTTAATTTCATCAAATTTACCAATATAGTTTAAGTAAATACAAACTTAACAAAATCTTACTGACTTAACAAATCGACAAAAGTAATTAATAATAATCAAATCAATTTGTTTGCATTTCAAATATGAGTAGATCATACAAACCATTTCATTTACCACTCATAATCTATCTCCTTCCAAGCCTCACCAATCCTTATTCTACTTATACTTCAGCTTGAGTATAATTACAACTAATGCTAAAATGAATGTGATTATATTTGCTAATATAATCGAAAGGTAATTTGTCATCAATCCAAAAATCAACCAACAAGTAACCCCAATTATATAAATAAAGTACATACCTAGCGAAATGCTTGAGGTGTCTTTTGTCTTGATTACTTTTATCACTTGTGGCAAAAAAGCAAATGTGGTGCAAAAAGCTGCCACATAACCTATTATTTCTATTATTAGATTCTTATCCATATATTTTCACTATTGAAGTGTCGTTGCATTCGTTTAATAATTCTTCTATTGTCATATCAAAAGTTGGCACTTTCACCTTTGCTGCAATTTCATTGGAAGGCAAAAGTACAAATCTGCGTTTGTATAGTCTTGGGTGGGGGATTTGTAGTTCCTCTGAATTGACTATTTCATTGCCAAATAAGATTATGTCAATATCAATTTCTCTTTTATGCCACCTTTTTCGCTTTTCTCTGCCTATTTGCTGTTCAATTTCTTTGCAAGCTAATAGCAAATCCCCACTGCATAGTTTGGTTGTTCCAGCAATTGCCACATTAAGAAACCAATCCTGATCTAAAATGCCCACTGGTTCTGTTTCGTAGAATGAAGACATTACAGCATTTGTCAGAGTTTGGTTCGCAACTAATAGCTCAAAAGCAACCTCTATATTCCTAAGCCTATCGCCAATATTAGAGCCAACAGATAGCAGAACGAAAGTATCTTCGGAGCAAGACTTAGTTTTTATCATAGCAATTATTTATTAGCTATTCTTTCAATTGTTTGCTCAACTTCCACATGGTCAATAATGTAAGGAACTGGAGCATTCAGCTTTCTAACTTTAACAGTAGCTTTTTGCAATTCATCGAATTTTTCAAGCAATGTTTCAAGTATTTCATTTGCCAAAGTTTCGATTAGGTTGTAATTTTCACTTGTAATTACTTCTTGAATAATGAATAATGCTTCTTCATAGTTCAAAGCATAGTTCACATCGTCGTTCATTACAGCATTTGTATCTTTATAGTACAAATCAATATCAACTTGGAACTTACCACCCAATTTAGTTTCTTCTGGTTTCACACCATGGAAAGCATAGAATTGAGCATTTTTGATACTTAATTTAAGTAGCGATGTTTCTTTCATTTTTTTAACTTTTAATTAATTTAACAAACTATAAATGATTAATTCAGAACAAACAAACAAAAAAAGGTTGACTTAATAAATAAGTCAACCTTACAAGTGATGAGTTTTTTAAATGTTTGTGAATAATCACATACAAATATAACGATTATTGTGTAATCACAGAAACTTGTTTTTTAGATTTCGTAACTTGTTTGAATTCCACTACGCCATCTTTCAAAGCAAACAATGTAAAATCCTTACCAACGCCAACATTTAGTCCGTTTTTAAATTCAGAACCTCTTTGACGTACTATAATGTTGCCAGCTTCAGCTTTTTCACCGCCATAAAGTTTCACACCAAGTCTTTGAGCGTGTGAATCACGTCCGTTCTTAACGGAACCTTGACCTTTCTTGTGAGCCATTGTTAAACCTTAAATATTAATGTTTGTAATTTCAATTGTAGTAAAGTTTTGTCTGTGGCCATTCAATTTACGATAGCCCTTACGACGTTTTTTATGGAATACTAAAACTTTTTGACCTCTGATTTGTTCGATTACTTTAGCAGTAACTTTACCAGGGATATATGGAGAGCCAATTTTAGCATTGTCTCTTGTGCCAGCCACAAGAATATTTGTGAATTCTAAGTTATCACCAGACTTTGCGTCCAACATAGGAACATTCAAATGCTGATTTTCAGTAACTTCAAATTGCTGTCCAGCGATTTCAACAACTGCGAACATTATTGAATCCTTTAATTAATTAATTTTTATTTTTTCAATTGTAAGATTTGCAATTTAAGAAGAATCTCTTGAATTACAAAGAGATATTTCTAAAAATTATGTTTGTGTGTGATTTTAGCCCGAAATTTACTTATTTTTGAATGATTATAAATATAAAATTTCTGAGAATTGAAAAAATATCTAATACCATTCTTCTGGCTCATAGTAGCCTTATTGCTCGTTTCTACAGTTTTTCATAGGATTAATATCTATGACGAAGCAATTGGATATCAAGGAGCATTGAGTTTATTAAGTGGAAAACTTCCTTATAGAGATTTTTGGACAGTTTATGGTGTGGGGCATTTTGCATTCCTTGCTGCCATCATAAAAGTCTTCGGTTTTTCTATAGATTTCCTTCGTTTTGCGTACATTCTTCTTTTTGTTGCTTTTATTTATATGTATAAATCAATTGCAGCGAAAATCTTAGATTCTCGCTATTTGTATATAGCTGTGTTTCTTGCCGCTCTTTGGCTTTCTGTGAATGATTATTTTGGCAAAGCTATTTTTATAGCAGTATTTATACTTTTTGCAAACTTTTTCCTGCTTTATAAATATGTATTCACAAAGAAAAACTCCTATATGTTTTTCTCTGGTTTGCTCTCGGTATTGATTGCATATTTCCGTCACGAAATGATTATCGCTTTTTGGGGTATGTTCTTCCAATCGTTCTTCTTTTTTAGCTGGACATTCGATGAAGCACAAGAAATGACTATTTGGCAGCGAGTGAAATTTGGCTTAAAAACGACATTTCCTTTTTGGCTTGGTAGCAGCTTTATTATTCCATTGATTATTTTTTGGTGGCAAATCCCAACGAGTGATTTAATCTCCCAACTTTATGATTTCCCAGTTCATATTTATTCGCAAACAAGATCTATTCCGTTTCCAAATCCATTAGATTTGATTTATAGCCATTCCAAATTCGAATCGAGAGTTAGGGAAGCGTGGCTTGGAATTGCGTTCTTTACTCCAGCATTCATCTACTTATTCGCAATAATCAATATAATTCGCAAGTTAATTAAAAAGCAAATTACAACAAGAAATATGGAGTTTGTGCTGACAATGATTCTGTTCAATTTTGGGCTGAACTTATACACTCAAGCACTTGTATTCTCAGATTTTGAGCGTATTTTTCCGACAACTATAATTGCTGTAATACTATTGGGCTATTCACTGAAATGGAATAGCATTAAGCAAGCAAATTTGATTTTCTATACTGTTTGTATATTCCTAATTTCTGTTCCACTTACTGTGAAAGCAAAGCAATTACAAAAGTTTCTAACTCAATGGCAAAGCTGGGATATACCAATAGCTGAAATGCCTAGAGAAGACCCAGAGCGAGTGAAAAATTTATTGGCAACAAGAGATTATATTGATAGAAATACCAATGCTAATGAGAAAATATTTGTCTGCAATTTGCGAAACGATAAGCTATTTTTGAATGACATTGTGTTCTATCAAATAGCAAACAGAATGCCTGCTACAAAATACTATGAGCTGCATCCAAATGTTGCTAATACAGTGGCTGTGCAAAATGAGATTGTGAGTGATTTGCAAAATAACAAAGTTAGATATATTGTTAAGGAAGATTTGATTTCCCCTTGGCAGCCAAATGAATCTTCAGTTTCAAAGAAAGTATATATTTTGGATAGATATATTGACTCCAATTTCACTTTAGTTCAAACTAATGGTGCGTATTTGATTTACAAAAGAAAATAAAAAAAAAGTCCGCAGACCAATGAAAGTTTGCGGACTTATATGTACTTAACTAAATTAATTACAGACTTGGTTCAAGCATATCTTGTGGTCTAACAAATTTATCGAAATCCTCACCAGAAAGTAAGTTTAATTCAATACCAGCATCACGCAATGTGCCGCCAGTTTTATGGGCGTGTTTTGCAATCTTTGCTGCATTATCATAGCCAATGTGCGGATTCAATGCAGTTACAAGCATCAATGTGTTATTCATATAGTAATCCAATTTCTCACGAATTGGCTCTATTCCAACTGCACAATGCTCATTGAACATTCGGCAAGAATCAGCCAAAAGCCTAACACTTTGCAAGAAATTATAAATCATTACTGGTTTGAAAACATTCAATTCAAAATTCCCTTGAGTGCCAGCAAAGTTAATTGCAGCATCATTTCCCATCACTTGGCAGCAAACCATAGTCATTGCTTCGGATTGAGTTGGGTTCACTTTGCCAGGCATAATAGATGAACCAGGTTCATTTTCTGGAATAGACAATTCGCCAAATCCACAGCGAGGTCCCGAAGCCATCCAGCGAATATCATTTGCAATCTTCATAAAAGAAGCAGCCAATGTTTTGAGTGCTCCGTGTGCGAAAACAAGAGCATCGTGGGCAGCCAAAGCTTCAAACTTATTTGGTGCTGTTACGAAAGGCAGTCCAGTCAATTCAGCTATTTTAGCAGCAGAAGTTACTGCAAATTTTGGATGTGAGTTAAGCCCAGTTCCCACAGCTGTTCCACCCAAAGCTAATTCATAAAGCCCTGGTAGAACTAAGTTGATGCGCTCAATAGCCATATCTAATTGCTGAACATAAGCTGAAAATTCTTGACCCAAAGTCAAAGGCACAGCATCCATTAAGTGAGTACGTCCACTTTTGATAATGTCTTTGAAAGCAATAGCTTTGCTATGCAACGTATTGCGAAGCTCTTTTAAAGCTGGAATTAAATTATGAACCAATTGCTCAGCCGCAGCAATGTGCATAGCAGTGGGGAAAGTGTCGTTTGAGCTTTGAGATTTATTCACATCGTCATTTGGGTGGATAGGGGATTTGCTACCCATCACTCCGCCAGCCATTTCGATAGCACGGTTTGAAATCACTTCGTTAGTATTCATATTGCTTTGAGTGCCAGAGCCAGTTTGCCAAACAGATAAAGGGAAGTGTGCATCGAGTTTGCCTGCAATTACTTCATCGGCAGATTTGGCAATCAAATCGCATTTGTCTTTAGCCAAAACTCCTAAGTCGGTATTAGCAATAGCCGCAGCTTTTTTCAAGATACCCATAGCACGGATAAGTTCACGAGGCATACGCTCAATACCAATTTCAAAATGGATTAAAGAGCGAGCTGATTGAGCACCATAATAGACATCGTTAGGCACTTCAATTTCGCCCATTGAATCTTTTTCTATTCTCATTGACATACAAATTTCCGAATTGTTAATTTTTAAAAAAGCAATTTAATTGATTTTTCAATTTTAATTTTGACAATACTTAAAAACTCACAAATTATTTTTGTAAATTTGTATTCAAATATCTCGCAAACAAGGGGATGATTTGGATTCGACGGGAATCGGAAGTCGAAAGTCGCATGTCGTGCTTGATGGTGCCGCACGTAAATACAACCGTTAAAATGAAAAACGCAAACGAAAACTACGCTTTAGTAGCCTAACCAAAAAGTTACGCTCTCATCTTTAACTGAATGTATCTGTTCCGTTCAGCTAAAGGTGTCGAAATCAGACAGAAGTGCTAATAGGGGTGCAGCAGACCTAACGGCGAGACAAATGTTGCTTTGAGAAGTTATGCCTGTTGCTTGGCGAATGACCAATCGAGATATATAAAGCAAATAAACATGTAGTGGCCTAGTTGGAAGTTTTTCGGACCCGGGTTCGAACCCCGGCATCTCCACAGAGTAAAGAAAGCTCATATTTCAAAAGAAGTGTGAGCTTTTTTTCTAATTACCCATACCAAAAATTTAATGAAAACTTACCCCAAATACAACTCACTATCTATCGTCAAATGCTGA
>CAZYXG010000074.1:0-6818 GCA_964650885.1 uncultured Hyphomicrobiales bacterium | reverse complement strand
TCTGCGACTTCGGCATTACTACACGAACGTTGAATTGAATCGAACCCTTGTTCTGTTCGAAACTAGCTGACAAACCTGGGACTAATAGTTTAACTATATATCCATAAAGTTTGATTTTGTTAGCTTTCTCAGCATCTGTTTTCTTTGCCTCTGATTCAGCATTTTGAAGTGCTTTGTCAAAAAGTTGAACGTCTTGTTTCTTTTTGAATTCTTCATAAAGTACTTCAGGTGGTAAACTTGCTTGAACATCACGTTCAATTTCAGACATTACTTTTTTCAAATCTTTAGTTTTCAGCTGAACTGTACCAATGTTTACTTTTGATTCTGAATCATCTAAATTAACTTCGTTATCACCTTTCAGTTTTTTAACACCTAAGATTTTGTTTGTTTTCGATGTAAAATAAAGTTTATACCAGCTTGTTTGTCCAGGCCCACCTTTTGAAGGTTGAAAATTAACTACGAATGAACGTTTATCAATTCCTCGAGAACCTTTTGCGTCTGCGGATTTCTTAGTTTCGTCTGTTGAATAGTAGAATGTTTGTTCGCCAGGCAACATGTCGGCAGTGGGTCTAAATTCACTTCCTTCAAATTTCGCAGCTTTATATGTTGGCTCTAAAGTACTTTTTGAGATGTTAGCCATATTACTTGTAACATTATGAGCTGTAGCTTCTTCGTCAATTTCTAATTTTGCTTTTGTAAGCAACTTCCAATTTTTGCCATCTTTAGTTAAATCACTGCCAATTGAAAGCTTATTTATACCACCCTTATCAACTATTTCGTCATCTGTAGGAAATATAGGGCAGTTATTTGGGTCATTATCCTTACATTCGAAAACAGAATATTCTAACTCAGTTACGTTTGCAAGTTCAGTCATTTTCTCAATTCTTTCACGAAATTCTTTTGGTTCTTCGCCTTCTCGTTGTTTTAATTCCGATGCGACATTTGTAACACCAACTTCAACTATATATTTCCTGCTTGATTTGATTTTTACACCCAAATCAGCTTCGGAAATACCATCTGGAGCAAATGAAATCTCATCTTGAGGTCTGGTGTTTATACCCTCTGTACCAGACCCAGTTTGCAATTGGGAAAGGATAGACTGTACAATTTTCATTGCCTCTTTCTGTTTTGCGTGCAAGTGCTCTTCAGCTTCATCTCGCTCAACAATGATAATTAGAAGTTCAAGTACCACCGCCAAGTATAGTACGAAATAGACCTTGGCTCCACCACCTTTAGACATGCTTCCTCTTGTTAGCTAATATTCTAAAATTCTATTATTATTTTTTTAGGACAATACAATTTATAAGTTTAATTATTTAATTGCAAATTTTTTTTTTAAAATCATCTTTTTGCATTAGTTTTCTTCAAGTTTTTTGAAAATTTAACTTTTGGCACGTTCATTGTGCGTTTAAAGAAAAAAGGTGTCTTATATGAAAAAATTAACCAAATATCTACTTTTGCTCTTTGTTGCAATTCCAGCTTACTCCCAAACAATTAAGTTAGTTAGGACTGATGTGGACTCTGCTCGGACTGGAATAATAACAGCCACTTTTGTTTTTGGAGTGGATATACAGATTGATTCTTTGCCGAATTGCTCGAGTGTGGCGTTTTTATTGAAATATTCTAATCCAGATATTGTCAAATTTAGTGGTTTTCGCAATCGTGATTTTGAAATAACTGGTGTTTCTGCTATAAATGTGCCTACTAATCCGACTGAGGATGTTGTTTTAAACGAAGCAACTATGAATATTAGTGTTTATTCTGGCTTGAAACCAGGAATTAATCAATTCAATAGTCCGAATGTGCTTCATTTGGAGTTTGTTGTATTGCAGACTGCTGCTGCAAATCAAAATGTAACTTTTAGTTTCGAGAAAGCTACGGCTATAAGTTTTGATTCTATTGCGAAAGAAGTTAAGCTTGCTTCTGTTAAAACTATTTATAAAGTTCACAGCTTTGTTGATGTGTTCCCTGGCGATGCAAATAATGATAAGATAGTAAATACTGATGATTACAGCACTATTGGGCTTTATATGCGTAAGGGAGCGGACGACAGGGAAAGCCGTACATTCAAACGTCAAAATGCAAGTACTCAATGGTATGCTCAGCGTGTTCTAACTTGGGATGTGGCTGCTGCCACTTATGCCGATTGCGATGGCGATGGAACTGTTACTGTTGTAGATGGTTTAGTTGTCAAATTAAATGATGGCAAAACTGCAACAATTGCTGATGGCGGAAAAAATGATGCAATTCAATCTCAAAATAATGATTTTTACAATTTTGAGCCAAAAAATACCGGGAATACTGTTTTTGTACCTATAAATATTGACGAACGAAACGGTAGCATTGCTTTTATTGGTAAAATTGACTTGTCTGCTTATCCTGACTATAAGTTTGCTGGAGTTTCAAAAGGAATTGCTTTCAATGGTACTACTACAAATACCTTAGTTGATTTCAATGAGCAAGAGAATAAAGTTGAATTTTTCATTACTTCCAATGGTAAAGCTGAGGCAAATGGCAACAACATTGCTTATTTATTGCTTGAACCTACTACTACAAACAACATTGAAAAACTATATTTCACTGGTATTATAAATGGCTATAGCAATACTGGAAAACAAACGCAATTGACAACCGATATTTCAGAGTATGAGTCAAATAATCAATTTGAAGATAGAGCTAACGAAGTTATTCTTAATAGTATTAGTAATTCGAACTATACTGTTTTCTCAAGCAGTGGGCATACTTTAACTAAAAGTATTTTTGCAAATAAAACTTTTTTATCAAAAAGTCAATTTGAGAATGGTGTTTATTTCATTCAAATTCAGAATGGTATTAACACTCAAACTTACAAATTCATTGTTGCAAAATAATTTACCCCCAAAACAAACGATTGGCTAATATGATAATCACAGATTACATTATTAGCCATTTTTTTTGTCTAATTATTACTTTACAATCCTTACTAGCAAACATACCCCCTAAAAACACTAGCAAAAGTTAGATAAACTCCTTTTGGCATAATGCTTGAATAGTATTTCTTTGAAGAAGGTCTATAAATACACTACAAAAAAGATTAACGAAATGAAGATTGATAAAAAGTACTTCGTTTTACTCATCATAGCATTGATTGCATTGGTCTCTTATGATTCCTTTGCACAAGGTGGCTCTTTTGGTATTCCAAAAGTATCGCTCGGAGTAGATAAAGCGTCTAGTAATGAAGATGCAGTCCTATCACTACAAATCGTGGCGGTAATGACTATCCTTACTCTTGCTCCATCTATTCTCATAATGATGACTTGTTTCACTCGTATTATCGTAGTGTTCCATTTCCTTAAGCAAGCTATGGGTACTACCACCCAACCGCCAAATCAACTTCTTACTGGCCTTGCATTATTCCTGACTTTCTTCATTATGCAACCAGTACTCAACGAAGCAAATAATAAAGGCATTCAGCCATACTTAAAAGAAGAGATTACTCAAGACGAAGCTATTGACAATACTGTCCGTCCATTCAGAGAGTTTATGCTTAAGCATACTCGCCAAGAAGACTTAGGACTATTTATCAAACTAAGTGGTGGCGAAAAGCCAAATGATGTAACTGAAGTCTCTACTTGGGCTGTGATTCCTGCTTATTCTATCTCGGAACTTAAAACTGCTTTTCAAATTGGTTTTCTTATCTTCATTCCTTTCTTAGTACTTGATATGATTATAGCTTCTACTTTGATGTCGCTTGGTATGTTCCTCTTGCCGCCGCAATTAATCTCTCTACCTGTGAAAATACTACTATTCATCTTGGTAGATGGTTGGAATCTAATTATAGATTCATTAATGAAAAGTATTTTGCGTGGCGGATAAATTTTTAAATTTCTATCTCACTTTCAAAAAGAGAATAAATATGAATGATCAAATGGTTATGGCATTAGTAAAAGATGCCTTTTGGCAAGTAATACTTGTCTGTGGACCTTTGCTTTTGGTTTCCTTAATAGTTGGCTTGGTAATATCTATCTTTCAAGCAGCTACATCTATTTCCGAGCAAACTCTCACTTTTGTTCCAAAACTAATTGCAGTATTTGTATTGACTGTTTTAATCTTGCCTTTCATAATTGCGACATTAAAATCTTTTACAATCAATATGTTCAGAATGATTGAAACCATCGGGCCCTCTTAGATGTTAGATAATCAAACATTGGCTCTACTTTCTGGAAAGTTTATAATCGGCATTTTGATTTTTGTAAGAATAGCTGGTATAATTGGTAGTTCGCCTTTTTTCAAATACGATGGCATTCCGATGCAAGTAAAGATAATGTTATCTGTCATACTTGCAATTTCTGTTACATCTACTTTTTGGAAAGAACAACCAACAATTGACTTCCATCTTTGGAATATGGTATTCTTAATTATGAAAGAACTACTAATGGGGCTGATAATTGGTTTTTCCGCCAATACTGTTTTCTTTGCCGCAAACTTTGCAGGTGGTTTGGTTGATAATGAAATGGGCTTCCAAACAGGAGCTTTATTCAATCCAGAAAACACTAATCCCACTATTCTTGGCGAATTTAAAGAAATAATTGTTATCATTGTATTCCTTTTAATCAACGGTCATCATTACATTATAGAAGCAATTTATCTCAGCGTAAGAGCCGTGCCAGTTACTACTTTTGCAATCTCTGAAACAACTATACATTACTTAGTTGTTATGGCCACTTCTATATTAATGATAGGCATCAAATTATCTTCTCCTATGCTTTTAGCTATGTTTGTGACTAACTTATCTCTGGCATTGCTTTCTAGAGTTGCTCCTCAAACAAATATTTTTGCATTAAGTTTCCAATTCAAAATTGCTGTAGGTTTGATTGTATTGTTCATATCCATTCCATTATTTGTGATGGTGGCAAAGTTTTCGCTGTCATCGGTGCAAACTGAAATGCTGAATGTGATTATGAGTTTGAATCCTAAACGTGTTTAATTAAATGATTTTAAGTAATGGCTGAAAACCAAGACGGACAAGAAAAAAGCGAAGACGCCTCCCAGAAGCGCTTAGGCGATGCTCGTGATAAGGGACAAGTAGCGAAAAGTACTGACGTTACTACTTCTGCCGTTATTCTTCTCGGCGGCATGGCTGTTTTCTTGCTTGGTGCGGATATAATCAATACGATGAAATCATTTATGGGGTATATTCTCAATAACGCTACTACCTTAGAAATTACTGACCAAAACGTAATAAAGTATTATCCCGAATTGCTATTTTTCTTGGCAAAAATAATTCTACCCACTGGGTTAGTTATTTATGCAATCATACTTGCTTCAGAAATTGGGCAAGTAGGTTTGAAATTCTCTTCCAAAAAATTTACCGAACTGGAAAACTATACCAAGATATTTAAGATTGGTGCTGGACTTAAAAGAATATTCTTTTCCAGCCAATCCATTGTCGAACTAATAAAAAGCATTGCAAAAATGTCTATTATTGGAGTTATTCTCTACATTTTGATTCGTAAAAAAATTGAAAATATAGTATCAATGGCGGACAAACCATTTACTGAGCTTACGAATGAAATGGCTGATATTACTTATTCACTAGTGCTTTATGTTGGTATGGCCTACATCACAATTGCTTTCTCGGATTTCCTTTACCAACGCAGGAAGTTCAAAAGCGATATGAAAATGACCAAGCAAGAGGTGAAAGAAGAATCCAAGCAAATGGAAGGTGACCCAAAAATAAAGCAAAGAATTCGTAGCTTAATGCGTTCACGAATGAGAAAGCTAATGATTCAAAACGTAGCTAAAGCTGATGTGGTTATCACTAACCCTACTCACTTTGCCGTGGCTATAATGTACGACACTCAAAATATGGGTGCACCAATTATACTTGCCAAAGGAGCTGATTTTATAGCCAAACAAATCAGAGATAAAGCTAACGAATACAACATTCCAATAGTCGAAGAGCCGCCATTGGCTCGAGCTTTATACCACAATGTGGAAGTTGAGCAAGAAATACCCGAAAATCTTTTCCGTGCTGTGGCTCAAGTCCTTGCTTATGTCTATGGCTTGAAGAAGAAAAAATTCAATTAAAACAAATGAGTAAAGTTATAGATAATCTCTTTTGGGTAAGCCGCTAGTGTTATCACAATCCCTGCAATTGCACCCCAAAGATGGGCATCGTGATTGATGTTATCCATTTGGTGTCTTCCCGCAAAATAGCTATAAGCAATATATAAAGGCCCGAATATTATTGCTGGTATTTTGAATGGAATAAACATCAAATACATTGGCATAGTTGGATAGAACAAGATAAAACTGAAAATCAAACCAGAAATAGCACCCGAAGCACCTAAAGAATGATAACTTGGGTCGTACTTATTTTTCATTAGCGAAGGAATGTTTGCGATAATAAGCGATGCAAAATATACCACACCAAAGAACAAAGAGCCAAGCATCATTTCGAAATGGAATGCAAACAAATAGAACGAGAACATATTAAAGAACAAATGGAATATATCGCCATGCACAAAACCACTTGTGATAAGCTGCTCCCAACGTTTATCATTATAAACGTCATAAGGCGATAGCAAAAGTCTATCGAGCAGACTATGGTTATAGAACATAGTGTAGAGGCTGATTCCTATAGTTAAAAGGAAAACAGTAATAGAAAGAGGCGAAAGAGCTAAATCCATATTTCAAATTTTAATAGTTTTAATTAATTGCAATATAAGACATTCTTAAATAATTATAGGTTTAGAGTTTTGAGTTTTGAGCTTTGAAATGGGTTGGATAATGAAATTTTAGCTTGTAATTTACAAAGCCAACTACAAGAAGCAATT
>CAZYXG010000073.1:0-7158 GCA_964650885.1 uncultured Hyphomicrobiales bacterium | reverse complement strand
GTAAACGCTCCACTATTAAAAAGTAGTGGAGCGTTTTTTGTTTTTGTGAAGTTATTTATAAGTAGATGTTTTTACAAATTTATACTACTTCGCTCCATTCTTAGCAATGTCTTCTATTCCACGTACTAATTTATCTAAGTCTTTAAGTGAAGTGTAAACGTTTGGTGTAACTCGCACTCCTTTGATGTTGTCCCAGACTATGCCTACTGTGTGGATTTTATATTTATTGAATAGCTTATTATCTATATCGCTTGGTTCTAATCCTTCAATTGAAAAATTACCAATCGCACAGCCAAACTTAGGATTGAGCGATGTATTCATTTTCACTTTCGGTATATCTTTCACTTGCTCTGCCCAGTAGTTTTTTAAGAAGTGCAATCGTGTTTCTTTTCTTTTAGAGCCAATCATATTATGGAAATCGAGTGCATAGCCAATCGCCATTTCACTAGCAAAAGAGCGTGTGCCAAGCGATTCAAACTTACGTATGTTATCTCCATCTGGATTGTCGTTGCTAAGCAAAGCCCAGACATCTTTAATTTTATCTTTTTTAATGTAAAGCATTCCGCTTCCGAATGGTGCAGACATCCATTTGTGCAAGCTCGAAGCAAAGTAATCGCAACCCAAATCTGCGATTTTAAAATCCATTAAAGCAAAGCTATGAGCTCCATCGCAAAGTACATCTATACCTCGCTTGTGTGCTTCGTCTGCAATTTTGCGTACTGGTGTGATTTGTCCAACCCAATTAATCATGTGAGTAACGTGTACTACTTTTGTTTTGCCTGTAAAAGCCGCAGTGTATTTTTCTGCCATTGCTGTTTCGTCTTCTATTGGCAAATCCATAGTAATCCAAACTAATTTAATACCATCACGTTTCTCACGTTGCTTCCAAGCATTTATCATATTTGGATAGTCTTGTTTGCATAGCACTACTTCGTCTCCAGCTTTCAAATTCAAGCCAAAGATTATTGAATTCAGCCCTTCGGTAGCGTTTCTATTGATAGCAATTTCTTCCGCAGAACAACCTGCCAGCTCTGCTAAGTTCTCTCGCAGTGGCTCTCGACCAGCATCCAGCACACGCCACATATAATAGGAAGGGGCTTCATTGCAAAGTCGGTTGTATTTATCGAGGGCATCTTGTACGATTTTCGGTTGTGGAGCAACACCGCCATTGTTTAAATTTATTACGTGGGGCGAAACTGTGTAGCATTCTCGAATATAATACCAAAAGTCTTCATCGAGAGCAGTCGCTCCAATTGGCAATTTACTATTTGCTTTTTCGGCTGCTTGCAGCTCTCCGCTAATTATTGAATTGAAGCCAGTAGCTAAGGAGAAAGTGCCTAGCACTCCTGCCATTTGCTTAACGAAATTTCTTCTGCCTTTCATAATCGTAAACCTTTAATTAATTAATTTCTTTGCGATAAAATATTAATTGCTGATGTATTTGTTGAATCCATTGCCAATGCTTTTTTAGCTAACTCTATAGCTTTTTCTTTACTACCAAACATTTGCAAATAGTTGGCTTCGTTTGCTAAATTGACTGAAGCCAATGCGTGAATTTTCCCAATATAGCCATTTGGGTCAACTGCTATTGATTTGAATCTATCCAGTTTTAATTTGCTCAAATCGAAGTCATTAAAATTAGTTGAGTCCACTTCCAATGCTTTAATCACTTTGAAAAGGAAACCCTGTGGCACAAAAGTATAACCTTTTGGCAAAGTTGTCGATTGCAATGTTTCTAAAGTAAAATAAATTGGTCTCTTTTCAAAATTCTTTATCACATAGCTATTCAAAAGCTCTGTATAAGTTGCTTGAATTTGAATTGGGTCGTAGTCTTTTTCTTCTTCAAAATTCTCCAAATGCACCATATATCTATCAAGCTCTGGCTGTGAATTTCTCAACACGGGATACCAACGCATAAGTTGATTTGGGTACCAAGTGCGGCGAACAAGTTCTTTGTCAATAATAACTAAATCGGGTCGCATCGCTTCCACACGCTGATAGTACCAAGAAGCTGAGAGCCAAAAATCCCATTGGCTGGAAATGATAATCCCATCCTTATCGGCACAGTTGAAAATAGTCTGCATATAATCATAGACATAGTATTCTTTGCTTCTGTCGCAATCGGCATAGTTATATGTCAAATTTAATAGTGGTATTAGCAATGCAATATACGAAGGCAGTCTGAATTTGAATATATTTAGAGAAAATCTAAGCCCAATAAATGCAGTGATTAGAAGCCCAATAAATGCAAGCAAAAAGTATGATTCTATATCATTGATGGAGTAATTGAATGAATAAAAAATACAAGTAAAGATTAGCAAAAGTATAAAGTTCAAGAAGCGAAAATCTCTTCGAACTAAATGATAGATGCCAAAAAGTATAAATATTAATCCAATAATTCCAAATTGGAAAGGTGCCGCTTGGGTGAATTTCTCGAAATTACCTGCCCACGCTTCCGACCCTGTAAACATCCAAACTTGATATTGCTTTCCTTGGGCGTGATAAAGAAATTTCCCTAATCCACGATGCACTTCGCCCCAATTAAATTCAGCTCCTGTGGCTGAGCGAATAGGCAAATAGAGATATAAGCTAAGCGAAATGCAAGCAAAAAGAAGGCACTGACCAAAGAATTTTAAAGTAAATACATTCTCAACTCTATTCTTATTTCCCATAAAGTAATAATAAGTGATGGCAGGAAGCAATAGAATAGTAGTTAAATGGTTTGTGAAAGCCAGACCAAGCAAGAATGAGGCTAATAGCACACGCTTTTTATCAGCTTGCCATATCCCAGTTATGAAATAAAAAATGGTGGCATTCAGCATTAGCAAATGAAGCGAATAAACCTCAATGGCAGTGGCTTGCTGCCAAACGGTTAGTGCTGTGGCAAATGTTAAAGCTCCAGCAATTGCCACAAAGTCAAATTCTGTTTTAGTTTTTGCCAAACGCGAATTTGCAACAGCCAATATCTCATAGAAAAAGACAACTGCACCAGCCACATAAACTCCCGCAAGGAAATTTAGCATCACAATTTTAGATATGCCAAATGCAAACTTAGTCCAAATGAAGCCAAGAATTGTGAATAGTGGATAGCCCGAAGGATGGCTAACACCAAGAGTGGAGCAAACGCCAGCGAGTTCACCAGAATCAATAAAAGAAACTGTTGGGCTCATTGTATTCCAGTAAAGCAATAGCGACAATACAAAAAGTGTGACTCTTATTAGTATTTTGTTTTTATTCATAGTTTGGGATTTTTTTCTTTTGAGTTCAAAATTTGGACAAAATTATCAATAATATTGGACAAAATTTCTTAAAAATACTCGTATCTTATTCAATATCAATCAGATAAAAAGACATTCACTTGTACATATTTAAATGCTATTTAAGAAATTTACACTGCTTTAACTGGTGGTGCCATCACGCTGCCACACTTTTCGCAAGTGCAAAGTTTTGTGTCTGCATAGAATTTGCCCATAAGAGCTGGCAATTCTGTTACAATGTTTTTAAGATTGAATTCTTCTCTATAAAGTTTATGGTTGCAGCTTTCGCAGTACCATTCTAAAGCATCTATGGCATCGGCAGGGCGTTTTTGCTCTACCACTATACCAATTGTGTTCGGGCCACGCTGAGGAGAGTGTGGCACTTTGCCTGGAAGTAAATACACTTCGCCTTCTTTTATATGCACATCTTCTGGCTGACCATCATTTTGGATTCGGACGATAATGTCGCCTTCTATTTGAAGGAAGAATTCGGGAGTTTCATTGTAGTGGTAATCTTTTCGGCTGTTTGGCCCACCCACTACCATAATGATAAATTCACCCTCTTCAAACATTTCTTTGTTGCCTACGGGCGGTTTCAATAGGTGTCTGTTGTCTGCAACCCATTTATTTAGATTCAGCGGTTTGAACATTTTTGCCATTGGGAATACCTTTTCTGTAAATTATAATTTTTAATAACTCAAAATAATAAGACTTTTTGAATTAATTTTGCATAAACTAAAAAAGATATTTACAATGAACGAAATTCTCTCTTACTTCCTGCTATGCATAACTTCATTTTTCACTCTTATCAACCCATTGGGTGTGATGCCAGTTTTTATGACAATGACGGCTGATTTCACTGACAAAGAACGAAAATTCACGGTTAAAAAAGCAATATTAGTTTCATTCTTTATAATGATTGGCTTTGCCTTTTCTGGGCAGTTGCTTTTCAAATTCTTTGGTATTTCGGTGGATAGTTTCCGAATGGTAGGTGGCGTGATATTTTTTTTAATGGGAATGGATATGCTCAATGCTCGACTTGTGAGCCATCAATTTAAAGAAGAAGAAACTAAACACGACTATATGACTGATATTTCTGTAACCCCACTTGCTATACCTATGATAGTTGGGCCGGGAGCTATCACAAATTCAATTGTAATGATGGAAGATGCAAACACTTTCGACAAAAAATTTATACTAATACTGACAATTGCAGTAGTGCTATTTATAACTTATCTTATATTAGTGGGTTCTTCAAAGCTCACCAAAAAGCTTGGCAATACAGGAAATAAAATTTTAATGAGAATGATGGGGCTGATAGTAATGGTGATAGCGGTGGAATTCTTCTTCTCTGGACTAAAACCAATATTGCAAGGAATATTGAAGATTAAATGATTATGGATAATTGTGAAAAAACACATAACCCATTAACTTAAGTTATGGGCTATGCTAAATTAATAAAACATTTTGACCACATCTGTCGCTGGTAAACTCTTAACCTTTTTACACACAACAGTTTGATATTTATACACAACAAAAATGCCAACTGTATATCTAACCCCTACTTCCCAATACCCAGCAAACCAAGCATAAAGCTATATTGGATGGCAGTTTCTCTCAATCTTTTGAATCTGCCAGATGAGCCGCCGTGTCCAGCATCCATATTGCATCGGAATAGTATTAAGTTATTGTTGGTTTTCATTTCTCTTAGTTTTGCAACCCATTTTGCTGGCTCGAAATACTGTACTTGTGAATCGTGGTAGCCAGTCATAACAAGCATATTAGGGTATGGTTTTGTTTCTACATTGTCCACTGGTGAATAACTCAACATATATTTAAAATATTCTTCTACGTTAGGATTTCCCCATTCGTCGTATTCGCCTGTGGTTAGAGGAATAGTCTCATCGAGCATAGTAGTAACAACATCTACAAATGGCACCAATGCAACCATTCCTTTAAAGTAATTGCCGTCCATATTTGCTACAGCTCCCATTAGCAAGCCGCCTGCACTTCCACCCATTGCAAATAATTTCTCATTCGATGTGTATTTATTATCTACCAAATGATGGGCACAATCTATAAAGTCTGTGAATGTATTTTTCTTTTTAAGCAATTTACCATTTTCATACCAAGGGCGACCCATATCTTCGCCGCCTCGAATGTGGGCCAGAGCAAATATAAATCCTCTATCTAAAAGCGAAAGTCTATCTGCTGAAAAATATACATCGGTACTGATTCCATAAGAGCCATAGGCATATTGCAATAGTGGTGCCGAGCCATCAATCTTGGTGTCTTTTCTGCGAACTAATGAAATTGGAATAAGTGTGCCGTCTATAGCTTTTGCGTAAAGTTTTTCTGCAACATAATTGTTCTTGTCGAATCCACCTAGTATTTCTTGCTCTTTTAATAACTTACGTTCTTTTGTTTGCATATTATAATCAATCACAGAGCTAGGAGTTGTGAGTGAAGTATAGCTTAAACGTAGGTTTTTAGTTTCGTAATCTATATTTGTTCCTGTGCCACTTGAATAGACTTGCTCTGGGAATTTAATATATTCGTCCAAATCGCCAGACCACGATTTTACTCGCACTTCTGTTTGTCCATTGATTCTCTCGGTAAGCACTATATAGTCTTTAAAAACATCGAAATCTTCTAATAAAACATCTGCTCTATGTGCAATTATATCTGTCCAATTATTCTTTTCTGTACTGGATTCGTCGCAAGACATTAATTTGAAATTGAAAGCATCTTTATTGGTTTTAATATAGAATTTGTCACCAGCGTGGTCTATATTATATTCCAAACCTCGCTCTCTGGCATGAAACATTTTAAATTTACTATTTGGCTCATTTGCAGATATAAATTGATATTCATCTGCCATAGTGCTATGCGATGAAACGAAGATATATTTTTTAGATTTGCTAATGCCAACAGATACATCGAACATTTGGTCTTTTTCTTCAAAAATAATTTGGTCATCTTTCTGCTCAGTTCCAAGTGTGTGCTTCATCACTCTATACTCACGCAGTGCTTCATCTTTCAAAGTGTAGAATAACGTTTTATTGTCGTTTGCCCAAACGAAGCCACCACTTGTGTTTTCAATTTTATCTGTGAGTTCTTTGCCAGTTTTAATATCTTTAAAGTGGATTGTGTATTGTCTGCGGCTAACGAGATCTATTGAATAGCCAATCAAACTATTATTTGGAGCTACTTTGAAATAGCCAAGTGCGAAATATTTGCTGCCTTCTGCCATTTTATTTTGGTCGAATAGCACCTCTTCGCTTGCATCTAAGGAACCTTTTTTTCTGCAATTTATTGTATATTCTTTACCTTCTTCCACTTTAGAATAATAGAAGTAGCCATTATCTTGATACGGTACAGACATATCAGTTTGTTTAATTCTGCCTTTCAGTTCATTATAAAGTTGCTCTCGCAAATCATTCTGCGGTGCAGTTACTTCGTCGAAATATTTATTTTCGGCATTCAGATAGTCCAGAACTGGAGCCGTCTCTCTTTCGTTCATCCAGTAGTAGTTGTCGAGTCGGTCTTTCCCATGTTTAGATAAAGTTTTAGGAATTTTATTTGCTTTTGGAGTAATGGAATTTGAATTGAACATAGTTTTCTTAGTTTCGTTATTTGTGTTATTTACGGCAATGGACGGACAAATCCACAAAGAATTAGCCATAATGAAAAATGTAAAAATTAGTTTAAAATTCATTTTCGTATGTGTTAGATTTTATAAAATGTAAGTTAATTAAAAAATTATGAATCTCAAAAAGGAAAGGTAAATCTAAACCCATAAATAAAATTTTTCTATCCCATTACTTTAGTCGTTGGTGAATTAAGAAATTTGTAAAAGGTTATAAAATCCAAACTCCAAACTCATAATAATTTCTTAATG
>CAZYXG010000072.1:0-7223 GCA_964650885.1 uncultured Hyphomicrobiales bacterium | reverse complement strand
GCGAGAAATAGTAGTTTTTTCATAGGATTATCCAATATATTGTTTACAATTTAAGATAAATAAAAGTACTATCAAAATTTATTTCTTGCTTAATCAAAACATCTTTCGTAATTTTACGTCATACGAAATGAGGGAAATGAAAAATGTCAATTTCAAAAAAAGAAAACTTCGAAGAAAATGCTCAAACTCTTGCTGAATTTGCTAAGGCATTGGGGCACCCAGCTCGAATTGCAATATGTGAATTTTTAGCTAAAAATGATGTTTGCTTTTCGGGAGATATTGCAAATGAGATTCCATTGGGAAGAAGCACAGTTACTCAGCATTTAAACGAATTGAAAAGTGCCGGTTTAATACAAGGCACTGTAAATGGTAAAAATGTATGCTATTGTATAAATCCTGCAAAATGGATAGCTGCCCAAAAACTAATGAACGACTTATTCAAACAAACTGCGACAATAAAAATCATTCAATGCTAACAGAATGATTTCAATATTTAAATAATAATTTCAAATGGAGTTCCAAATATGGAAAGCTCAGAAATAAAAGAAATGGTGCGTGGGACATACTCACTAATAGCACTACAAACAAAAGAAGAAAACGATGCCTCTTGCTGTGGCGTTGGTAATTGCTGTACTGTGGATTATGCAGTATTCAGCGAAAATTATAATGAATTGGAGGGCTACCATGCAGATGCCGATTTGGGTCTTGGCTGCGGTTTGCCAACAGAATTTGCACAGATTAAATCTGGCGATGTAGTGGTGGACTTGGGCTCTGGTGCAGGCAATGATTGCTTTGTGGCTCGTGCAATAGTGGGGGATAGTGGCAAAGTGATTGGAGTTGACTTCACAGAAACAATGATAGAAAAAGCACGTGAGAATGCTGATAAACTTGGATTCAATAATGTTGAGTTCCGAATGGGCGATATTGAAAACATTCCCATAGCAGCCAATAGAGCCGATGTAGTTATTAGCAATTGTGTGTTGAATTTAGTTCCGAATAAACTGCAAGCATTTAAAGAAATGTTTAGAATTTTGAAAATAGATGGACACTTTTCTGTTTCCGATGTGGTGCTTGTGGGCGATTTGCCAGAAAATATTAAAAATGCGGCCGAGCTTTATGCTGGTTGCGTTTCTGGTGCTATTCAAAAAGATGAGTATTTGAAACTACTTAAAGAAGTTGGCTTTGAAAATATTTCGGTTCAGAAAGAAAAGAAAGTAATTATACCAGATGAAATTCTGAGAGTTTATTTAACTGATAGTGAATTGGAAGAATTCCGTAATAATGGTGCTGGAATTTATTCTATCACTGTTTATGGTGAAAAATCAAACTGCTGTGCACTAGAGCAAGATTGCTGTTAAATATTTTTAATTTAGTAGGATAATTAAATTTATGCCCCCATATTTTATTTGAGATGACAAATGGAAAATATAGAAATAAATACAACTGCTCATAAGAATAGATTAAGTTTCTTAGATAGATTTTTAACATTGTGGATATTTTTAGCAATGGCTATGGGTATAGCCATTGGATATTTTATACCGAGTACTTCAAAATTATTGAGCGGTCTTTCTTCAGGTACAACAAACATCCCAATGGCTATTGGGCTAATACTGATGATGTATCCTCCGCTTGCGAAAGTGAAGTATGATAAAATCCCAATTATATTTAAAAATTGGAAATTATTACTAACCTCATTTCTAATTACTTGGATAGTTGGCCCGTTTCTAATGTTCATACTTTCAATTACATTGCTAAAAGATTACCCAGAATATATGACTGGACTGATATTAATAGGAATAGCTCCCTGTATAGCAATGGTAATCGTTTGGAATGAGTTGGCAGAGGGCAATAGAGAATATATAGCAGGATTAGTGGGAATTAATAGTTTGTTGCAAGTATTTTTTTTTAGTTTCTATGCCTATTTTTATATGACTATAATGCCAAAATGGTTTGGAGTACAGGGTGTAGAAATAAATATTACAGTATTGGAAATAGCCGAAACAGTAGGTATTTATTTGGGGATTCCTTTTTTAATGGGTGCTATTAGCCACTATGGTTTAACTAAAATAAAAGGCGAAGAGTGGTTTAATAATAAATTCCTACCAATGATTTCACCAATAACATTAACTGCACTGCTTTTTACTATTATGCTGATGTTTAGCTTAAAAGGTGCATTGATAGTACAAATACCATTCGATGTGGTTAGAGTGTCAATACCACTTGTAATCTACTTTGCAATTATGTTTTTCTTGTCATTCCTAGTAGCAATGAGAATGAATCGAGATTACGATAAAACTGTTAGTGTAGCATTCACAGCATCGGGAAATAATTTTGAGTTGGCTATTGCAGTAGCAATTGGAGTATTTGGGATTAATTCGGGTCAGGCATTTGCTGGAGTTATAGGACCTTTGGTTGAAGTTCCAGCTTTAATATTGCTAGTGCAAGCAGCATTTTGGTTTAAGAAAAAGTATTATAATACTCAAGGCAAATTAATATCGAATGAGGTAATCAAATGATGAATATACTTGTACTTTGCACTGGGAATTCCTGCCGCAGCCAAATAATGCACGGAATTTTAGCAACTATGTTAGTTGGCAAAGCAAATATTTATAGTGCTGGAGTTGAAACACATGGAGTAAATCCTAAAGCAATAGCAACTTTGGCAGAAATTGGAATAGTTATTTCACACCATACTTCAAATAATATAGATGAATATATTGGTATAGACTTCGAATATATTATTACAGTTTGCGATAATGCAAAACAGAGATGTCCAATATTTCCAAGTAAAGCAAAAAAACTACATCATAACTTTCCAGACCCAGCTAAATACAAAGGAACTGATGAAGAAATCAAAATTGAATTCGCTAGAGTTAGAGATATGATTAAAGAATATAGCGAAGAGTTTATTAAGAGATTAGATTAGTTGGTTTTGGGTGGAGCAATAGATTTCCTGTACTAGATGAAGAAGGAATGAATTCTAAGTCTGATAAGCCTATAAACTGTATTTTCCAGTTTCATTCGTGTATTGAAACTGCTTCCATGAAATCTATCATTCAATTAATCAAAAAGCAACTATTTGCGTTTTCTTTCGTAAATTTGGGACATTATATTCACAAAAAATTAATAAATATTCAAATGGCAAAGAAAGAAGTTAAACAAGAGTCATTTTTGCAAGATACATTGGCTTGGTTCAAAACCTTGTTTGGTGCTATCTTGGTGGTAATGATTATCAATGGAGTAGCAGTGGCTTCGTTTGTTGTGCCAACAAGCTCAATGGAAAGAACTGTTATGACAGGTGATTTTTTGTTTGTTAATAAATTTATTTTTGGGCCAACAACTCCACAAGTAATTCCGTTTGTTAATGAACCTCTTCCATTCTATAAATTTCCTGGTGTACGCAATCCAAAATTGAATGATGTTATTGTGTTTATTTACCCAGGCAATAGAGATGAAATCAAACCAAGTGTTTTCAATTACTATTTGAAGCGTTGCTGTGGAACTCCTGGCGATACTGTAGTTGTTAAAAACAAGCAGCTTTTTGTGAATGGTAAAATGATTAAACTTGCACCAAATGGAGTTTTGCTACCAGACTTTCAAGCTCCAGACCACATTGCAAATTATCCTTACGGAACTACTTTTACTCGAGATAATTGGGGGCCGTTCCGAATACCAAAAGAAGGTGATATTCTTGAACTATCTTCAATTGAAAATATCAAAAAATGGGTTGTTTTGATTGTTCGTGAGGGCAACGATGTGGAGTTAGTTGGAGACCAAGTTTATATCAATAAGAAAATTGAAAAGCAATATAAAGTGAAAGGTAACTACTATTTCGGTATGGGCGACAACAGAGATAATTCAGCCGATAGCCGTGAGTGGGGACTGATTCCAGAGCGAAATATAATTGGTACTCCTATGGTTGTTTATTGGTCGTGGGATACTAATCTTTCAATGAGCGAAATTGGAGAAAAGCTTAGCTCTATCCGATGGAGCAGAATTGGAAAATTAATCAAATAAATTTAAACCGCCTAAGCAATTAGGCGGTTTTTTTCTTAAATAAGTTGAAAGTATGAAAAATTTAAAAGGCGAAAATTCAACCATAATCTTGCTAATTGTGTTTGCCGCAAGTGTTATTATCTTAAAGTTATTTGTCATTGATTTCTTCATAGTTTCTTCCAATTCTATGCTGCCAGTTCTTAAAAAAGGTGACATTGTACTTTTACTGAAAAAGAATGTTACCCAATCAAATAAAGGCGAAGTTGTAGTTTTTAAATCTCCTGAAGAAAATAAAAAACTTGTAAAAAGAATGGCTGGAATAGCTGGTGAGCCAATGGCAAAGTTTGGCTTACAAGATAGAATGACTGAATATACCGATAGAAACATTCCTGCTAATCATTTCTTTGCCTTGGGAGATAACTCTTCCGATAGCTATGATTCTCGATATTTTGGACCAATTGATAATGCCGATGCAATTGGATCAGTACAATTTATAATTTGGTCATCTGATTCAACTGGCACAAACTGGAATAGAATATTTAGTGGTGTAAAGTAATGCTCTATCCTAATGAATATGGTTTATACATTCACATTCCATTCTGTGAAAGAATCTGTAGCTATTGCGATTTTTTCGTAGATAAAGACATTTCCCAAATAGATAAATATGTTTCTTACTTAGTCCAAGAAATTGAAATATTTACCAAAGATTTGATTGAAAAGCCAATTTTGAAATCAATCTATTTTGGAGGTGGCACTCCATCTTTGCTAAGCCCTGAGCAATTTAAAATTATTTTAGATAAAATAGATAAAGTATTTGCTTTGCAAAATGATATTGAAATATCAATTGAGTCCAATCCAAATTCTTTATCTTTAGAAAATTTAATAGCTTATAGGCAATTAGGCATAAATAGATTGAGTGTGGGAGTGCAGTCTTTCAATAAGCAAGAATTGGGTGTGATGAAACGCAACCACTCACCAAAGAGAGCAATTAAAGCATTGCAAGATATTCAGAAAGCTGGATTTGATAATTATAATCTTGATATAATTTTTTCAGTGCCGAATCAGACTCTAGAATCGCTCGAAGAAACTTTGAAAACAGCACTCAATTTGAACACAACTCACTTTTCTGCTTATAGCTTGATTTATGAGGAAGGAACTCCGCTTTACAAGAAATGGAAGCAAGGGCTTTTAGGCAAAAAATCGGACGATGAAGATGCTGAAATGTATTCATTTGTCATAGATTACTTAACAAAGAATGGCTTTGAACAATATGAAGTTTCAAACTTTGCTAAAGATGGAAAATACTGCAAACATAATCTTTGGAGTTGGCATTCGGGAGAATATTTTGCATTTGGAGTATCAAGCCACGGATATTTAAGTAGTGTTAGATTTAAAAATTTTCGTAATTTGAATAGTTACTATAAGTCAATAGAAGCAAAAGAGTTGCCAAGAGAGGCAAGCGAGAATTTGACAAAGCAAGATAAATTAGAAGAATTTATTTTTCTAAGTTTGCGAGCAGACGGCACGGATATTGCTGAATTCAAGAAAAACTTTGGTTTTGATATTGCAGAACTATTGAAAGATGAGTTGAAAACATTTTTCACTCAAGATTTAATTATTTTAAAAAATAGCCGATTAAGTTTAACTAAGAAAGGTTATTTGCTTTGCGATAGTATCACATTTAAAATAATTTCCGACCTTACGAGGAAAATAAAACATGAAGCGAATATTATCAGTATTCTTCAACATTGATAGAACATATATAACAATTGTGGAGCCAAACGAAAAAGGTTTGGAGCTTGTCTATTTGAATTCTACTGAATCTAACATAGACTTGGAAAATATTGAAGATGAAATGGCTCAAGAAGCTGTGCAAGAGCTTATTTCATTACTCAAAACAATTGAAGTTGATATTACTAATATAACTGTTACTATTCCGGCTGAAAGCGTTTTGGTTTCTCAATTCCCGGGCAGGCCTGGAATGGAAGAAAACGAAATGCGAAAACTTATTTCACTGGAAATTAAGCACGCATACCCACAATTTAATGCAGAAGATTTTTCGAGCAACATTATACCAATGGAACGCCGATTGGACGGGCAATTGCTAATGCTTGCTATAATTATTCCTAAACAAATTGTCTATTCTTGTTTGGAAATTTTAAGTGTCTTCAATTTGCCAATTGAAAGTATTGAAATAAGTCAGTTAAACTCACACACATCATTTCTTTATAACTATCCCGAGCATCAGGATAAAACTATTGCGATTATGGGAGTGCAGAGTAATTTTATGGATATTAGCGTTATCCATAAAGGCAAACCTTTGTATTATGATTTGGTTTCATTGCCCGATAAAAATGCTATTGGTGAAGTATTCGAAACAGAATACAATAAAATTGTTGCCAATGTAGTTGATAAAATAGATATGGCTTATTTCTTTGGAACTGGGCTGACTCGAGATATGTATATCTCTGCTTGGGAAACTTCAATGTTAATCAATATTGGATTCGGCAGACTAAATACATTCCGAATGATGACTACACAATTCGACTCACGAGACAGAGAATACTGCTCTCGCACAATGCACATCTATCCTCCTTGCATTGGAGGTAGTTTCCCTGCATACCACGAAAAAATTAAACTATACTAATTTTAAAAAATCAAAATGCGAATAATTGGTGGGAAGTATGGCGGTCTGAGGCTAAGTTTGAAATTGCCAGAAGGAGTGCGACCAACTACGGATTATTCAAAAGAAATGATTTTCAATGTGCTTAATCATAATTTCGATTTCGATGGTGCTAAAGTACTTGATATTTTTGCAGGCACTGGCGGATTGGGTATTGAAACATTAAGTCGTGGGGCAAGCCATTGCACTTTCGTAGAAAAGAATAGAAAAGTTGTTGAGCTATTGCAGACTACTTTGGAAAAAGTAAAGATAGAAAAGAGCCAATTTACAATTAAACAAAACGATTATAAAAAAGCTTTGAAAGAATTGGAAGGGGAATTCCATTTAGTTTTTGCTGATGCTCCATACCTTTTGAAAGTTTCCAATGAAATTTATAACCACTTTGCAAAGCAGAATCTTGCCGAGGGCGGCTTTCTTGTAATAGAATATGGCTCAACCGAAAGACTTATTCTTGACGACAAATTAAAATTGGTAACTGAGAAAAACTTAGGCGAAACGACTATTTCAATATTCGAGAAATTATAAAAAAAGCTACCTTTTTGGG
>CAZYXG010000071.1:0-7377 GCA_964650885.1 uncultured Hyphomicrobiales bacterium | reverse complement strand
TTTTTGTTTTTAAAGAAAAGCACTTGAATACTATTGGAAACCTCACACTTTCGGGAAATAACGGAGCATTAGGCAACAAATCATTTTTAGCAAAAAAGGAAATGAATGTTGATGGCAACGAACAAGGATATCAGTTCAGTAGATTATGGTTAAACTCATTCTTAAAGTCATTAGACACTTGGAATATTGCCAAATACGAGGAAAGACTGAATATTATTTACGACAGATTCTTGAAAATTTGGGAGTTCCCTGATGTAGAAATTACAGAAGGTGACGAATCAGAGGAACAAAACATTTTCGATGCTGAAAGTCCGACACATAAAAAATTGGAATACTTTATTTTTGAAAACACAAAAGTTGAAGAAGACACAGTTGCTCAAATGTATTTTTATGTGATTAAAAATCTTTATGAAAAGAATTCGCAACTAATACTCAGCAATCAAGATGTTTTTAAAATAACAAGAACTACTGCTGATTTCAGAGCGGCACAAGAGGTTGTAAATGGTTGGTATATTGAATCAAACATAGAAAGCAATTCAAAATTTGCTGTTTTAAAGAAGTTACTATCTTTGTTTGAAATGGAAGATGAATTATCAATTAAATATTTGTCAAGCACTGAAAGCGAAACAGAGCCAAATCGTTTTGGAATAAGAAAGAAATATTGGCAACAGATTTTACCTCTTTTAAATCATACTAATTTATTCGAGAATGTAAGCCCATCAAAAGACCATTGGCTAAGCACTGGAGCAGGTATCGGAGGACTAGCTTTTACGCTAATCATAACAAAGTCAAACATAAGAATAGAGTTAGGCATTTCGACATCGAGTAAAGAGAAAAATAAAGTTTACTTCAAAAAGTTATTTAAAAATAAAGAAGTCATTGAAGAAACTTTTGGCAATCCTTTGGTTTGGGAAGAATTACCTGACAACAAAATGAGTAGAGTGAAATTTGAACTACAAGAAGTAAACTTATTCAATGAATCAGATTGGGGAAATATGAATAACTTTTTTATACTTTATCTTCCAAAATTTGAAAGTGCAATACAGCCGTTTATTAAGAACTTGAAATAAAATAGAAAGACAAAGTATCAACAAGTTATGACATTACCTATAAAAAAAGTCAAGCCCATAACAACGTTTAACCAAAAGAGCCAATTTTCACTTACACAGAATTTGACTGTTTTGTTTCAAGAGCTTTTCTTTTGGCAGAAAGGTTAGTGCTTCTAATTATTCAAATTATTTTAGATACAAAACGTTAGAGTCATTATAAACGAACAGACAGAATAATATGAACATACCAATTTTATTAGCAAATATTTTGACACTTTTAGCTTTCTTCATACATACATTTATAGGCGACAAAGAGCTAAAAGTTATTCAACCAGCAGAGGACTCAGACAATTGGACAAACAAACAAGAAAAATGGACAATGGCAAGGTGTGCTTGGCATTTAGTTTCATTTGACTTACTATTTGCAAGCATTGGACTTACATTAATAAACTTTACTGATTTTTTTAACGACGAAAAAACACTTTTACAAATTCTTGAAGTTTACTATTTTGGATATGCTATAGTATGGGCAATTACAATTTATTTTTCAAAACCCTTTAAGAAAAACTTTCTTAAACTTGGACAATGGATACTTTTGTTAATCATCAGCGTACTTATTTATTGCGGAACAATTTGAAAAATCAAAAAATGCTACGAATAGGCGGATACATAAATATAATCATTGCGAAAATTAACTTTCCGAAAGTTTCATAGATGACATTCCAACTTCGCTCAATGACCAATTATAAATGTAGGTTCGGTAATTTAGAATAAATCACTATTCTAACTTAAATAATTTTCTGCATGCAGTCCTTAGTGCATCTCTATATTTTGTTAATGTATCGTGGGTAACTGTTTCGCTTGCCGAGCCAACCACAAAAACTTTCCCTTCTTTCAATTGCAATAAGTTCAAAGTGATTACTGCATTATCTTCAAATCTTTCTATCTGTCCAGTCAAGCAATAACTAATGTCAAATTTTTGGAGAATATCCAGCTCATAATTAGTTAAGGCATTGTAATTCTCAATTAAATAGAACTTGAATTTAGTGTACATAGTGTCACGTGTCTGTATGTCATAAGCAACGTAATCAGATGATTTATTTGCTTCCTCAAACATCACTTCACAGGCATCGTAGGAGTTAGCAAGTTTATCTTCGAATAAGTTCCATTGCTTGCGAAAATCTTTGTCTTTAAATTCCATACTACCAATTGAAAGTGTTGGCGCTGGCTTTACCCTAAGTATTGCTTCAGGCAAATTCATATAAAGATTGGTATCGCCCACAGCAGCAGCAAATGCAGATTGGAATGCTTTGAGTATTGCTGGGTCGGAAATTGAGGCATCGCCATCAATCATTTTAAATTTACGATTAGCATAGCCCACACCTTTTCTGATTGAGTCATTTTTATTCAAACTTTTTAGCACTAAGTCAATTCGCACCATATTCTCAAATCTATTCAGCGAACAATAAAGGTAATAGTCAATTCCGAATGAGCCGACAATTGAATCTAAGTTCTTAGATTTATCTTGAATAAAGATTTTATTGATACTATCGGCAAATTCCGATTTGATAATTCTGTAATTATCAGTGAATGTGGTGGCAAGAGTAGCCGCAGCCAATAATTTGTCTTGGCTTACATCAGGCAAAAATTTTGATATATTGATTTGCGAAATTAGAATCTTTTTATAAACAATGTGATTTGTATCATTTAAAGATTTGGCAAAGATTACCGAAGATGATAAGAAATATGAGTAAATTGCAAGAAAAGATAATGTTTTCAAGATTAATTGAATTTTATTATTTAATTTACTTTTTGAAACTGCATTCATAACGAATCAACATCAATTTAAAAGGTGAAACAATGTCCTCAAAATCAAATATTCTACTTGATACAGGCACAAACGAATTAGAAGTGGTTGAATTCACTTTGGAATACAAAAATAAGGAAAAACCAACCAAATACCAGTATTACGGTATAAATGTTATCAAGGTTCACGAAATAATTCGTATGCCTGAGCTTACTGAGATGCCAAATCAAACTAAAAGCATTGTTGGAGTATTCACTCTTAGAGAGAAGATTATGCCTGCACTTGATTTGAAAATGGTATTGACAGGAACGCCAAGCGATTTAGAAGAATCTAAAATGATAATTACTGAGTTCAATAGAACTCGTATGGGAATTATAGTATCAGATGTGAAACGTATTCATAGAGTTTCTTGGACTGAAATTATTTCTCCTGATTTTGTACAGGATTACGATCCAACGCAATCTTCTGTAACAGGAATTCTCCAAATGCCTGATAGACATATCCTAATGTTGGATGTTGAGAAAATCATAGCGGATATAGATGCAAGAATTTCTGCTGAATTCAATGTTGAAGTTAAGCATTTTGATAATAAACCAATTGCAGTTACAGCTGAAGATTCGTCTTTAATTAGAAAAATGATTTCAGATAGATTGGTAGCGGCTGGTTTTGAGATAAAATCATTTGTAGATGGTCAGCAAGCTTGGGATTTCCTAAAAGATGTTTCAGAGAAAGTTTCCAATGGAGAAGATATTAAAAAATTGGTAAATGTAGTCATTACCGATATTGAAATGCCAAATTTAGATGGATATACTTTAACTAAGAAAATTAAAGAGAATCAATTCTTGAGTAATTTACCAGTTGCAATATTCTCTTCTATCATTACTGATGAGCTTTACCACAAAGGAAAAGCCGTTGGTGCAGATGCACAGCTATCTAAACCACAGCTTGGCGAATTACTTGAAACTGTACGTTCACTTTTGGTTAAGTATAGTTCGATTTAATTATGTTGGTGAATTTCCCAACCATATATTTAAGCTTCATTCTCGTAGTAGATTTTATAGTATTTTCTGCCTTGGTCGTCTGTGCCTTGCTCTATAAGATCTTTACTACCGTGAATATAGATATGGAAATTCTTATCTAACTTAAGCACAGATTTGAATACTTTGGCTTGTTTCCGAACTGCAAGTGGCGAAATATCGAAATTCTTATTGATATTAAGCTCTCTGTTTATTTGGATATTGTCGTCATAGTTTCGGAACGATTCTATTATTTCTGGCACTTGAAATACTTCATCTTCAAATTCTTTTTTGTCGAACTTATCTCGAGATTGGAAATATTCTAACGAACGATTGAGCAATTCAATTTGGTCTGTTTTGCTTATTTCCAAATCCTCATTTATAATCTCAGTAACGAATGATTTGCTCAAGCCCAAATAGTGATTAGTTTGGTTGAACTCATTGTTTATTGGCTCAAGCACTAAGAAATCTGTTTTCCAAAATTGTGCTAAAGGATTTTTAGTAGTGTTATCAATCACTAAGATTTTATAACCATTATCTTCATTTGTATTGAAAATTAAGCAAGCCCTATCTATCTTTTTTAGTGGAATTCCATAATCGTGATTAATAGAATATTTTGTGCGTAAGTTGTTGAATTTAAGGAATGGATCTACAGCTTCAGTGCTGAAAATACCAATTGCATCCATCACTTCATCGCCAAGCACCATATCTTCAAAATAAGAAATATTCAAATCTGTAGCTTTAATTCGTGGGTTTTGGTGGTTGCACTCAAATAGCAAACTTGCTATTCGGTTGCTATTTTCAATATAGTTTTTGCGTTCAGCAAAAAGTAATGGAGCTATTTTATTCATTTCATTAGTTTCTATATCTTTGAAACTAAAGAATTCTTCTGGCTTGAAAGAACTTAAGAAATAACGCATTAAGTAATCAACCGATTCACTTTCTACTCTAGTTTCCACTTCGGAATATTGAGCTTTTTCGTTTTTAAGTTTGTTACCTATGTGATGAGTAATTATACGAGTCATTCTCGTTTGAGTTAAATCTAAGTTAATTTCTGCCATTTTCTTATTCTGATTAATTATTGGTTTTCGATTTTCTTTGCAATATTGATTAGCTCCAAAGTTGAGTTCCAATTTCTAGTGGTTACGACCACTTTCAATTTGCTTTCAAAGAAATTATTGCTAAATTTTGTTTTACCATAGCCACTTCTGCAATAGAAATAAATTGCGCTTTTTTTTATTTCAAATGTTTCTATTTCATTGCTAAATGTAGCTACAGATTGAATTTTGTCTTGCTCTGCTTGGGAGAAAAGAAAGCCCACATATTGAAATTTGGGATTGAACTCGTCAATAGCAAGATATGGGTTCTGATTGGCTATTGCTTCTAATTCTTCCAAACTGACTATAAGCAATGGCACATCAAAATTATACTCTTGTGAAATAGAATTTTGAAGTGCCTTGCTGATAACATTTTTATCTTCTATTGTACTTTGGAAAACTACATTGCCACTTTGAATATATGTTTGCACATTGGAAAAGCCCAATTCCGAATAAAGTGATTTCAAATCGGACATTAAAATTTTCTTTTGTCCAGAAACATTGATTCCACGAAGCAATGAAATGTAAGTTCCCATAATGCGAAAAGCTTATTGCAAAATCAAGTTAGCATATTGCAAATCAAGAGGAGTAGTAATTTTGATATTAGTTTCTTCGCCTTCAATATTTTTGATTTTGAAGCCAATAAATTCCAAAACACTAGCATCGTCAGTTGCTTCAAAGTTTGCAGCAATTGCCTGTTTCATAGCGTCTTCTAGCGATGAAGTCCAGAAACCTTGTGGAGTTTGAGCAGCAAAGATTTTGCTTCTATCCAAAGTTTTAATCCCGCCATTTCTAATTTCTTTAATTGTATCTTTCACAGCAATTGTAGGCACAACAGCACCGTAATCTTCTGTCATTTCAGCTACTTGATTGATAAGATTTGGGCTTGCGAAAGGTCTAACAGCATCGTGCACAAGAATAATTTCAGAATTAGCAGCAGTTTCTGTTCTTAAAGCAGAAGCGACAGAGTCTTGGCGTGTTCTTCCACCAATAATTAGTTCGCTCACCTTTGCACTATCGTATTTAGTCAATAGGTCTTTTGTGTGGTTGTACCAATCAGTGTGAACAGCAATTATGATATTCTCAATTTTTTCAGCTGCTTGAAATTTTTCTAAAGTATGAATTAGTATGGGTTTGTTTGCTATTTCTAAAAATTGTTTAGGTTTATCGGAACCGAATCTTTTGCCGACTCCGCCAGCAACTATAATTGCAGTAATGCTCATTGTTTTCTTGAAATTGTTTTTAAACGAAATACAAATTCTGAAAAAAAAGTTAATTATTTGTGAAACTTTATGAACTTATTTTTAGTTATTCACAATTTGGCAGTCGAATTTCGTAAATTGCATTTTTATTTCTATCAGGTTTTCAAATTTTGAAATTTAATCCAGACGACATCAATTTAGAGGAAGAAGCTCCAAAAGCTGACAAAGGTAAGCTATTTGTGGTATCTACTCCCATTGGTAACAAAGAAGATATTTCTTTGCGTGCCATCCGTATTCTTAAATTAGCAGACTTAGTGCTTTGCGAAGAATTTAAAGTTGGTGCTGCTTTATTGCATCAGCATAGCATCACTAAAGATTTAGATAACTTAAATGAGCAGAATGAGCTTGAGAAAGTTATTGAAATTATTAATTTAATGAAATCGGGTAAAAGAGTAGCTCTAATTTCGGATTGTGGCACACCAGTTTTTGCAGACCCAGGGGCAAGCTTAGTGAAAGCCGCCCTTAAAGCAAATATTGATATTGAAGTTGTGCCTGGTGCATCTTCTATTATGACTGCTTTGGTTCGCTCAGGACTAGATATTTCTAGCTTCCTTTATGCTGGATTTCTTTCAAGAAAAACTGAAGATAGAATAGTAGAATTGGAACAGCTTTCCAAAGAAAAAAGAACAGTTGTTGTGTTAGAAACTCCATATCGCTTTTCTACTTTCTTGGCTGCTGCTGCTGAAGCGATGCCTAATAGAACGGCCTATATTGGTATGAATTTGACTTTACCCTCGGAATCGAACCACTATGGCACTTTCTTGCAATTGCGTGAGAAATTCGGAATGCAGAAAATTAAAACTGAGTTTGTGGTTTGTTTTTCTGGCTCTTATGGGGACGAAAAGAAAATTAATCGTGCTTTATTTGAAGACCAAAGAGAAGAAAAAAAGGATTTCAAAAATCGCAAACCAGAAGTTAAGCAAGATAAATTTGGCAATCCTATAGAAGAAGGTGCTTTTGCTAGAAGCTATAAAGATGGAAAACCTTCTTTTTTCCGTAAAGAAGATTTTTTAGCTGAAAAAAGAAAGAGTAAAGAAGAATATTATAGCAATCGCCCCGAAAAAAACTGGGATGATAGACCAGCTTTCAATAGAGACGATAGAGATAGCCGTCCAGAACGCAGACCTTGGAGTGCTGAAAAACCAG
>CAZYXG010000070.1:0-7486 GCA_964650885.1 uncultured Hyphomicrobiales bacterium | reverse complement strand
ATATATTTGGTTTAATTATTTCCTAACCTAATCAAAAACATTATGCCAACTATAATTAAACCAAATGAGATGGATTATTTGGAGAGACCAAATGCACTCCCCGAATTTGCAATTCAAACATTAACTCCTCGCTTGGGCGAACTTGTAGGCTCAAAGCATTTTATGTTCGACATACGTAAGTTGCTTGCTGGCAAATATTCTTTTCCATACCATTACCATAGAAATGCTGAAGAACTAATGATGATAATCTCTGGTTCGCTAACTATGAGAACCGAAGAGGGATTGAAAATTATTAACCTAGGAGAGATTGTATTTTTTGAAATTGGTGCTACAGGAGCACACCAGTTCTATAATCACACCAATGAACCTTGTGTTTATTTGGATATTCGCTCAACTCAAGGAATTGACGTAGGTGTTTATCCAGACTCTGATAAAATTAGTTTCACTCCATTCACCGAAATATTCGAGCAAAGCAGCAAAGTGGAATATTTCAAAGGCGAAGAAAATATTAATAAGATTTGGGAAAAGTTAGGAAAGTAGAAATAAGTTTATATTCGTAATCATTTCGTAATTTTGTAAATTACATTTGAAAACAAATTCTAAAAATCATGGCAAATTATTCAAACGCTGGTTTTTCTACTCGTGCATTGCACGTGGGAAATGCTCCAGATCCGACAACTGGTGCAGTAGCTCCAGCTATTTACCAAACTTCAACTTATGCCCAAAAATCTCCTGGAGTTCACCAAGGTTATGAATATAGCCGTACACACAATCCAACTCGTACGAGATTAAACGAATGTTTGGCTAGTTTGGAAAATGCTAAGCACTCGGTAGTAACTGCCTCTGGTATGTCTGCGGAAATGCTTGTGTTGCACGCTACAAAAAAAGGCACAAACATACTTTGCGGAGACGATGTTTATGGTGGGACATATCGCCTTTTTACAACAGTGTTTCAAGATGATTTCAATTTCACTTTTGCCGATTCATCTAAGTTAGATAATTTTATTGAAAAAATCAATGAACTAAAACCAAGTTTGATTTGGATAGAATCGCCAACAAATCCATTATTGAAAATTTGCGATATAGCTGCTATAAGTGAAGCTGGGAAAAAAGTTGGAGCTCGCACTTTGGTAGATAATACATTTATGAGTCCATACCTTTGCAATCCGCTGGATTTGGGTGCTGATATAGCTTACCACTCTATGTCGAAATATATCAATGGTCATAGTGATGTGGTAGCTGGTGCTTTGATGGTAAACGATGATGATTTATATAAAGATTTAGCGCGTTTGCAAAATTCGATAGGGCCATCGCAATCTCCTTTTGATAGCTGGCTTGTGCTTCGTGGCGTAAAAACCTTAGGTATACGTATGGATAGGCATCAGGAAAATGCTATGAAAGTAGCAAAATACTTAGAAACTCACCCATTGGTGGAAAGTGTAACCTACCCTGGTTTGCCATCGCATCCTCAACACGAATTAGCTAAAAAACAATATCGTGGATTTAGTGGAATGATTACATTCTACATAAAAGGTGGACTGGATAACGCAAGACTATTCTTAGAGAACATTAAATACTTCGTATTGGCAGAAAGCTTAGGTGGAGTGGAAAGCTTGATAGAAAGCCCTGCGATTATGACACACGCATCTATACCTAAAGCAGAGAGAGAAAAAATTGGATTGACCGATAATCTGATTCGCCTTTCGGTAGGAATAGAAGATATTGACGATTTGCTTTTCGATATAGAACAAGCATTCAAGCATTGCAAATAATAATTAAGAATGATTGAAGATAGAATGTAACATCCATCCGATGATTTAGAGCCATCGGGTGGTTATCTAACAAAAACAAGAAAAATACTTAGTATCCAAATATAACCTCGTACCTTCCGAATGTTTGTAATTCCTTCCTAAATTATCCATTATTTTAATTATTTCAATTTATGCGTGAATCGGTTGAATAGATTATTTCTATTATTCGCAAACTTTATTTTAATATCTATAAATCAAAAAAGCCCCCGAGATGTATTGCTACAGCACCGAGAGCTTTTTGAGGTTTACCTATGAAAGTAAGCCTTAAAAACGTAGCAAATTTCAACTTATTGTGTGGGATTTTGCTTATTTTTTTCATTTAAGAAAGAAAGTTAAGAAAAATTTAAAGTAATTTCTATTCTGCAAATCTTTCTATGTATTTTGTACAATTATACTTATAATTGTAGTTTTGAAGGTACTATTCAAACTACTAAACAAAACATAAATTAACTGATTTGATACCTATAAATTAAAAAAGCCCTGCTTACTTTTTTACAGTAAGCAGGGCTTTAAATATTTTCTAAGCCAATTAGCTAATTAAAGTCCCATTTCCGAGATTAATGTTGCTTCTTTTTCAGAGATTTTAGCAGATTTTTGTTTTTTCACTTTTGGTACAGGCGTAGCTGCTTGTACTTTTGGCTCAGGTGTAGATTCTGTTTCTGTGCTAACAGGAGTATCGTTCAAATCAATTCCTGCCATTGCTGCCAATGTGTGTTTATCCAAATCCATTACTTCGTCGGCTTTTGGTGCTTTCGCTCCTTTCACTCTCTCAGTAGGTTTTTCAATTACTTTTTCTTTTTTCTTAATTTTATCTGGAGCAAGGATAACAGATAAGTTTTTCCCTTCAAAGCGAATTTGAGAGTCAACCTTAGAAGTATCTGCAAGCTCATCCACAAACTTTTTCAAAAGCTCTTCGCCAATTTCTTTGTGAGTTATTTCTCTACCACGGAACATAACAGAAGCTTTAACTTTATTTCCTTCGCCGAGAAAATCACGTGCGTGTCGCACTTTGAAATTAAAATCGTGTGTATCAGTTCGCCATTTGAAGCGAACTTCTTTCATTAGCTGTTGCGATGTATTTTTCTTTTGCAGTTTCTCTTTTTTTGCAATTTCATAAGCAAATTTGCCATAATCAATAATTTTGCAAACTGGTGGAACTGCTTGTGGTGCTATTTCAACCAAGTCCATTTCATAGCCCTCTGCTTTCAGAATAGCTTCACGAGTGCTTATCACGCCAAGCATTTCGCCAGCTGGATCTATCACGCGAACTTCAGGAACTTTGATTTCGTAATTTATTTTATGTTTTCTTACGGGTTCGCGGTTAAATGCGCCACGACCTTGATACGGAGTAGAAAGCCTCAATTAATACCTAATTATGGTAAATACATTTTAACAAAAATATAATTATTTTTCCACACTTCAAAATAATTTTCAATTTTTGTTAAATAATGTAAAACTTTTTATATTTTTTGTAATATTTTCGTTATTTGCTTATTATGAATGTTTTGCTTGTAGTTCTGCCATTGGCGTAGCGTAATACTTTGAAATACATACCATTTGGCAAAATGTTTTGGTCGGGAAGTTGCAAAATGCCAGCTATACTATAAATAGTTTGTTCAATAATTTCTGAATTTGTTTCTTCAGTTTCAATTGCACTCAATCCATTAGTTTTGAATTTATAAATTGACCAATTTGAATAGACATCTTCATTTTTTATACGAATCCCTGCATAGTAGTACTCTCCATTTTTCAAATTTGAAACAATGTATGTAAGTGTTTTAATCCCTTCGCTTTGGAAAATTGAATCGCTCATATCTTTTTTTTGACTAATTCTCATTATGTGGCTTTGAGCTAGCGGAGTTGTGATCCAAGCCAAAGTAAATGGTAAGCTAACTATTGTATCAATATTGGTGATTACTGGAGCTGCGATAGAATCAGTAGTGCTGAAAGTGGAAAACTCCGTTGAGTCTATCAGATTTCCCTTATAATCAAATGCAGAAACGCACCAATAGTATTTCTTATTTATTTTGGTGGTGGCACTATAGAAATATTGTTGGCTAAAGAATCGTTTCTTATTTTCCTCTTTAAAATCACCTTCGTAAAGAGTAATCCAGTAAAGAGTTGCTTCGTCGAGAGCTTTCCATTGGAAATAAGTTGGATTAAAATCCATATTTCTGATATTATTGCCCGGTATTTGTAAGATTAGCTTTTCAGGAACTTCTGAAATGATTCTGAACTTTGCAACTGCCGACCAAGTCGAAATAGTATCGCTTCCTTTTTTGGCTTTCATTCTCCAAAAGTATCTTTTGTTCCAGTCCAAACCATTAATTAGCAAAACCAAATCAACTAAATTTGTGTCTTCCTGAATTATATTTTTGAAAAGACTATCGTTTGAGAGTTGAAAATGGTAGCTTGTGGCGTTATAAACTTTTTGCCATTTGAAGATGGAAGCATTTGTTTTTAGCAAAGTATCATTCTTTGGGTAGTACAATTCAATAGCGAAATTACTATCCAAAACGGCATTATTCCCTATTGCGAAAGATGAACTTCCGCTAGCAATAAGTAAAAATAATAGTACGAATTTGATATTTTGCATTAATTTATTGCCACAGTGCGTGTTTTAATAATGTGTTTTGCCACTTTCTCGAAGCGTAAATATAACAAAATTGAAGCAAATACTAACCCTAAAGTATAGCCCCACCAAACTCCAGATGCACCCATTTTGTAATTTATAGCCAAAATATAGCAAACAGGAATGGTAAGTACCCAATAAGAAATAGAAGTTATTACAGTTGGGATTCGCACATCTTCCATACCACGCAACGTGCCAAGAGCAACAGCCTGAGCACCATCGGCCAATTGGAAAATACCACCAATAATTAGTAAATGTACAGCTAAATTAATTACTTCTTTCTCATTTGCGTTCACATATAGTCCAGCTAAGTTTTGACCAAAGATAATAAACATTGAAGCGGTGAAAGCCATAAAGATAAGAGTTAGCACAAATGAAGAACTCCCAGCTACTTTCATTCTGCGGAAATCTCCTTCGCCTATTGCTTTGCTCATTCGAATAGTGGCAGCAGCAGCAATACCGCTAGCCATCATAAAAGTGATAGAAGCTAAATTGAGTGCAATTTGGTGAGCAGCTAAATCTTTTGAAGATTTAGTTAATCCAATAATAATAGTTCCGCCAGCAAAAGCAGCTACTTCCAAAACATACTGCATTCCAATTGGAACACCAATTTTCAATAAATCTTTAATATCATCAAGCTTCAACTTAACTTTGCTGAACAATACTTTAAACTCTTTAAAATCTTTATGAAAATAGAAATAACAAATGGCCAAAACAGCCATCATAATTCTTGCAATTAAAGTTGCCCATCCAGCCCCTGCTATCTCCAATCTTGGGAAACCGAAGTTGCCATAAATAAGCAAATAGTTTATACCAATATTGAGCAAATTGCAAGAAATTAGAATAACCATACCAGGTTTGGTAAATCCCAAACCATCGGAGAATTGCTTAAATGATGCGAATATAGCATAGGGAATTAATGAGAAAGATAGAATAAAAAAGAATTTTTTGGCATAGGGAACTACTTCCGTAGGTTGACCCATTGAATCAAAAAATTGCATTGAAAACAATAGTAAAGCAGTTACAATTACAGATACAGCAAGATTTATAAAAACACTGTTTTTGAGTAATTCAGCACATTTTTCTTTATCGCCAGCACCATAGTATTTCCCAATCAATGGGGTCAAACCCATAGCAATACCAATAGCAACTATGAATATAATAAAAAATACAGCATTGGCAAAAGCACAAGCAGCAAGCTGCACACTGCTAATATTGCCCACCATAGCGTTATCGGCAACTCCAGCTGCCATGTGTCCTAATTGACCCATAATAACAGGCCAAGCAACTTTCACATTCTCTTTATAATGCTCTTTGTATTCTTTACTAAATATGGACATATTCTCTTTAATGTAATAAATCCGATGGCTACTAACCATCGGATTACTTAAATTTTAAATATTAAGCAAGTCTTAGTTTTTCTCTTGTTTCATTTGCGGGAAGAATAACACATCTCTAATAGAAGTTTGATTTGTCAGTAACATCACCAATCTATCTATGCCTATTCCCATACCTGCTGTTGGTGGCATTCCCACTTCAAGTGAGTTTAAGAAGTCTTCATCGAGTACCATTGCTTCGTCGTCGCCTTGGGCTCTATTGCGTGCTTGCTCTTCAAATCTATCACGTTGGTCGCGGGGGTCGTTCAGCTCAGAGAAGGCATTTGCCATTTCCTGACCATTGATATAAAGCTCGAAGCGTTCCACTAAACCCTCTTTTGTGCGGTGTTTTTTAGCAAGTGGCGACATTTCTACTGGGTAGTCTATCACAAAAGTTGGTTGAATTAAGTTTGGCTCTACTTTCTCGCTGAAAATTTCATCAAGTAATTTCATATTTGAGAAAGTTTCGTCTGCTGCAATATGAAATTCTTTGGCAGTTGCGAAAAGTTGCTCTCTCGACATAGACATCACATCTTTGCTAGTATATTGTATGAATAGCTCCGACATAGGAATTCGGGCAAATTCGCAATCTAAATTAATTTCGTTTATTTCAAATTTGAAGAGGCGGCTACCTATTGCTTTATCGGCAATAGTTTTGATAAGCTCTTCAGTCATATTCATCATCCAAACGTAGTCTTTATAAGCAACGTAGATTTCAAGCATAGTGAACTCAGGATTGTGAGTTTTGTCCATACCCTCGTTGCGGAAGTTTTTGCTAATTTCATAGACACCCTCAAAACCACCCACAATAAGGCGTTTCAAATAAAGCTCCAATGCTATACGCATATAAAGAGTAGTATCCAGTGCATTGTGTTTTGTAGTGAATGGGCGAGCAGATGCACCACCATAAAGCGGTTGCAAGATAGGAGTTTCCACTTCTATCCAACCTTGAGCATCGAAATAATTTCTCATAGTAGAGATAATTTTCGAGCGTTTCAAAAAAGTATCTCTAATTTGTGGGTTTACGATTAAATCCACATAGCGTTTTCTGTACCTAAGTTCTTTATCGGCAAAGGCATCGTGCAAAATTTTATTGCCCGCTTCATCAATTTCTTCCTTAGCGATTGGCAAAGGAGTTAAAGATTTGCAAAGCAGTTCAAATTTAGTGCAGTGAATAGTTACTTCGCCAGTGCGAGTGCGAAATACATAGCCCTCCACTCCAACAATATCGCCAATATCGAAATGATTGATATGCTCATAGATATCGGGCAATTCATCTTTTTTCAGATAGATTTGCAAACGTCCAGACTGATCTTGCAGGTGGGCGAAAGCAGCTTTACCCATATTTCTGATAGCCATAATACGTCCAGCAATAGCCACCTGTTTCCAGTTCTCAGCATCTTCATCTTTGAAATTGATAGCAATTTCAGTAGCGGAATGAGTCTTATCGAAAGAATAAGGATAGGCATTAAAGCCAGCGGATTCAAGAGCTTGAAGCTCTTCTAGTCGGCGTTCTTCTTGGTCGTTTTGCGGAACAAATGGCATAAATCTTTTATCAGAAAATTAATAAACAGATTACAAAATTAAGAAATTATTTTGGATTAGTGCTATTTGTGGGGGGCGGGAGTTTATCCATAAATTTCATTAGCAAGCTTCATAAGAAAAGT
>CAZYXG010000069.1:0-7746 GCA_964650885.1 uncultured Hyphomicrobiales bacterium | reverse complement strand
TGACTTTAGAAAACAATGTGGTTTTAGACTTTAATTTCATTAAGGAATAAAAAAACATTTAAGAACTAATGAAACCTAAATAATCAAAATCAATTTGTCTTTTTTCAACACTTACTTTTCTGATTCTTACTGTCAGACGAGAGCCAAGTTTGAATACTTTTTTGCCTCTTTTTCCGATTAGTTTCATTGTTTTCTCATCGAAATGGTAGTAGTCGTCATTGATTTCTCTAAATTTCAAAAGTCCTTCGGCATAGATTTCATCTACCTGCACAAATAAGCCAAAGTTAGTCAATCCAGTTACAGTACCTTCAAATGTTTCTTGCAATCTGCCTTTTGCCATCATAGTGTATGTCAGCTTAGTGCTAGCTCTTTCGGCTTCCATCGCTGAACGTTCTGTTTGAGTAGTATGCTGTGCAGCACTTCGCATAAATAGTTTCAAATAGTCAATTCTAGTTTTATCTATTTTAGCACCCTCGTACTCTTTAATCACTCTATGAATGACCAAATCGGCATAGCGTCTGATTGGCGAAGTGAAATGTGTATATTCCTTAAAGCCAAGCCCGAAATGCCCATAGTTATCTGGCGAATAAATAGCTTTAGGCAGCGAGCGAATCAATGTTTGGCTTACGATAGTTTCTTCAGGAGTTCCTTTAAACCTATGCAAAATAGCATTGATTTCTTTAGACGAAATTCCCTTCTTTTTGAAATTCATAGCCACCAAATCGCCCACAAATCTCAAAGCTTCGGCTATAGTTTCTGCTTTTGGCTGCTCGTGGATTCTGAAAAGATATGGCAACATATTGGTTTGCTTTTGCATTTTGGTCATCTTTTCCAAGTGCATAGCCACAATTTGATTTGCCAAAAGCATAAACTCTTCTATTAATTTCATTGAGTCTAAGCTTACTTTTTTTAAAGCACGAATTGGGTTTTTATTTTCATCTAACTCGAATCGAAGCTCCGAAGTCTCGAAGTCAATCCCACCAGATTGGAATCTTTTATTGCGAAGCACAATTGCAAGTTTATTCATTTCCATAAGAAATTCAGCATTCTCGCCTTCTTTGGCTGCAAGTATTTCGTGTACTTCCTCATAGCTGTATCTTCTTTTACTATTAATAACAGTTTCAGCTATTTTGTAGGATTTAATTCCACCTTTCACTCCTAACTCAACTATCACAGAAAATGCAAGTCTGTCTTCATTTGGGCGAAGTGAACATAGGTTGTTCGATAGATTCTCTGGCAACATAGGTATTACCCTATCCACCAAATAAACCGAGTTACCACGGTTTCTAGCTTCTATATCAAGTTCAGAATTTTCTACTACATAATGTGAAACATCTGCAATATGAATGCAAACTAAATAATTCCCATTCTCTAACTTTTTCATCGAAAGTGCATCATCGAAATCACGAGCATCTTTTGGATCTATCGTAATAACGAAATCTTTTCTTAGATCAAGCCTATTTTTAAATTCTGACTTATCTATTTTTTTAAATTTTTCAGCTTCTTGTACTACACCATCGGGGAATTCACGTGGCAATTCAAATTCATCTATTAAAGTATCATATTCCACATTTGGGTCGCCAGCTGCACCTACTATTGATACTACTTTTGCAGTCGGCGAGCGGTGTTTGTCAGTCCAAACCACAAAATCAGCTTGCACTTTATCGCCCTGTTTCGCATCGCCCAGGTCGGATTTGCTTACAATGAAATCTAAATAGTATTTTTTTTCATCAGGCACTAGGAAATAAATACCAGATTCAAATTCTATTTTTCCATGGATTTTATGCTCAACTCTTTCAATTACTTCCACTACTTCGCCGTAGGGCTTTTTATCTTTTTTTTCAGCACCAAGTTTTATTCGGACAGTATCGCCACTAAGAGCAGTATTCAAATAGCGGAATTTAATATTTACTATCGGGAATTCTTCGCTATCGGTAGTAACAAAACATCTATCATTTACTATTTCTACATTACCGATAAATCCATTGTCAGAAGATTCTTTCAGTCTATATTTTCTTCTAGCAGACTTTAGTAAGATACCATTATCCACCAAAGTATCTAGCACACCACGAAGAATAAAATATTCTGGATCGTTTGCTTTAATTTTCAATAATTTTGAAATTTCATTTAATTGAAAAGTAGCTCCATCTGTAGCGAAAAGAGCTAATACTTCATCGGTCAATTTTTCCATCATATTTAATTTCCTATGAGTAAATACTCACAGTATTTGTTTGTTCAAGTGATAAATTCAATGCAGTATCTGCATTGTTATAAAGTCCAGCCACGTTGGAAGCTCCAGTAATTTCAGCCAGCCCTATGCTAATAGTAAAATTATACTTATGCCCTTCATATTCAAAAGCATTGTTAGCAACTTCATTGCGTAATTTTTCTGCCCAAAGTTTTGCTTTATTCAAATCAAAACCAATTAATAATACTGCTTCTGTATAATCATCTACTTCGCCTACCAAATCGAAAACCCGAGAGTTCTTATTAATATTTTTTATTAATACCGATTTAGCAAATTTAAATCTTTCAGAAAATTCATGAGGATCGAGTGAAGAATACTTATCAATTTTAACAAATGCTAAAATGCTCAATTGCTCAAATTCCGCAGCTTTATACATTTCTTCTTTCAATCTATCGCTAAATGCAGTGAAGTTCATCACCCCAGTATTCGGATCTACCACAATGCCATTGCGAAGAAGTTCCATATAATGTAATTTCTCGATTGTATTATTAGCAAATGAAACAATAGTGCGAATTAATTCAATTTCAATTTCAGTAAGTGCATCGGAATTTTCACCTTCCACAAATAATGCACCAAATGAAGAGCCATTTGCCACAAGTGGAATAGTCAAGAAATACCCACCATTTTGTGGTCTTTCTTCAGCCACAACTCTTATATGGTCGCCATCAATTGGGTTGTATATTTTAATTCCCATTTCTCTGATACTCATTCCAATTATAGAATTTTCTATTTCTATTTTCTTTCCTATAAATCCAGAATATTCATCATAAATAGATGAGAGCATATTTATATGCCAGCCAGAATCAATATCGTATGCTGCTATTCCAATAGCAGCACAGTCTATTATTTTCGCTACAGCCTCTATCAATGCAGAATTTACTTCGTCATAATCAGTAGCAGTATTTGCAATATTTTGGAAGAATTTAATATATTGCAAAGTGCGAGAGTCTTGCATTAAATCATATTTCTCGGTAAAGTTTTTCAGAGTAATTGAAATAATTTGAGTGAAATGTCCAAGGAATCCTACTATTAAATTATCGTAAGCTTCCGCATCGTCCGAATCGGCACATAGCACACCAATTACTTTATTCTCAAAAAACACAGGCATTCCCACAAATGAACTAGTGTTTGTTCCATTTTTATAATATGGTATCAAATCTAATTCAGCCGCTGGATTAATTTCCGAAAGTATTTCTGGTTTTCCCGTTTTCACAATTTGGCTTATAATATCATTGCCAAGTTTCAATTTTCTACCGCTAATAAAGCTAGACTGATTTTCAGTAACATAGCTTTCCAATATTAGTTCGCCTCTTTCATGATTGACAAGAAGAAGCAATGCAGTTTTAGTATTGGAAACAGAGCGAATTGTCATCAAAACTTTCGTTAGCAAGAAATTAAATTCTTTGCGTGGTTCATCGGAAATATAGTCAGTATCTTCCTGATTAATTAACGATAAGTCAATTTCATTTTGTTTATATTCTTGCTTAGGAGCAATTAAAACTTCTGGAGTTTCTGGTTTGCGTTCAAGTTCCTCATCCAAACTATCTCTAAAATCATCGAATGAATTTGTGTTTGCAGGTGCATCAATTTCTATTGATTCATAATCAGTATCAGCTGTTTGAATTTCAGCAAATGGCTCGCTATTAATTACTACCTTTGGAATTTCCACTTGTGGCTCTTGTGCAGTAGTCGTTTGTATCGGATGTGTGTTATCCAAATCTTTGGTGCGAATTACAATTTTGAATCCATTATCGTCTTGCTGATTGAATGCAACTGCTTTTTGAACTGGCTCATCTGTGGCTGCTTCAGTTTGCAAATTATATATTTTGGCATTATCAGATTCTAATTCTTCTGCCCAATCTATTGCTTCGGCTTCTTTAATTTCTTCTTCTTTTAATTGCTCAATATACTCTTCTTCTAATGGCTTAATTTCATTTGCTATTGTTTCAGTATCTGGTTGGTTTGCAAATTCAGGTAAGTTACTTTCAATAAGTTCATCTTCAATTTCTTCCAATGTTTCTTCTTCAGCCACCAAATTTTCTTCTTCGATAGTTGCTTCTTCAATAGCAATTTCTTCCATCATTTCTTCTTCGAGTGCTATTGCATTTGTTGGCTCGGCATCGAAAGTAATAGCTGGAGAGTCCAGTTGTCTTTGTGAAATAACTTCTTCAATAATTGAATCTTCTATGATTGGCTCTGCCACAAAAATATCGTTTCTATATTTATCTTTTTGGCTAGGTTCTTCTTTGGCTATCGGATTATTGTTATCTTGCTCCAATGGTGTGGAAGCAATATTAGTGTGTGCCACCTTGCGAATTATTCTAAAGCCCTCTGCTTCGGTATTGCGAATAGCTTGACTTGAATTTAATGTTTCTCTATTTTCCTCTGCTGCTATTGTGCTATTGAAATCTTCAATAACAACTCTTTTCGCTTGACTATCCTGGCGGACAGTTACTTTGAAATTCGGGGTGGGTGCTGCACCTCGCATCTTTTGTGGCTCCACATAATCGCTCATTTTTTGAGCTAGAAGCAACACCAAACCTACAAAGCTAAGAATTACTAAAGCAATTCCTATAAATTTTATTTCAATTTGTTCTGTAGCTATTATGAAAAAAATACCTGCTAATATAGCAAATATAGCTAGTATTTCTTGCCAGCCAACAAAGTTCTTAATTTCGATTTTTCTTTTTTGCATTATCCGAAAAGATATAATTGGGAATGATATTGCAAATTTAAGCAATCAAAACACTTGTACTTTGTTTATTTATCAACAAAATAAATTGCTTTTCTAATATTTATATCTTTCTTTCAAATCCCAAATAACTGTTCTTTTGATTTGCTGAGTGAATGGCTGATTTCCAACCCTGCCCTTCATAAAACCATCTATAACAGCTTTAGAATAATCCATTGCTCCATCGCCTTTCACATCTAACGTATATTTTGCTATCGCATAAGCCGAATCAATTGTAGCTTCGCTATTGACATCATAAAGCATTTTGATTTTTTCGTTAGTTCTTAATGTATCTGTTTGGCATTCGATTATTGCTTTTTGTCCATTTGCTTGAAGAAGTCTATTATTTCCTTTCCCAGAAAATTTTAAACCTTCCAATTCAATTTCAAAATTACTATACCAAATAGTGTCTGTTTCCATTGGAACAGTTGGCAATACGTGCTTAGTCATGTCCACTATATAACTCAAATCAAAATCCGAAAGTCTTCGCAAATAATAATCTCTTCGCGCTGTGTCCGATATTTTCGCATAATCATATCTAAGCGATTCCAATAGTTCGCCACCTACCGAAGCCACATCGCCGTAAGGTGAATATGTCAAATCGAACTGTTTGCTTATCAATATGAAATAATATACATAATCAGGGAAATCCACTGGAGGCATTTTGTCCTCTTGAGTATTATGCCGCACTATTTTATCGCCCGATTTGAACTCATAAAGAATCGAATCAATCAGGATGTTTATTCTCACAAAACCTTCTTTGGGCAAATCTGGGCTTCTCAATGTGAAATAATAAGTAACATCTCTTGAATAAGTTTTCTCTGTGCCATCGCCAAAAGTTCGCTTTACTTCTGTTTTTTCGTTCATTCTATAGATGTGAAACACATCGAATGGGTATTTATTTCTAACTAAATATTTTGGCTCATCGCCTCTTTTCTTTGGTTTTTCTTTGGTTTTAGCCTGCCCTTTCTCTTTTGGTTCGCTAGTAGATTGTGCCATTGCTCCATAGCAAAAAAACAATGCCATCATAAAAATTGCTTTTCTCATAAATCCCTTAAATTATATTTTCTTTAAATAAAAAACGGACAATCTTGATTCAGACTGCCCGCAAATTATATTCTATTCAATTAAGCTTAGTAGAATTATTTATTACCTACCACTTCACTTGTGCTAAAAAAGAATCCGATTTCATTGTTTGCGTTATCGTCTGAATCAGAACCGTGGATAGCGTTAGCTTCAATTCCAGTTCCGAATAATGCTCTAATTGTTCCTGCTTCTGCTTTCTTAGGGTCTGTCGCTCCTATCAATTTTCTAAATTCTTCTACAGCATTTTCTCTTTCCAAAGCTATTGGAACTATATTGCCTGAAGTCATATAATCAACTAATTCGCCATAAAATGGGCGTTCTGCATGTACTGCATAAAACGCTCCAGCCTGAGATTTAGTGATTTTTGTGTATTTCATAGCAAGAATTTTAAATCCTGCTTCTTCGATTTTAGATACTATTCCACCTACTACGTTTTTAGCTGTTGCATCTGGTTTGATGATGGCTAAAGTTCTATTAGACATTTAATTTAATCCTTTCTATTTAGATAGACACTTGAAACGTGAAAAAGTCACGCTTAATTTGAAAACTTTTTATTTTTTTTCACTTTTTTTCTTAGGAGCTTTAATGTTTGCCAAAGCTTTGCCTGCCGTAACTCCCAATGTACCAGGAGTTTCCACCACAAATATGCCCGCTGCTTCCATCACTCTCATTTTACTTTCTGCCGTACCTTGACCGCCAGATACAATTGCTCCTGCGTGGCCCATTCGGCGACCTGGAGGTGCAGTTTTTCCAGCAATAAAACCTACAACTGGTTTTTTAACGTAAGCTTTGATGTATTCTGCAGCTGCTTCTTCAGCAGTACCACCAATTTCACCAATCATCATTATACATTCAGTTTCATCGTCTTCATTGAAAAGTTTGATAGCATCTATAAATTGAGTGCCTATAATTGGATCGCCACCAATACCAATACAAGTAGTTTGTCCCAAACCCTCATCAGTCAATTGCTTAACTGCTTCATAAGTTAATGTACCACTTCGAGATACCACTCCAACCCTACCACGAGAGTGGATAAAGCCAGGCATAATACCAATTTTAGCTTCGCCTGGAGTGATAACGCCAGGGCAATTTGGGCCAATCAAACGTGAATTTGAATCCAAAAGAGCAGCTTTTACAGTAATCATATCACGAACGGGAATCCCCTCTGTGATACAGATAATAAGTTCGATTTCAGCTTCAATTGCTTCAAGAATTGCATCGGCAGCAAAAGCTGGAGGAACAAATATCACTGAAGCATTCGCTTGTCCTTCTTTTCTTGCTTCACGCATAGAATTGAATACAGGCACTGAGCGAGTAAATTTATAACTATCGTTGCCAACATATCCAGTACCGCCTTTGCCTGGTGTAACTCCAGCCACTACGTTTGTGCCATACTCAAGCATTTGGCTTGTGTGGAACGTACCTTCTGTGCCAGTCAACCCTTGCACAACAAGTCGTGTATTATTGTTTACAAGAACACTCATTGAAAACCTTGTTAGTTTTAGAATTTGAACACAAAATTAGTGAATTTTTGTGAATTAACTGTTAACAAACAAAGAATTTTTCACTTTTGAGGATAAATTTAGCAATTATAGGCGCCATATAAATGTAAAAACAAGCACAAAAACATCTCTTCATTCTTAATTCTTTGAGTCTTTTGGTAGTTGATGTTACGAATGTT
>CAZYXG010000068.1:0-7949 GCA_964650885.1 uncultured Hyphomicrobiales bacterium | reverse complement strand
GTTTTAGAAATAAGAAATCGAGAAAAAATAATTACTCAGAAATTGATAAAGCAATGAAGTATACAATTCTCATTTTCATATTATTTACCTCATTAAATCTCGATAGTCAGAATATAAACTGGGAAATGGGGATGAATATTGCAAATAATTCATACGGCAATATGCACCCAAGAATGGCAATCGATAGAGCTGGCAATCCATTAATTATTTGGGGCAAAATGTCCGATGAGTCAGTTTATTTTAGCCGATGGAATAGTACATCATTTACAACACCTATAAAGTTAAACCCAACTGGATTTACAGTAGCTAATGCGAGCTGGATGGGGCCAGATATTGCTTCATTAGGCGATACGGTGTATGTTGTATTTAAAAGAAGTCCTGAAAATAAAAGTGAAAATAATATATTTATTATTTCATCTTTCGATGGTGGAAAGAATTTTTCGGCACCAATAAGAGTTGATTTTATTCAGGATAGTCTTTCACGTTTCCCGACAGTAACTATAGATTCTAAAGGCAATCCAATTGTTGCTTTCATGAAATTTAATTCCAAATTTTTGGAATCAAGATGGGTAGTTACAAAATCTACAGATATGGGTAAAACATTTGCTGTTGACACCAAAGCGAGTGGATATAGCGGAGCAGATGCGGAAGTTTGCGATTGTTGCCCTGGTGCAATTGTTGCTACTGAAAAAAAAACAGTAGTATTATACAGAGATAATTATAAAAACATACGTGATATTTGGGCTGCTGTTTCCGATAATGCTTGCCAATCATTCGATACTGGTTTTCATGCGGACAATACTAATTGGATGATAACAAGTTGCCCCTCTACTGGGCCAGATGGAATTATTATAGGCGATACTTTGTATTCGGTTTATATGAGTGGTGGCAGCAAAGTATTCAGAAATTATTTGAGCAAATCCACACTTAGCAATTCTATGGTAGCAACTGTTACTAATTTAGGTAATAATATAATGGGCTTGAGTCAACAAAACTATCCACGAATAGCGACTGATGGTAAAGCTGCGGCAATAGTTTGGCGACAAAATGTTGACGGAGTTTCGCAATTACCTATATTATTTACTCCAAATATTACATCTGGCTTTTCTTCAAACTATGAAATAGTTGATATAGGCGACAACTCAAATTGTGACGTGGAAATGGCAAATGGGAAAATATATGTGGCTTGGCAAGATGACAACTCTGGAACTATTAAATACAGAAAAGGTAGTTATAACATTTCTAACATTAGTAGTGAATTAAGTGAGCAGTCGATTCTGATAACACCAAATCCTACTAGCGATTTTGTAAATATTCAGTGTGAATTAAATTCAGAAATCCGATTAATAAACTTGATTGGCGAGACTTTACAAACTGTTAAATCAAGTCAAGAAATCATAAAATTAGATTTATTAAATCTTGACAAAGGAATTTATATCCTAGAAATTAGAAATCAAGAAAAAATATTTACTCAGAAATTGATAAAGCAATAATAGGATTTAACCCATTTTGTTTTTTAGTAATTGCAAAATAACAATATTTTGAATACCACTAATAAAAAGGCACAAAGCGGGCTAGTACTTTGTGCCTTTTTTACCAGGGGGTTTGTGCTGGTGTTGTATTATTAAGTAAACCTCAAAATTTCTTATAATATCAGTTTTCTGTAGCTATTTATTGAGCTACTTTCAGCACCATTTTAGACTCAGCAAATGTAGTTAACGATGACCAAATTGTCAAGGTATTTCCATTATCACTATATTCGAAGTAAGCAGTGTTTCTTAGGAAATCAACAAATTGATAGACTGCTGGTTTAGTTTGACAATCAATCTCAGTTAAAACTATATTGCTCAAATGCATCTCATCGAAGTTTTTACTAAACATTAAGTCGGCATTGCCTTTATTGCAATCAGCTTGTATGTTTGCGACTCCTTTGCCTGCACCATTTGGGAAAAATTCTATTTTGTAATTCATTGCATTAGTAAGCACTTCTTCTATACCAGCATTCACAAATGAATACAGAGTATAGGTTTTTCCTTGCATTGGCTTCAATCTCAAATCTTCTACTTTTTCACTATCGCCATCGCCATTTTGGTCTTTATAAGGAGCGAACACAAGAGTACCACTAGACATATTAATAGATGGCAGAGTAGGGATGTAGCTTATTCGTAATTCATTGGCAGTCGCACTAAATAAATTCGCATTAGTTAGACCATAATAATAATCATTAGCATAAGTATCAATAAAGCACGCAGCTAAAGTTGATATTATATTGCTAAAGTTAATGTAGCCATTTGCACCTGTTTTAATATCGGCACCGAAACTATTGCAATTAATTTCACCACTTGCATTAGCTGTGGAATTAAACTGTAATGTGTATGATTCTGAACTAGGAATTGTAATTCTATCAAGCCCTTTATTTCTTTCTATTGAAACTAATCGCCACTTTGTGCCAACTAATTTTGCAACTGATAAATTTGTTGTATCTTTTGGGTTTCCATCTTTATCCCAGGGGTCTGAACCCATCTCTCTGCAAGACTGTATTGACAGTCCTATCAGCAGAAAGGCAAAAAGAAACAGTATTCTTTTCATTGTTTTGTCCTTTAATTATTTTTAATTGTTATTAGTAATTGATTTCAACTTGATAAATAAATCCTAATGCACTAATGTTTTGCCAGTTCGATGATTTCTGGTAGAAAAAAGTACTTGCTTCGACTCCAGCCGATAGCGAAATACTATTTTCTGGCTGCCATTTGAAACCAGTTATCATTCGTCCAGTAGGTCCGGAAACAGTTGCGCCTAAAGTTCCGTTTGCAAAAGGAGTTAAGTTAAAAAAAGTTAATTCATTGAAATTATGTCGAATGTAAGCTCCAGCCCAATCTATTGATTCTCGTTGAGTGGCTTTCTCGTTTTTTCCATTTTCAAAAGTATAGTATCGGATAGACTGTCGTCCACCTTCTATACCAATTTTAGTTTCTGCAGTTAAATCATAGCCGATTGAAATAGTGAAATTACTCGGCACTTCATTGGCTGTGCTTTTTGTGCCAGCTGGGAATGAAGATAGATTCATCATGCCACGCACTGCAAAAGATAATGGCAGCTTTTCGTTATAACTGGTAATAAATTCCGAGTTATTTATTGGTAAATTACCAATTGGGCTACTTGTTAAATTGTTATTATTTGTAAATAATATTTGATTTAGAAGACTCGTATTTTGTGCCAAAGCACTTTGTGAGATTGCTATTGATTTATTATAAACTTGTGTTTCATTGGATTTAAGAATTGAAGTAGTAATATTACTTTCTTCAATTTTATCTTCCTTTTTAGCTACAATTTCATTTGCAGTTGTGATATTATTATGTTTATTATTACTTATTTTATTGTTGCTAAAATTATTATCAGTTAATTTATTGTTGCGATTATTAGAAAATGTGTTTGGATTATTATTTGTATATTTATTTAAATTTGTGCCAGCTAAAGTGTTGTTTGATGCATTATTTTCAGATTGGAAGTAGTTCATAAAACCAAGAGCTATAAAAGCACCGCCGACAGCAGTAAATAAAGGCAATGCAATTGACTTAAAGCCAAGGAATATTTTCTCACCAAATGAAGCCGCTGCACCAACTACTAAATTGCTTGGCAAAGCAACTCCAGCATTTTGGAAAATAGTAGTTGTGATTTTCAGTGGTACAGCCAAAGCGACACTATCACTTACCAAAGTATCACGAATTAGAATTGCCTCTTGCAGCTCTTGTTGCAAATCAGTATTGCTTGCAAGTGCGTTAAAAAGAATATCATTTTGCAAAGGAGTAGATTCTCCATCCACAAATAGATAGACTAATTCAGACATTGAATAGTTAGTTTCAGATAACATATTGTTTATTGCTCCAATTCCTTAATATATGGTGCGAGGATTTCTCTCAATTTCTTTTTGCCACGGACAACCCAATTTCGGACAGTTGAAATAGGCACATTAGTAATTTCACTTATTTCTTGATAGCTAAGTCCACTATACGCTTGAAGCACAATTGCTTCTTTTTGTTCATCTGGCAGTGCATCTAAAGCTATCACAAGCAGATGCTTAAGTTCTTTTGACTCCAATGAAATATCGTAAGAAGGAATTTCAATATTATCGAAAGTGACTTGCTTATTTTGTTTTTTGCGAATATCCAAACAGTGATTTCTAGCAATTCTTAGCATAAAGCCAGGAATATTGGTCATTACCTGTTTGCTTTGAGCTGCATTAAGTAACTTGAGGAAAGTTTCCTGAAGTACATCGCTTGCAAGCTCGTCGTTGACACAAATTCTACGGCAATATTGGTAAATTCGCTGAGAATGGCGTTGATACAATTCAGTAAATCCAGCTTCTTTTTTGGCTTTATCGCCAGAAAGCATCTCGAATAATTGCTCATCGGATTTGTTACTTACTTTTTGAATCATTTCATTATTGTGTCATTCTATAAGTAATAACTGATTAGAGAGAATCTTGTTTCAGTTGATTGAAATATTTTTGAAATGTACCTTTACAATTAAATCTAAAGTTTATATAAATAGTTGTGATAATTGAAGTTAACAATAAAAATTCATGCAAGGATGCATAAATGAAAATAAAGTTTATAGTTATATTAGCATTACTTCTCCTATCTTTTCAAAATGGGTATGCCCAAGGTCTGTGGACTGCAAAAGCAACATATCTTGGTGGTGTAGATTATGGGGGCAATTCATTTATAGTTGGAACAAAAATATATTACATTGACGGTGGGGGAGCTGCAGACCCATCGGAGCTTTGGGAATATGATATATCAACAAACATTTGGACTCAAAAAACAAATTTTCCTGGAGCTGGTAGGTCAGGATTAGCAGTTACACTTGAGCTAACAGATGGCGGTTCAGGCGATGCCGATGGGATAGTGAATGGAGTGATAGATGACCCAGGTGGCTTAGCGTTCCCATTAGTTGCTGCTGCAAACATACCAACTCTTTCAGAATGGGCAAGAATTGTTTTAATCTCGCTTTTCAATTTGTTTGGAGTGTACTATAAAAGAAATATATTCTCCTAAACTTTATAATTAACAGAGCAGTTTTTGTTCTTTATAAATGAGTTTCGTATATTGTTTCTATTGCAAAATCACTTTTTAAAATTGAATTGAAAATAGATATACATACTCACATTATTCCTGAGAATCTTCCCAACTTCCGAGAAAAGTTTGGCTATGGAGGATTCATATCGCTTGACCACCACAAGCCACGCTGTGCTAAAATGATGAAAGACGGCGAGTTTTTTAGAGAAATTGAATGCAACTGCTGGGATGCCGAAGCTCGGCTGGAAGAGAGCAACGCATTTTCGCTTGATGTGCAAGTGCTTTCTACTATTCCAGTGCTTTTCAATTATTGGGCAAAACCACACGACACTTTAGAAGTATCAAAATATTTGAACGACCATATTGCTGACATAGTCAATCTATTCCCAAAAAGATTTATCGGGCTTGGCACAGTGCCTATGCAACACACCGACTTGGCTATTCAGGAAATGGAACGCTGTGTTGGAGATTTGAAATTCCCTGGTATCGAAATTGGCTCAAACATAAACGGTATGAATCTGGACGATGAAAAGCTATTCCCTTTCTATGCAGCAGCAGAGCAATTGGGCTGTGCTATCTTCGTTCATCCTTGGGATATGGTTGGCAAAGAACGTATGCAGAAATACTGGTTGCCTTGGCTTGTGGGAATGCCAGCAGAAAATGCAATAGCAATTTGCTCAATGATTTTCGGTGGAGTTTTCGAGAAATTCCCAAATTTAAAAGTTTGTTTTGCTCACGGTGGTGGTTCATTTCCAGCCACCTTAGGTAGGATAGAGCATGGATACTTTGCCAGACCTGATTTAGTAGCTATCAATAACGTTAAAAAACCGAGTGACTATCTGGGTAGCTTTTATATAGATTCGCTTGTGCATGACGAAAGAATGCTAAGATTTTTAATAGAAATGATTGGTGCAGATAAAATAGCACTTGGTACAGACTATCCGTTTCCATTGGGTGAACTAAAGCCAGGCGAATTAATAGAATCAATGAGCTTACCAACAAACGTAAAAAACCAATTGCTATACAAAACCGCATTAGACTGGCTAAATTTAGAAGAGAGTAAATTTAAATAAGGAGTATATAACTTACCTAAGGAAGGTTTGTTTCCAAGTCATAACGGAGATGTCTGGTATCCATAGCTGTTGTTAATAGAAATTGGGTCATTGAACTTGTTATATTCAAAATAAGAATCTTGAAAAATTCACAACGAATATTTTCATTACTTCTCTTCTTGCTACTTCTTTTTCCTTTTTGGCTTATCTTTTGTGAAAAGGTCTGCCGTATATTTTTCGTATAATTCAAACAGGAATTCCATTCTATTGGCTTCACTTGTAAACGCTTGTGATCTGTAAGCCAAGTCAACTGCTTTGTCTAACTCATTATGGGCTTTTGTCAACGCAGGTGGCATTGTCAAAGGGGCGTAAAGGTCGGCAAGCGAACTGTTTGGAAATTGAAGTCTTGCATCTAATACTTTTTGTGCTGCTGTTTCAATGGCTTTTACTTGTTTGTCGTTTGGATTATCTGGGAAAGGATAATTGTTGTATACTATATCTTTTGAATAACGATAATCACTTTTTAATCGTCCGCAAACTGATTTTACCCAAGCCATATGCATTGCAGACATTAAAATTCCAAAATGATAAAGTTTTGCACCTTCAATAAATAGACAACTATCGCTTGCAATAGAGTTTTCATCAAAGAAGCCCATTGGAATATATTTTCTGTTTTCAGAAGAATGTCTTGGGATTAAAACGTAAGTATCGGGTTGATTTCTGTCACGAAATAAAGTTGGTGTTGCTGCAAATTTTTGAGTTGAAGGTGCAACGCTGTTAAGACGAAATTTCTTTACTGCTTCAATACGTTTTAGAACTTCTGGCAATTGTTTTAGTTCGCTTGGCTCTGCTCCAACAAGCCAAATACACCAACGTTGTTCACCGTTTAAAAATTCATACGCTGAAATTAAGGGCTTGATAAATTTTTCTGCTTTGGGTTCTTTTAAAACAAATGCGTTTTTCTCTTCATCCGATAATAGCAAGTTTCCTCCGTCTAAAGGCATATTACCAAAACTCATTTTCGGAACTTGACAAATGGGATTAGAACTTTTGTTTATCAATAAATCTTTTGCGTCAACTAAATACGGATTGATATTTTTAGCCTTTACTTCATGTGCCTCTCCTTTTATGTTTTCATAATCAAAAATGATTTTATCGTTAGTATCATAATTTGCAAAGCCAACTATCACACAATACACAGCAGCATTTCCTTTTGCTTCGTTGCTCCATTTAAAAGTGCGGTGAGCAAAATGGATTTTGATTTTGTATTTGTTCAGCATTTGTCCCCACAAAATACTGGTTTGTTCGCCTTGTACTATTGAATTTGTAGAAACAAAAGCAACTTTAGTTTTAGTTCCTTGGATGTACTTTGCCGCTTTAATATACCAAGCAGTAACATAATCTAAAACTCCTGCCCCTTGAATATTATCAAACTCTTTTACAACATCATCTCTTTGAGATTGTGTCATTATTTTAGAACCAATAAATGGCGGATTGCCAAGTATATAATCAAATCTTATTTCGTTTGTGTTTTCAGGCTTTAAACCTTTAAATATTTCAACAGTTTCTGTTTGAACATTAACTGTTTTATACTCTTCAAATGGTTCTTCTACCAAGTAAATATTTGCATGTTTAGCAACAACATTTATCGTATTGACAGGGTTTAATAAACTCTGCCAATCAGTTTGTAATGCGTTTCCATGAACGATTTTAGCCGCTTTTTTCAAAGGCAAACGAACAAAGTATTGCCCAAACTCATTGCTAATTTGCATATTCATTTGGTGGTCGATAAGCCACATTGCAACTTCGGCAATCCTTG
>CAZYXG010000067.1:3834-8459 GCA_964650885.1 uncultured Hyphomicrobiales bacterium | reverse complement strand
AATTAATTTATTTTGAGTCAAGCTCACTACATTTAAGAATTCTCGTTATTGAATAGAATTAATGATTCTACTCATTATTTTAAGAAATTTTCAAGATTATTCTTCTTTTTCTAAAATATTTCTTAAATTGAATTCGTTAATGTAATGAAACAGTCAACAAAAGAAAATGAAAGAACTTAGAATTTTAAATTATTTTATGGTGGAAGTAGATTTACCCACTACTTATGACCCCCATTTCCTTGGTTTGATTCCCAAACAAAGGGAAATGATAACCAAACTTATGTCTGAAGGTACAATTTCTTCATACACTCTAACTGCCGATAGGTCAAAGCTTTGGATTGTTTGCGTTGGTGCTGGTAAAAACGAAGTCGAAACTATGCTTTCTACATTTCCGCTCTTTGAGTATTTCGTTTATAGAATCAACGACCTTGCTTTCCACAATAACGTAGTACATAGAATGCCAGAACTTTCTTTGAATTAATTAGAGGATTAGCTGTAGTTTTTCTTTGCGGCTTCAAAAATCTTCTTTAAAGTTACATCACTTTTAATTTCGAATCTTTTCGCAACTTCTACACTTTTTGCACCACTTTCAGCAAAAAGTATAGCCGCTGTATGGCTAAGTGTGTGTGGCGTTAACTTTATCCCACTTTCCTTTGCAAATGAAGCACCTTTTAACCGCTGTAAGACAATTTCTCTTACTCCACGCTTAGTTATTGCCGATTTACCCGAGCGGTTGCTCATGCTGATAAAAAGTGGCTCATTGGAAAAAGATGATTCCCTAGTTTTTATATAGTCTTGAAGTAGTTTTGCGGAATCGTTGGTCAATTCAATTTGCGAATATCCCAATTGATTTTTCACAGAAAGTGTAAATTTTTTCTTGTTTGATTGTCTTTGGAAGTCAGCAAACAAAATATTTGGTATTTGTTCTTCACTTAATCCAGTGTATATCATTAAGCTAAGCAATGCTTTGTCTCGAGTTCCTTGCTTTTCTTCTTCTGTTATTTCGCCAAATAATGTTGCAATCTGCTCTTTTGTTAAATAATCAAATTTCACAACCCTATCTTTGATTTTGTAATTCACTCTTCTTGCAGGATTTTTCTCAATCACTCCAATTCCAAGTAAATAGATACAAAATTGTCTTAACGAAGTAAGGTATGTACTTGCAGAATACTTAGTCATTTTCTTCTTGTAATCTAAGTATCTTTTGTATTTCAACACATCTTCCACAGTGAATCTAAACTTGCCTCTATTTGCAAATTCAATAAATTCATTCAGTGCTTTTTGGTATGTAAGTGCTGTTGCTGGCTTTTTTTGTAACGATGAAATAAAGTTTTCAGCGTGGCTTCGCAGCACGCTATTTTCTAATTCTACTTCTTTGAAAACGTCTTTTATCATTAATTTCTTTAAATTGCATCTTCGATTTGTAACAAATATAATTAATCTTTAATTAAAATAATAACAATTAAAGATTATAAAAGAATTAGAACAGGCATAATGTCAAATAGAAAAAACAAACCAGTTATTGAATTAGAAATAGAATCTATCGGCTTCGAGGGTGTTGCCGTTGCAAAGTTAGAAGGTAAAGTCCACTTTGTCAAAGGTGCTATCCCTGGCGACTTAGTTAAAGTACAGATTAAAAAGAACAAAAAAAGCTACGTGGAATGCCATCTGCTGGAAGTAATAACTCCTTCTGAAAAGCGAATAACAGCACGATGCGAGCATTTCGGCACTTGTGGTGGATGCTCTTGGCAAAACCTTGGCTATGCCGATCAGCTCTATTGGAAAAAAACACACGTTATAGATGCTTTAAAGCGTCTTGGCAAAATTGAAGATGTTATTGTTCATAATGTAATGCCATCTGCTCAAGAGTTTAATTATCGCAATAAAATGGATTTCTCTTTTTCTGCTTCACGCTGGTTAAGCGAAGACGAAATTAAAGCTGAAACTGATATTGAAGACAAAACGTTTGCTTTTGGTTTGCATATCCCAGGCAGATACGATAAAGTTTTGAATATCAATACTTGCCATATCCAATCTGAATTTGGCAATCGCTTAATTAAGTCCACTCGTAATTTAACTACAAAATTTGCTCTCGATTGTTACAATACTCATACCCACGAAGGATTTCTTCGCAGTTTGATTGTACGAAATTCTATCAAAAAAAATGAGAATATGGCAATTTTGGTTACAAACAAAATTACTAACGATTCACAAATCGAATTTATTAGAGAATTTACTGCCGCTGCTAAAGCAGACGGAGCGACTTCGATTTTCCATGCTATTAATTGGACAGTCAATCCAGTGCAAGTAAATGAAATAACTTTGCTAGATGGTGCAGACCACATTATGGATGAAATTTTGGGAATTAACTACAAAATATCGCCATTCTCTTTCTTCCAAACTAACTCAACCCAGCTTGATAGTTTTATTTCGCACATATTGGACTATGCTGATTTGCAAAAGCAAGATATAGTATGGGATTTATATTGTGGAACTGGCTCAATCACTCTGCCAGCTAGCCGCAAAGTAGATTCAATCTATGGAATTGAACTTAATGAGGGTTCAATAGAAGATGCAAAATCAAATGCTACATTGAATAACATTGGAAATACAAACTTCTTCGCTGCTAACTTGCACGATAAAAATATACCTGTACTATTGACTACTCTTCCAAAGCCGAATAAAATTATTGTTGACCCTCCTCGTGCTGGTATGGCTGAAAATCTTATTCGCCATTTGCTGGAACTTGAAGCAGAGCATATTGTTTATGTTAGTTGCAATCCAGCTACTCAAGCTCGTGACTTGCAATTGCTTTCGGAAAAATACCGCACTATAGAAGTGCAACCAGTGGATATGTTCCCTCATACTTTCCACATTGAATCAATAGCTAAACTTGAACTAATTAAAGCCTGAATCAGCAAATGAAAGACCATAAATTTAACGTTAACGAAATATTCTATTCTATTCAAGGCGAAGGCTCACGTATTGGCAAACCTTGTATATTCTTGCGTTTCCAGGGCTGTCTCTTGCGTTGCGTTTGGTGCGACACTCCTTATGCCTTAGAGCGTAAAGAAATTGCGAACCTAATGACTGCCGATGAAATATTCGCTAATATCGCAAAATACGATTGCAAATTCCTTATGCTTACTGGGGGTGAACCTCTTGAGCAAGAATATATTTCTGAATTTATATCCGAAGCTTGCGATAAGGGCTATGAAGTAGTGATAGAAACAAACGGCCAGCAAGATATTGCGAAGGTAGATAAAAGAGCTGTTTGCATTTTGGATATCAAGTGTCCTGATTCTAAAATGGCAAAGAAAAATAAATATGAGAACTTGGATTTAATTGAAGCTAAAGACGAAGTTAAATTTGTAATTTCCAGCAAAGGCGATTTTGATTTCGCTTTAGATGTAATTGAAAAACACAATCTATTCAAGAAAACTGAAAACGTACTTTTCTCTCCAGTTTTTGGGGTGGTTGAACCTATTGAATTAGCAAATTGGATTCTTGAAAAAAACTTGCCTGCAAGAATGCAACTCCAACTTCATAAGTATATTTGGGAGCCAAGCACTCGAGGTGTCTAACTATACTTTTTAAATTTTAAAATATTTTTTTGCAATTTTAAATTTTACCTGTTTTCACAAATTGCACTATAATTATTATTTTTACCAATTACTTACAAAGATTTTGGACGTGGGACATTTTGGTACACGTTCTTAAAACGTGGGATATTTTATCCCACTTTCGGAAAACATGAAATATTTTATCCCACGTTATTTTATGTCTAATAGCTTCAAAAAACTAAATAATCAAATCAGCTAATTCTTACACAATTGTAAATTATTTTTTACTTTTTGTCACATATACAGAACATATTGTAGTCAATGTCGTTTATTTGTAAAGTTGATTTTACATTTTATAATTTAAGGAGACCATTTAATGGTGAAATATCTTTTTCCGTACAAATTCAAATCTGTTGGTATAGCCTTGCTATCATTGGGCTTTAGTATAATTCTAATCCTGTTCTTTACAAACACGACGCTAACAATTCCTTTTCTGAAACTATACGACAGCTTTATGCCATTGAACGAACCAGTAAATAAGCAGCATTTTTTCGTCTTTGCAAATGAGGACGTTAGCAACGAACTGACTGGAATACTAATGATAATTGGAGGATTGCTTGCTACATTCTCCAAAGAGAAAAAAGAAGATGAATACATTACTAAACTGAGATTAGAATCATTAGTTTGGGCTACATTCATTAACTACGGTATTTTGCTGCTACTAATACTAACTATTTATGGATTAGACTTCCTTTATGTAATGGAAGTTAATTTGTGTACATTCTTGTTGCTGGCATTTTTCCGTTTCAACTATTTGTTACTCAAAACAAAGAAGGAACTTGCCAATGGATAACAATTTGAGAGTGGAGCGTGCTATACTGAAAATCACACAAGAAGATTTAGCAAAACAAGTGGGTGTCAGCAGACAAACTATCAATGCAATTGAGCTAAATAAATATGTGCCATCAACAGTATTAGCACTCAAAATAGCGAAATACTTCCAAAAGAAAGTAGAAGAAATATTCTACCTAAGCGAAGAAGACTAAAGAAAAGAAATAAAAT
>CAZYXG010000067.1:0-3734 GCA_964650885.1 uncultured Hyphomicrobiales bacterium | reverse complement strand
AAATAAAATATACTTTAAATTAGAAATCAATTGTCCTAATAAGCAAACAAATAAAATTATAAATATTGTGTATTAAAAAGATATGAAATATAAATATTTTAATGTTTCTTAAAAATACAGTAAATAAAATTCTGATTAGCACCAGAAGGGGTTGTATGGTCTTGATTAAAACAATCTACTAAATCAAATTTGCTTTCAAAATGATTAACTAATTTTTCTTTTGAATATTGAGTAATTTCAATTCCACTACACTTAGTTGGCCCTTGCTCTGAAAATGCACCAATAACTAAATATCCATTAACTTTAATATACTTATTAGTCATTTCAATGTAGTTTGAAATATCTTTTTCATTATTCAAAAAATGAAATGCAGCTCTATCGTGCCAAAAGTCGAAATATAAATCTGTTTGAAAATCGGATGCATCAGCTTTAATCCAATTAATTTTGCTGGACTTCGCTCCAAGTCTATTTTTCGTAGTTTCTATTGCATTCTTTGATATATCCAGCACTGTAATCTTACTATATCCTGAGTCCAACAAGTACTCACTTAAATAGCTAACTCCACCTCCAACATCAATAATATCAGCAGTTTTATCTGCACAATATTTAGAAACTACATCCAATGAAAGTTTTGGTACTAGTTCAAACCAGCTAACTTCCTCAAATTTTTTAGTAGAATAAATATTATCCCAATGCTCAACTTTTTCTTTATATTCCATTAATTGATTCCCCTCTCTCTATTTCATCAAAACTTTAAATACAGTTCTTCTGTTTTTAGCTCTGCCTTCATCAGTTGTGTTTGGTGCTACTGGTTGGGAAAAACCAAATCCACGTGAACGCAATCTTTCTTTTTCTATGCCACGTTTTAATATTGCTGTCATCACAGCTTCTGCTCTTTTTTCAGATAATGTTTGATTGAATTCAGCAGTACCAATATTATCAGTATGCCCCTGCACTTCAATTCTAATAGAAGGTTTGGACATCATTGCATCAACAATTTCATCAACTATTGATTCGGACTCTGTCATCAAATCCGCTTTATTAAATTCAAATAATATTGGTCTTGTGAATGATTTTTCAATATCATCCCAAGGGAACAAATCCCCAGTATCATAATCGTATTTCGAAACTAAACTTGAATCTTTGTTTGGCAACTTAAAATCAATAAATGCTTGATGCAATCCCCAAAATTTTGGTGGTTTGTATTTAATCAAATAATAGTTTCTTAAGCTTAAATATATTTCTTTAAATATTGCTTCAAGCTCTTCTTTGGACTTGGCTTTGTAGAATTTCCCACCAGTATATTTCGCCATATAATTAAGATTTTCATCTTTGGAATAGCCAAATGCTATTGCAAAAATATGCACATCAAAATCCTGTGCTTTTTTTATGATATCTCCGATTTTATGCTTGCTATAATTGTCATCGCCATCGGAGAAAACTACCAACACTCTCGGAGCAATCGTATCAGCGACATTAAACATATCGAAGCAATTCCAAACAGCATCTCCAACGGCTGACATCGCCCTAAAGCCACTATCTTTTTTAGCGTTGAATAGTTTTAATAAATTTTCTTTATTGTTTGTCATTCGCACTTTCACATCGAAAAACTTATTAAAAGTGGTTATTGCTAAATTGTCATAAGGGTACTTTTCATTGATAAACATATTCGTTGCCTCTGCCATAGCATCTTTGACGTTAATCATAGAGCCACTATAATCTAAATTCAGCACAACTTGGTATGGGATTGAATCCCCTTTCCCAAATTCTCGAACTGTAAATTGCGGTATATTCTCAGTTCGAGTTTTATAAACTTTACCTAGTTTTTCATCTATTTTATTGAAATAGTTTATTCCAGAAACATTATAGGGGTTAGCTATATTTGTAATGAAATGCCCTAACGAATCGAACACTCTCGCATATATTCGAATAGTATCAGGATATTTATTTGTTTCAGCTCTAAATACATCTATTGCTAATTTACTTGGGTCCGCCGAATCTATAGGGATTGTACTCGATAAATATGGCATTTTCTTACTCGAATCGAGCGATGTAAAAGTAGCATAAATCTCGTTCTGCATTTCAAAACCCGTAGGTCTTTTCGTGGAAGAGCAAGAAACAAATAATACAAAAAGCAATATGACAAATAGTTTACGAATCAAAGTTTAATACCCATTGCCATACCATCGCCCATAGTTACTAAAGTACTAAAGTACTGCGGATTTGAAAGTAAATTCTCGTTAAATGCTTGGATTGCCCGCACGTTTCCTGGTTCATTTTTAGGATTCACATCTGCAACATGTCCAAATGCCAATGCATTATCCGCACAAAGGATTCCACCCTTTCTCAGCATTGGAGTAGTCAAATTCATATAGTTTGAATAATTCCCTTTATCTGCATCTATAAAAACGAAATCAAATTCAAATTCTGGTGTGTAAGTTTTCAAGAAATCCGAAGCATCGCCATTGATTACCTCGATTTTATTCTCATACTTACTGCCTTTTATACTTTCAGAAATGAAATCAGAATTCTTTTTGAATACTTCCAAGCAAATCACTTTTCCGTCCTCAGGCAAAGCTTCCGCCATCACCACCGCAGAATAGCCAAAAAGAGAACCAATTTCTAAAACATACTTAGCATTAATTGACTTCAAATAAAACTGTAAGAACTTACCCTGTTCAGGCGAAATACATATTTCAGGTATGCCATAGGCAAGAGCATTTTTCTTCAAATTCTTCAAATACTCATCTTCCACATTAAAGCGTTTCACTAAGTATTCGTAGATTTCATCTGTAATTAAGGTTGGTCGTGACGACATTATATTCTCTTTTTTTAATTTAAAACGTAAATCAATAATTAAAGTTTTGATTAGCTATCTATTTCTTGACTAAGTATCTTCTTTTCTGCCCAAAATGTACCGAATGGGACTATTGAAAGCAAGAAAAGTAGAGCTATTTTTTTGAATTTCCAGCTATGTTCGATTGATGCTTGCAAAAGCAAAAACATAAACAGCACAAATAGTATGCCGTGTGCCATACCAATTATTCGGACTGCTTCAGGCATTCCCATCATGTATTTCAGCGGCATAGCTATAAATAGCAAAACCACAAAAGAAACACCTTCAATAAAAGCGATTATTCTAAATCGTCCCAGAGTTGTTGCGAGTAAGTTCATATTTTATCTAATAAATGGGCGACCAACTATTGGGTAAAACGACCAAGGTATAAGCACTAAAGCCAAAAACAAACCAATTCCAAACCAAACTAAAATCACTCTAAATTTAGCACTATCCAGTTCCATTCTTCTTGCTTTCGCAGAGCCAATTGTTATTGCCACAATAGAGCCAATCATTGCTATTGGGTGGATAAAAGCATAGAATATCGAATTCTCGTTGTACGGATTTATTCCAACGACAGGATGGAGAATTGATTTCACAAAAGGACTCATAAAATAAATGCCAAAGCCAATTATTAATTGCAAATGAGCCATTATTACAGTAACAGTCTTGGCAATTCCATCTAATTTACCATATTCAAGATTTTTATTGAAGCCACTATACGCACGAATAATTGTATAAATTAAGCTTATCAATACTAACCATCTCATTCCAGAATGGATAGATAGCATCATAGGATACATAGCAGACATTTTAATTCCATTGTTAAATTCAACAATACAAAACTAAAGAAAAAAAACGAGAAATCGAGCCGAGAACTAAGAACAAGCAATCTAGA
>CAZYXG010000066.1:0-8676 GCA_964650885.1 uncultured Hyphomicrobiales bacterium | reverse complement strand
ATGAAGCAATATGAAAGGCGAGAATTGAATTCTTATTTATTCTAAGAAAAAAGCAAATTTCACATTACGATTGCTTTTTTTAGTGCACGAGAAGGGATTCGAACCCTCACACCCTACGGGAACCACCCCCTCAAGATGGCGTGTCTGCCAGTTTCACCACTCGTGCAAATAATTTGATTTCAAAAATAAGCTTATTTTGGGATTCTACAATAACAAATTGACTTTTTTGAATATCCATCCTCAAATCAATTTATTTGGAGAATTAGGAATAATGCCGTAAATTTGTTTTCTGTTTTGTTTGCATAATTGTGAACTCTGCAAAACTAAATGGTGACGTAGCCAAGCGGCTAGGCAACGGTCTGCAAAACCGTCCACACCGGTTCGAATCCGGTCGTCACCTCTCTTTTTCCAAATTAACAAATATAATTATGGGTTCTACTTCAGATTTAAGAGTTGGTGCAGTTGTAAAGTACCTAAATGAAAATTGTATCGTTATAGATAGCGAATTCCGTAAGCCAGGCAAGGGTGGTGCGTTCTTCAAAGTGAAAATGCGTAACCTAAAAACTGGTAACTTGAAAGAGCACACATACAATTCTGGCGAATCTATTGATTTCGTTAGAATCGAAAAACGTCCATATCAATATTTGTATAAAGATGGTGCAAATTATATCTTTATGAGCAATGAAACTTTCGATCAAGTTCCAATGAGTGAAGAATCGGTGGCTGAAGATTTTAGATTTGTAAAAGAAAACCAAGATGTGTATATTGCATTTGAAGGTGAGACAGCTTTGTCGGTAGAAGTACCACAGCATATTAATTTGCGAATTACTTATACTGAGCCTGGACTGAAAGGCGACACTGCAACAAATGCTATGAAACCAGCAACAGTGGAAACTGGTGCTGAAATTCGTGTTCCTTTGTTTGTGAACGAAGGCGACTTAGTGCGAGTTGATACTAAAGCTGGCGCTTATATCGAACGAGTAAAAGAATAATTTTTAACTCTTGGAGAGCAAACTATAATGGATTTGCAATATCTAAAAAATTTAATGGAAATCTTCGATGAATCGAAAGCTGAAGAAATTGAGCTTGAAGAAGAAGGTACCAAAATTAAATTATCTAAAAGAAACCAAGCTGATATTGGTGGCAATACAGGTACTATAATCAATATGGGCGGTGGCGGTGCATACCAAATGCAATCTGCTCCAGTTTCAGTTCCAGCTCCAGTTCAAGCTGCTCCTGCAGTCAGCTCAGGCGATTCTGCTACAGCTGCTACTGCTTTGGCTAGCAATTTGTATGAAATCAAATCTCCAATTGTTGGCACTTTCTATCGTTCGCCTTCACCTGAGTCAGACCCATTTGTGGAAATTGGCTCACGTGTGAATATAGGCAACACTCTTTGTATAGTGGAAGCTATGAAATTGATGAACGAAATTGAAAGTGATAAATCTGGCACAATTGAGCAAATTCTTTTGCAAAGTGGAGAGCCAGTTGAATATAACCAAGTGCTATTCTTAATCAAACTTGACTAAGCAATATAATGATTAAAAAATTACTTATTGCCAACCGTGGCGAAATTGCTCTGAGAATTATTAGAGCTTGCAAGGAAATGGGAATCAAATCAGTTGCAGTTTATTCTGAAATTGATAGATACTCCCTTCACACAAAGTTTGCTGATGAAGCTGTTTGTATTGGTCCTGCTGCTGGTAAATTAAGTTATTTAAAAATCCCAAACATTATAGCTGCGGCAGAAATCACAAATGCCGATGCTATCCACCCAGGGTATGGTTTCCTTTCTGAAAATGCTAACTTTGTGCAAATTTGCAACGACCATGATTTGATTTTCGTTGGCCCAAGTGCCGAAGCAATCAATAGAATGGGCGACAAGTCTGTTGCCAAAGAAACTATGCGTGCGGCAGGCGTGCCTGTTGTGCCTGGTAGTGTTGGCGTACTTAAAAATGTGGAACACGCAAAAAAATTAGCTAAAGAAATTGGGCTACCCGTTATGATGAAAGCTGTAGCTGGTGGGGGTGGACGTGGTATGCGTTTTGTTTATGATGAAGCTGATTTAGAAAATGCTTACTATACTGCACAAAACGAAGCAGAAGTTGCTTTTGGTAATGGCTTGCTTTATATGGAAAAACTAATTTCCGATGCTCATCATATTGAAATTCAAGTATTTGGCGATAAACACGGAAACGTGATTCATTTGAACGAGAGAGATTGCTCTACTCAGCGCCGACATCAAAAACTAATTGAAGAAGCTCCTTCTCCAATTGTTGATGCAAAGCTAAGAAAAAAAATGGGCGAAGCTTCTGTTTTAGGTGCTAAATCCGTTGGCTATTATGGCCCAGGCACTATTGAATATTTGGTAGATAACTCAGGTGAGTTCTACTTTATGGAAATGAATACTCGTATTCAAGTAGAACACCCAGTAACAGAAGAATCATTGCAAATTGATTTAATCAAAGAGCAAATATCGGTTGCAGCTGGAGAAAAACTTACTTTGAAAGAATCTCCTCCTAAAATGCACTCAATTGAAGTGCGTATCAATGCAGAAGACCCAGAGCACAACTTCCGTCCAACTCCAGGACAAATAACTTCATTGCACTTCCCAGGCGGACGTGGAATTAGAATTGATTCGCACATCTACCAAGGATATACAATTCCGCCAACTTACGATTCAATGATTGCAAAACTAATAGCAACAGCTCCCACAAGAACTGAAGCAATAGCTAAAATGAAGCGTGCATTGGAAGAAGTAGTTATTGAAGGTGTGAAAACAACTGTTCCTTTCCATCTTTGGATGATGGACAACCCAGACTTTATTGCTGGCAAAATCGACACTAAATATTTAGAACGCCACAATTGGATGGCTGAATAAGTTTTCTGTTTAAAAAAAGAAAGTATAAGAAAAGCTGCACTGGTGTTACCGATGCAGCTTTTATTTTTGTGTTTATTTCTATAGAATCAAAAATTAAACCTATAAACTAACATTCTTATTAGCAATTCAAACAATAGGAAGCCGAATCCCCAAATTGCATAGATTAGGAATTCTTCGCTTTTCTTATTGAAATAGGCAATATCAATTTTGGTTTTTTCTAATTTGTCTATTTTGTCGTAAATGTTTTTCAAGGACTTATCGTTAGTGGCTCGGTAGAATTCACCACCAGATATTTCAGCTATGCGTTTTAGCACAGTTTCGTCCACATCAACTTCCATTTGCTGGATAATTGTTCCACCGCCCTGCAATTGAACAGGGTAGTCCGCAAAACCATACTTGCCAACAGCAATTGTATAAATTCTAATTCCAAATGTTTTGGCAATTTCCGCAGCAGTTTCTGGCGATACTACCCCAGCATTGTTCTTGCCATCGGTTAGCAATATAATTACTTTGCTTTTTGCTTTGCTTTCTTTCAATCGAGAAACTGAGGTAGCCAAACCACTTCCAATCGCCGTTCCATCTAAAAACATACCTGTTTTAAGTGAGCGAATTTGATTTTTCACTACTTCGTGGTCAACTGTAACAGGACATTGGGTGAAGCTCTCGCCCGAAAAAACTACCAAACCTATTCTATCGTTCACTCTATTATTGACAAAATCAATTGCTCTATTTTTAGCTGCTTCCATTCTGTTTGGCTTAAAGTCCATTGCCAGCATAGAAGTAGATAAATCAAGTGTCATCACAATATCTATACCGTCTGTTTTCACAGATTTCCTCGACGATGAAGACTGCGGCCTAGCCAAAGCAATTACTAAAAATGCAATAGCAATTGATCTAATTATTGGTAATGTGTGTCGCAAACGCATTTTCAAACTTGGCTTTAATTTCTCGAAAGGAGATAGAGTTGCCAGCGAAATGCTTGCATTTTTTCTTTTTTCTGTCAAGTAATGATAAAGCAAATATATTGGTATTACAGCCAACACATAGAAGTATTCTGGATTTGCAAATTTATATGCTGAGAAATTGAATATATCCATTTTTCTAATCCCTCGTCGCTTGAATATTTCTACGTTGTTGCTCCAGCTCTCCAGCTTGGAATATAGTGTGTGCTTCTTGAATAAATAGCACAGCACTTTGCAAAGCTGTTGCATTTTCCTGAGCTAATGGTTCTTGTTTTGCAAACTTTGCCAAATCGCCCAATTGGAAGATGTATTTCAATTTGCTTACTTGTTCTTCTCCAAATCTCACATTGCTCATTGCTATATATATTTCATCGCTAGTCATTTCCAATGCTGCCACTTTAGTGGTACGTTCTATATAAAGCCGAATTATATTTGTCAGCTCTATATAGTATTTTTTCACTTGACCATTTTGCCAAAGCTTTTCATTTTCTAATTTTTTGAGTGCTTCCAATGCCAATATATGAGGTGGTATTTTTGGGTCGCTGCTCTCAAATACTATAGCTTTTGGTATTCTATTTTTCCAATAATTATAACCGAAATAGCCGGCAATAGCTAACACTACTATTATTACAAACCAATACCAATAATCCCAAATAGAAAATTCTATTCCGAGCGGCGGCTTAATATCTTTAAATGCTTGAGTGGTGTCCACAGTAAGAGTTTTATAACTTACTGTTATAGAATCTGTCCTTGCTATATATGGGTCGGAGAAACCTTTTTTATCGTAAATTATTTCCAGTGCTGGAATAACATAATGCCCACTATCGAAAGCTGTTAGTACATAGCTCTGCATAAAAGCTGTATATTTATCGCTCTTTATAGTATCAATTTTATTAGTAGATACTATTTCCAAATCGCCAATTTTATCTTTGAATTTGGGAAATACAAAGTTCACTCCTTTGCCAAAAGTAGCCGAAACTCTATATCTAAACTGATCGCCAATAAGTAAATTATTAGTGTCAATTTTGGCTTCCAGAGTCAATGCCTCTTCGCTTCTTGCTGTTGCAAAACCAAGTAGTATAATCAGTATTAAAGAATATAATTGAATTACTTTTTTCATAATTAGTATTTTTTATCTCTACTTTTGAAAAAATTAATTAATGGATTAACGTAAGATTCATCTGTTCTTAATCGAATCAAATCCACTTTAGCACTACGCAATATTTTATTTGTTTTCGTGTCCAAATTCGCCTGATATTCTGCATAAGCATTTCTTGTTGACTTATCCGATGTATCAATTAATTTCGTTTTGCGTGTTTCTGGATCTCGGAAATATACTATCCCAATATTTGGAATAGCGTATTCCTTTATATCGAATACTTTTATTCCCACAGCATCGTGGCGTTTGGAAACAAGCGACATTTCCTTTTGGTAATCTGCATCGGTCACAAAATCTGAAATTAAAAACACAATACTACTTTTAGTAATGACGTTTTTGAAATATTTCAATGCCATTGCCAAATCAGTTTTTGTACTAGTTGGCTCAAGCTCTAATAACTCTCTGATTATTCGTAGTGTATGCGATTTGCCTTTCTTTGGTGGAATAAACTTTTCAATTTTATCCGAAAAAAATATCACCCCAATTTTATCATTATTTTGAATAGCAGCAAATGAAAGAATTGCAGAAATTTCCGTTATCAAATCTCGCTTACTGCTAACTTTAGTGCCGAAGTTCTCCGAGCCAGATATGTCTATTAGCAAAACTACTGTTAGCTCTCGCTCTTCCTCAAATATTTTAATATGAGGAGAATTTGAACGAGCTGTAACGTTCCAATCTATTGTGCGAATGTCATCGCCCACGTTGTACTCACGCACTTCGCTAAAGGCAATTCCTCGCCCTTTGAAAGCAGAATGATAATTACCCGAAAACATTTGCTTACTAATGCCTTTGGTTTTAATCTCCACTTTCCGAACTTTCTTTATCAGTTCCGATGTTTCCATTTTGATTTCCTAACCCTATTAAGGCACTTCCACAGTGTTCAATATTTCATTGATAATATCCACGCTTGTAATATTTTCTGCTTCTGCTTCATAAGTAACACCTATTCTATGGCGAAGTACATCGTGGCAAACAGCACGCACATCTTCTGGTATCACATAGCCTCGGCGTCTGATAAAAGCAAATGCCTTCGCAGCTTTTGCTAAATTAATTGTAGCCCTAGGCGATGCACCAAAAGAAATCAAATCTTTCAATTTATCTAATTTGTAATCTTCGGGGAAGCGAGTAGCGAAAATTATCTCCAATATGTAATTTTCGATTTTCTCATCCATATAAACTTCATTCACCAATCTTCTTGCATGCACAATATCCGCAGGTGTCATCACCTTTGGCACAGCAGGGAAGTTTTTCGCCAAGTTTAATCGCAGAATTTCTTTTTCCTCTGCAATTTGCGGGTAAGTTATCACAACTTTCAGCATAAATCTATCCACCTGAGCTTCTGGCAGAGGATAAGTTCCTTCTTGCTCTATCGGATTCTGAGTAGCCAACACAAGGAATGGCTCTTCCAATTTATAGGTATGTTCGCCAATTGTTACTTGTTTTTCTTGCATAGCTTCTAGCAATGCACTTTGCACTTTAGCAGGAGCACGGTTAATTTCATCTGCAAGAATGAAATTGGAAAATATAGGCCCTTTTTTTACCGTGAAGTTATGAGTTTGCTGATTATAAATCATAGTTCCCACCAAATCCGCAGGTAGCAAATCGGGGGTAAATTGAATTCTATTAAACTTTACATCCACCGCTTGAGCCAAAGTGTTAATTGCAAGCGTTTTGGCAAGCCCAGGTACACCTTCCAAAAGGATATGTCCACCAGATAGCAAACCAATCATTAATCGCTCTAGCATTTGCTTCTGTCCAATTATTGTTTTGCCAAGCTCCATAAATAGAATATCTATGAAAGAGCTTTCTCGCTGAATTCTTTCATTTAATTCTCTAATATCAACCATTAAAATTCCTCACTACTTATAATTTGTCTTTGCTACAAATTTGAAACATTTTTCTGAATAATTTTCAACCATATAACGAAAATATATGAATTTAAGTTTCTGCAAAAAAACAAATATTTCAATTTATTTTACAATTTTTACACTTCTTTTCATAAAAAGTGTAACCTTTTTGCTTTTCATGTGTCTATTCTTTAGAGAACAATCCTGTTCCTATAATAACTCCTGAGTTCATCGTAAAGACAACAAAAGAGAATTTAAATGACGATATAAAGGGTGAAGCTTACGAAGTAAAATCTATGTATCCAGATTTTTTAAAATTTTCCGAAATTGCTGATAACCAAATTGCTTATTTAAGTCTTACTTATGCAATAAAAACAGAACAAAAGCATAAATTCATTTTTGAACAAGTCTTGGGAGATATTAACTCTAATACACTAAATAGTTTGTCATTCAAATATTACGTTCGTCCAGCTTTTGTTAATACCTATACAACTATTACAGTTTGCTATTTAGTTTATTTCGAAAAAGTTCTATTGTTGCGTTAATTCCATAGCTACCAATTAGAAATATAACTGGCATTATTGTAATGCGGTAGCGTGGCAGATAGCCAACATAGGAATGAAGTAACCAGTGGGCAATTAGATATAATAATAATATTTGAATGAATATATTTGCTCGCAAATAAGAAAAATAAATAGCGGGTATAAATCCTAAAAATGCTAAACCAAGTAAAGCAAAGTCAACTAAATCGAATAAGAAAAGTGGGCTAGTTGGTTTATCGTAAAATGATGGTTCTGCTATTCTCATATCGCCTGCAAAACCAAAACGATAGTCAATTCGTATCACTTCAAAAAATCCCCAAGCTCTTGATTTGAATTCTTTCCATTTTCCAAATGATTTGTAGTTATCTTTCAGCTCATTATATTTTTGTAATGTGAATTTAGATTCTATATATTCACGAGATTCTTTGCGAAATTGTTTCGTAAGATATTGTGTCATATAAAGGTTTATAACAGTGTCATAGCCAGGAACATAACCATAATATGCTTTTTTTTCTGAGTATCCTTGAGTAGTTGTTTTCTGATTTACATTTGCAGTTCGTTCTGGAGTGAAAATTACAAATTTCCCCCAATGTTGATATTGTCGAATATGCCAAGGAGTAAGTATAGCAATAATAATCAAACCAAAAGTAAGTACTTTTTTAAAATCAACAAGTTTAATCGAACGCAAAGAATTGAATAAAAAGTAAAGCCCTACAAAACCAAAGTGAACAATAAAACGGTTATTCAAGCAAATTAGCAAACCAAATAGAAATGAATAAGCAACAAAGTAACTTAATTTATTTGTTTTAATAAACTTAATAAGATAATATAAAGAGAAGATTAGAATTGAGATAGTGAAACTTTCAATAAGAAGCAACAAAGAATATGACCATTGAATTACATAAGCAGCGTAAAAAAACGTATAGCCAATAGCCCAATATCGAGAAAATATTTCATTGGTAATTAAAAAGAAAACCCAAATTGCAACAAGAGAAACAAATATTTGCAATACGATAACATTAACAGCATTAGTACCTAACATTGAATAAACAACAGCAATAATAGCAGGATAGCCGGGCATTACAGTTTGTCCAATATCATTGCCATCTTCGAAATAGCCTGGAGTAGAAATATTAGATTCACCTTTGGTAATAGCTTTTGCAATACCATCATAAAGTATGCTATCATCAGAAAACTTTAAATTATAATAGTGTGGCACAGCAAAATAAAGCATAGCCAATAATAAAGCAAACACTAAGTATATGTATTTATTGGTCATTGGATT
>CAZYXG010000065.1:0-8687 GCA_964650885.1 uncultured Hyphomicrobiales bacterium | reverse complement strand
TTTTTTGACTAAAAAAAACCTTCCGAAGGTTTGAATCTTTCGGAAGGTTGGATTAGTTTAATCTATATTGTTGGAATTATTTCGCAAATACTTCTTTCACTTTTGCAGCTGCATCGTTGAAATTAATTGCTACTTTAAAATCCATACCTGATGTTGCAAGCATTTTGGCTGCTTCTGGAGCGTTTGTTCCGTCCAATCTAACAATTACTGGCATATCTACTTTCACTGTTTTCAATGCTTGTATAATACCTTCAGCAACTCTATCGCAACGAACGATACCACCGAAAATGTTAATTAATACAGCTTTCACATCTTTATCGCTCATCATCAAGCGGAATGCGTTTGCTATACGTTCTACATTTGCCCCACCTCCTACGTCCAAAAAGTTTGCGGGTGCTCCGCCACTTATTTGAATCATATCCATAGTAGCCATTGCCAAACCAGCTCCGTTCACCATACATCCAACGTTTCCGTCTAATTTGATATAGTTTAGGTTGTATTTTGCAGCTTCTACTTCCAATGGCGATTCTTCAGCGTCATCTTTTAGTTCAGCCCAATTTTTGTGTCTGTATTCTGCGTTGTCATCGAAGTTAATTTTCGCATCCAATGCTAAAATTGTTCCTTCAGTTGTCAAAACCATTGGGTTGATTTCACACATAGAGCAATCTAACTCATCGTATGCTTTCACCAAATTAGTAATGAAAGGAATGAAGTTTTTATAGCCATTGCCAGAAAGTCCCAAGCCAAAAGCCAAACGGCGAGCTTGATACCCTTGGAATCCAATTTTAGGATTGATGGTTTCATAGATAATTTTTTCAGGAGTGTCGTGAGCCACAGTTTCAATATCCATACCTCCTTCAGTAGAAGCCATTATGATATTTTTACTAGTTTGTCTGTCGAGCAAAATACTTATATAGAATTCTTTTTCGATAGAAGCTCCATCTTCCACAAGCATTCTGCTAACTACCGCACCAGATTCACCAGTTTGAATAGTAACAAGTTTGTTTCCAAAAGTAGCATCAGCCAATTTGAAAACTTTATCAGCTAAATTGCCACTATGGACAACGTTTACGCCACGGACAGCTTTTCCATCAATTTCTTTATCGACATTAGATTTAACGTCTTTTACTATGCCTTTACCTCTACCGCCAGCGTGCACTTGCGACTTAAGAACAACAACTTTGCTGCCTTGAGATTCAAACTTTTCAAATGTTACTTTGCCAGCTTCTTCAGCCGAAAAGACCACTTGGCTTTTCAATACAGGAACTTTAAATTGACTTAAAAGTTCTTTTGCTTGATATTCGTGAATATTCATCTTAAACTCTTTTTAGTTATTTCCAACTTTAGAAATGCAAATTATGAAATAATTTTGAAACTATTGCATTTGTTTGAATGAAGAATGAGTTAATTTTTTTTGTAATTACTCCCCAATTACAAATTTCTTCGAGCTATTTTGGGTGCTAATGAAATAAACACCATTTGCAAACTGTGATTTGTTTATCATTATTTGGTTTGTATTGTTCCAATTGCCGAGTTGAGAGCCAAGTATATTGAATAATTTAAAACTATCTTCAGCTTCCGTTTTAATGATAATTACATCTCCCAAATCAGCAATATTTATTGTGTTTGTGATTTGCGTAGTGGCAACAGATGTTAGGGTTTCTAAACATTTCCTGATTGCAGCTTTATATTCATCAGCGTTGTTACCACCTGCTATACAGATAGTGCATTCCTTGGAATCATTTGGTGCTAAAATCCCAGGGAATTTCATTCCTACAATTCCGTAAATATCTGTGGTGGAATTCAGCAACCAAGTTTTGCCAGAATTCAATGCCCTAAGAATATTAGAATTGGACATACCAATACTTGAATTAAGATTAGCTATTTGAGCAATCCCAGTGGTGTCATCGCTTGTAATGGCAGCACCAAATGCAACAGCTTCATCTTTATTTTTGAATATATTCCCACCTCGGTAGCTTCTTTTTAGCAAATCGGGCAAATCAGAATCCAGCAAAGTGCCTAAATTGAGGATGTATCCTTCGTCTTTATAAGCAATATCCCAATCTAATTTATAACCAATGGTTAAGTTGTTTATTATTTGTTGAGATTCATTTGTGGCTCTTATAATTAACTTTGTATAATTTTCATTGCCTTTGGGTAAATCCACTCTTTTGCTAATCAATACATTTCTAGCATTTGTGAAGTTTCCTACTATTTCTATATATTTTGTGCTTTTGCTAAATGTGTTGGGTCCATAGCCAAAATCACTTCCATCTAATCCAAATCCATCGTTTGCAGACAATATACTATTACTATCGGCAATCATTAATAATCCCCCATTATATAGAGCGTCTCCATATCCAAGCAAATTGAAACCATAGCCCTGTCTTGAATATTTATTTGAGTTATAGCCAAAAGTTCCACGTAAGCCCACAGAAAATTGAATTGCATCGTTCTGGTAAGTAATCACCTCTGGGAAAGCATAGAAATCTACAAAAAGTACATCTTTATAGTTGTTATTTCCAAGAATATCAATGCGAAGTAACATCTTATTAATATTGAAATTGCTAAGTTTTATTTCTAAAGGAAGTGTTATCTCATCATTGGTTTTCACGTTATCGAAATCGAAACTAGACTTTGTGAATGAAATATCGCTATTGTTATTGTTATAAACAGTTGACACATTAAAAACCAAAGCATCTGCTTTTCCTAAATAATTTTTCAATTTCAAATTCAAATTGAATACATCACCAATATTGAATGATATTTTCTCAACCGAGGAGTTCAGATCTGTTTTGCGTTGGTCTATCAAAGCAAAACCAGGAATAGACATTGGGTCAATTGTTACCGCTTTAAGCATATTGATTCTTCCAGGCATTTTATTGCCTTCATTTCCATTCACACTGGCAATATTGTCAGTGCATTGTCTTAGAAAGCTAATTGCTTGCATAGCTTTTAAATTTGGATATTTAGAGCGAACCAATCCCATAGCTCCAGATACAACTGGTGCTGCATAGGAAGTACCGAAATTAACGTCAGTATATCCATTGCCAGAAGTTGTAAAGTTGCCATAACCTGGTGCCATTATCTTACATGCCTCTCCAAGTCCAGAATTGTCTGTGATAAAATCTTCGGAATCAACTTCGCCAACTCCCAAAACTCCAAAATAAAATCCCGGCATTGAGCTTCTGTATTTAGCAGGGCCAGTAGATATTTCTTGATTTCCTGATACACCTATTATTGCAACATCTTTTGCAACAGCATAAGTCACAGCGTTTTGTCTGATTGGCGAAAAGTTCGGATTTGAAACATTGCCCCAACTACAATTTAGAATTTTCACAAAACCCATATTAGCTGCTGCTATCATTGATTCGTAGCCATTTGTAACTACTGATGAATTTTTTGGAGATACTTTAAAAGGAAATATTTTACACAAACCGCCCACGCCAGCTATACCTATTCCATTATTGAAAGCTGCTCCTGCTATTCCGCCCACTTCAGTTCCGTGGGAGTGATTATTTACTGTATTGTTCCAGTCGTTATTGTTTACTGGGTTAAAATTATAGCCGTTAAAATTATCTATGTAGCCATCGCCATCATCATCTTTTCCATTGACTGGGTCTTTCGTGTTTATGTATAAATTTGGGGCTAAGTCTGGGTGATTTTGGTTAAGTCCTTCATCGCTAATTCCTATCACAACATTTGGATTTCCTTTTTCGATAAACCAAGCTTCATAGGCATTGATTTGCTTTAACATTTTTTGTGCTGCCACGCTTGGGTCGTTTGGAGTAAATGTAGTCAAGATTTTGCTATCGTCTTTATCTGAAAACAAAACATCAAAATTACTATCATCAACTCTTTGTAATTCATCAACATAATGAGCTTCGGCATATTCAACGTTTGGATTTTTTCGCATTAAGTGGAATGCTACTTTTTCTGGATTCAATGTTTTATCAAATTCTACTACGAAAGTACGCAGAAGTGGTTCTTCAGCAGCTAATAATTCTGAACTTGCTTGCAAATCATTATTTTTAGCTTTATTGGTTCTATATGTTTCGGATTGCTCACGGGCTAACAACGAATTTTTAACTTTGTAGCTTGCACCAAGCGAAATTGCCGCTAAATCTTTGGAATATGTACCAAGTTTGAACTGAACGTAGATTTCGCCAGCTAACATTTTTGGGCTTTTTGGGCTAGAAAGCGGGAATAATTCTTGAGCATTTGCTGCAATGCTGCTAATTAACAAAAGTAAAATTGAGATTGACTTATTCATAGTTTCTTAGTTTTTGTAGTTTTTGTTTTCCGAAAATTAACTTTGCTTCTTTATATAACCAAATTGTATAAAAGAATTTAGTGATTTTAGCTAAATATTTATAATTTCTTATTAAATAAAACGAATAAAATATTATATTTACAGTCATTTACGAAGTTAATTTAAAGAAATATAAATACAAAATGAAAATTAGTTTGAATTGGCTAAGGGAATTCCCTGCCATAAAAGATACTTTACCCAAAGAAATTAACCCCAAAGAACTCGAAGATATACTAACTATGTTGGGCTTCGAAGTTGACGAAATTACTGATTACGCAAAACAATACGACAAATTCGTTACTGCTTATGTTGAGCATAAAGAGCCACACCCAAATGCAGATAAACTTTCTCTTTGCACTGTAGTTTATGGCGAACAAAGACAAGTTGTAGTGTGCGGAGCCCCAAATGTAGCCGCTGGACAAAAGATAATTCTTGGACTTTCTGGTGCAATTGTGCCAAACGGTGGTTTTGAACTTTCGGCTCGCAAAATTCGTGGAGTAGAATCCAACGGAATGATTTGCAGCAAATCGGAACTAGGAATAGAAGAAGACCATAGCGGAATTTGGGTTTTGCCTGCTGAAACAAACACAAATATAAAACTCGCCGACTTCTTAGATTTGAACGATATAATCTTTGAACTTAGTTTAACTCCAAATAAAGCTGATTGCCTTAGTCATTGGGGAGTTGCAAGAGAACTTGCTGCCTACTATGGAACAAAAGCTAATTTATCGGCTGTAAAAGTTGATGAAACTGGTGGTGATATAAATAAATCTGCGAAAATTTTTATTCAGGATTCTGAAGCTTGTCCAAGATATTTGGCAAGAGTAGTTCGTGGGGTGGAAATTAATGAATCCCCTGCTTGGCTAAAAAGCAAATTGACTAAAATTGGGCTTCGCTCTATTAATAATATTGTAGATATAACTAATCTTGTGCTAATGGAAATTGGGCAACCTCTCCACGCATTCGATTTGGATACATTAGCAAAATCGGAAATAGTTGTTCGCACCGCAAACGAAGGCGAAAAATTCACTACACTCGATAGCAAAGAACGTTTATTAGATTCACAAATGTTGATGATATGCGATGGCGAAAAACCAGCAGCAATTGCTGGAGTTATGGGTGGATTGCATAGCGAAATAACTAATTCTACCAAAAATGTGCTTATAGAATCTGCATTCTTTAAGCCAACTTCTGTTCGCAGAACTGGAAAGAAATTAGCACTTCGCTCCGATGCAGCTTATAGATTTGAGCGTGGAGTGGACATTAGTTTGCTTGAATATGCTGCCGATAGAGCTGCATCTTTAATTCAGGAAGTGGCTGGAGGAGTAATTGAAAAAGGCATTATTGATGTATATCCAAATAAAATTGAAAAAATTAAAATTGAATTACGCTTTGCGGAAATAGTAAGATTGCTTGGTTTGGAAATTCCAAAAGAGCAAGTGATTTCAATTTTAGAAAATTTACATTTTGAAATAATTGCCCAAACTGCAAATAGTATAGAAGTGGCTGTGCCGTATCATCGCCACGACTGCACTTTTTCTGTGGATTTGATTGAGGATATTGCAAGATATTATCACTACGATAAAATTCCTGTGAATTCTACAATTCAGCTAAATGCAAATTCCGAGAAAAATGCTATTTATTCGGAATCAAATTTGAATCGCAATGTTTTGGATTTCTATGTGTCCCGTGGTTTCAACCAAATTTATACTCAGTTCCAAATATCGAAATCGGCTGCTGCTTATTTCGATGAGAATCCAATTGTAATTGAAAATCCATTGGGTGAAGAATTATCTATTATGCGGCCAAGTATGTTGCCATCTATGCTGAGAACTATTGCTCACAACATTCGCTATGGCAATAGTGATTTGCAATTAATTGAAATCGGTAAAACATTCCACAGAACAGAAAAAGAAACTTTCATTAAAGGAATAGAAGAAAGAGAAGTAGTGGCTTTAGCTATTACTGGAAAAACTCTAGGCAACTGGCAACATAAAGCCAGCAGCTATGACTTCTACAATTTGAAAGGGCAAGTGATGGATTTGATTTCTGAACTGAGAATTGAGAAAATTGATTTTGCAATTGACGAAGTGGCTAAGGGCTTTGCTGCCGATTATGCAAATATTGTTTCAAAGAAAGTTGTGATTGGAAGTATTGGTGCAATAGAGAAAAAGCTATTGAAAGAATACGAAATTGAACAAGAAGTTTTCATAGCTGTGATTGATTTAAAACAGCTCGCTCTGATTAAAACCAAAGAAAAGAAATATAGCAAACTTTCGCAATTCCCAGAAGTGGAGAGAGATTTGGCATTTTTGATAAATGATGAAACTAATGCTATCGAAATACAGAAATTAATAGCCCAAACTGGTCAGAAACTCCTTTCAAACGTAGATGTATTCGATGTTTATAAAGGAAAGAATATTGAATTAGGTAAGAAATCTCTTGCGTTCAATATGAAATTCACTGCGGAAGATAGAACATTGACAACAGAAGAAATTGACTCAGAAGTAACTAAAATAATTCAAGCAATTGAAACCAAATTTTCAGCACAGTTAAGAAAGTAATTTTAATCGGAAAAATAGATGCAGAACCTTAGAGAAGAGAAACTTGCTCCAGCTATAAATAGTCTATGGAAAGTAGCCAATCTATATAAAGAAAGAATAGATGGCTATGAGAAAGTGTTATTATCCACTAAGAATTTATCTGATGAGCTTGTTCAGAATTTGGAAGACAATATCCATACTATGGATTTGCAAGCATCAAAGCTGACCGAATTTGAAGCTAAGATAAAATCGTTGGAAGAAATTATAGCTAAGCAAAGATTAGAACTTACAACTCTAAGCTCTGATTTTGCTGCATCGAAAGATTACCAAGAAAAGCACGGCAATTTACTTGTGGAATTCGACTCTTATAAATCGAATTTAGAAACTAAGAATGCTGAAATTAATTCAGAGCTGAATAGCAAATTCAAAGAATTAGAGACTACGCAAAGTGATTATAGTTTTTTGCAAAAAGAACTGAATAGATTTAAACTTGAACTTATAGAAAAAGACGATTCTATTTTGAAACATAAGGAAAGCATAGCCGAGCTTCAGAATAGAGTGTTTCAATCGAAAGATACTGAAAAAAGAGCGGCTGTATTTGCTGAAAATAATCAGCACTTGGAAGAAACTGTTAGTGACCTAACAAACCAAAGAAATTCACTACAAGCAAAACTTAACGAAACTAAAATCAATACAGGCGAACAGCAGAACAATAACGAAAAGCTGACTTTCTACAAAGAAGAACTTGAAAAACAAGCCGAGTTAATTCGTACATTCAACAATAAGAATGCACAATTTCAACAAGAAAAAGCTGAGCTACAAGCGAAAATAGCACATATTGAAAGTGATTATGTAAACACAAGCCTTCTGCGAATAGAATCGCTTGAAGCGGAATTGGCAAAAGCTAAGCTTGAGATTGAAAATAAAGAAAGACTTACCGATGATGCTAACTTGAAAGTGAAGCAATTCGGAGCAGTGGCAATAGCAAGTCAAACTTCTATGGAGCAACTCACTAATAAAATCAAAGATTTTGAACATAAGCTTCAACTTGCCAAAAAAGAGCAATCGGAAATGCTCTATAAAATTGAGCAAGAGCAAACCAAAGCAAATAAATTCAAAGAAACAATTGGCAGATTGGAAGAAAACCTGATTGTGAAATCAAAAGAACTTGGCGAATTGGAACGAGCAAATGCTGACTTGAAATTAACTTCACAAGCGGCGGCTAATAATTCAAACGATAGCGACGAAGCTAAGCTGGATATTGCATTGCTTACGGAAGAAATTTCTAACTTAGAATCTGCTTTGGCAGAAGCTATGAAAAAAGATGATTTCGAAAAGTTAGTGCTTGAGAATGAAGATTTGCGAAATACTTTAAACTCTGCGAAACAAGACTTTGAAAATCAAAAGAAAATGCTTGTTGATTTAGTGCAGAATAAAGATAGCATGATAGCTGAAAATAAAGCACTGAATGAGCTTTACCAATTGAAAAACACGCAATTGGTTTCGGCACTTATGGAAAAAGAACGCAAAATAGAAGAATTTACTTTGCTAAGCAAAGAAAGCTCTGGCACTTTGAATCTTTCGGAAATCAAACTATTGCAAAATAATATTTCGAATTTGACTACCAAAATTGAAAGTAGAGATAAATCTATTGGAAATATGCAGACTAAAATCAATGAATTAGAATCCCTAATAAAAGTACGTTATGACCAAATAGAGATACTGGAAAAGCAACTCAACACCCAAGTGGGCCAAAGACTGAAAGAAAAAGAACTTAAAGAAGAATTAGCCAATAAGTTTGAAGCATACATAAGTAAGATAGAAGGTATGCT
>CAZYXG010000064.1:8947-10200 GCA_964650885.1 uncultured Hyphomicrobiales bacterium | reverse complement strand
ATTTTTGGAATTGTTAGTAGTAATTTAGATATAAGCAAAGATGAATTGCTAAAACAAGTTACAGACTTATTCATACTCTCGGAAGCAAGAGGAAAAGAAGCCGCTGGACTCGCTATTAAATATGATGGCAAGCTCAATGTTTATAAAGACAAAGTTACAGCAAGTGAAATGCTGAAAAAATCACAATTCAATAATTTCTATTCGGATTCTCTTCCAAATAAATCAAATATCACTTCACCTATTTCTATTTTTGGGCATTCTCGCTTAGTAACTAATGGAAGTGCTGAACTTAATTATAATAATCAACCAGTTGTCAAAGATGGATTGGTGGCTATTCATAATGGTATTTGTACAAATGTAGATTTACTTTTCTACGATAATGTGGATATAAAAAGAGAATTTGAAATTGATACAGAAATTATATTATCGTTAATTAGAAAAAACTTAAATACAAATGATGACTTAGTTTTAGCATTGAAGAATTTATTCGAATCCATGGAAGGTACTGCCTCTTTAGCCATTGCCACAAATGATTCTAATAATTTTATCATTACCACTAATAATGGCTCACTTTATCTTTGTTTCGATAATCAAAAGCAATCAGTAGTTTTTGCCTCAGAAAAATACATTCTTTCTGAATATATTAAAAAACATAGCCAATATAGTAATCAGAATATCGAATGGGTGAAACCTCTTACTGGCTATATTATTGACAACACAAATTTTACTTCGCATTTCTTTGATTTGAATATTTATAATTTAAATTATAGATACCACAAAACAGAAACTGCAATTCCAATTAAAGATTATTCTAATTTTTCTGACAAAGTAATAAATATTGTTTCTAAAGATTTTTCTGGATTATTGAATTACGATTTAAAAACAGCGAATAGCATTAAGCGATGCACTAAGTGTTTGCTCCCACACACATTCCCATTTATAAGTTTCGACAGTGCAGGAGTTTGTGTTATCTGTAAAAACTATGTGAAGAAAAATCAAGGGAATAGAGAAAACGAATTACAAATAATTGTCGATAAGTATAAAAATACAAAAAATAAACCTGATTGTTTAATAGCATTTAGTGGAGGACGAGATAGCAGTTATGGAATGCATTACATGGTAAAAGAATTGGGTTTAAAACCTATAACTTATACATATGATTGGGGTATGGTTACAGATTTAGCTCGACGGAATATTGCACGTATTTGTGGTAAATTAGGAGTGGAGAATATATTAGTTTCAGCAGATTTGAA
>CAZYXG010000064.1:0-8847 GCA_964650885.1 uncultured Hyphomicrobiales bacterium | reverse complement strand
TTGAACTATTCGATTATATTGCTTGGGACGAAAAAACAATTGAAGATACTATTATAAATGAATATAATTGGGAAACTTCCCCTGATACGATGTCCACTTGGCGTATTGGCGATGGCACAGCCGCATTCTATAATTATATCTATCTAACTGTGGCTGGATTTACCGAGAATGATACTTTCCGATCCAACCAAATTCGTGAAGGAATGATTACTCGAGAAGAAGGTTTAAGACTGGCTTTGCGTGACAACTCACCACGCTATGATTCAATCAAATGGTATTTCGATACGATTGGTATTGATATGGAATCGGCGATTAAGACTATTAACAACATTCCTAAACTATACCAACCAGAATAGTATGAAAGTTGTATTAATACTTACAAATGATTGGGAGCTTTTTGGAGATGGCAGTGGTGATTTGATGAATATTCAAATCAATCCCACTTACGATTTGCTCAACATATTGGAAAAATACAATGCAAAAATGACTTTTATGACTGAGTTTGCTCAGCAAATCTTTTTCCGCAACTATGAAACAATTGAACCTAAACTTGGTAAACTTGCAGACGAATGGGATAAAGTTCTTATAGCTGCTTTACAAAAAGGACATGATTCTCAGCTACATTTCCACCCGCAATGGATTAACGCCAATTTTCATAATAATGAATGGTATTTAGATCCACAGAACTGGAGTATTGGCAAATTGCACCCTGAGCAAATTTTTGAATGGCTTCAAAAAGGCAAACATTATATTGAGAATTTAGCTAGTAAAAATAGTATTAATCATAATATAATTGCATTTCGTGCTGGGGCTTACCAAATTGAGCCATCTCGCAATGTAATGCCTATATTAAAAAGTCTTGGTATTTATCTTGACTCCTCGGTAACAAAACATTTGAAACTAGATAATCAATTTGATTTTAGCAAAGCACCATCGGAATTGTTCCCATGGGAAGTTGATTTAAGTAATGTTGCACTACAAGGAGAAAGTGGGATTTTTGAATTTCCAATTTATTCTACTTTTGAAGATGAATCGCCTGCACTAAAAAAATATAGTCCTAAACTATTCTATAAATTGAAATATGGAATTGATCTGGAACAAAAACATCTTGATTGGATAGCCGATCGAGATAGAGTAAAAGAAATACGTTACCCACGTAGCAGAAGACCTTACAAACAAAAGCAAAATAAAGATTTTCAATTCTATAAAAACGCACTTTATTCCAAGCAATCTGTACAACTAGATTATGACTATCTTCCAGCACCTGTTTTTGTGAAGTTCATTACAGATGCAATTGTTAAATTTAGTAAAGAAGCTGAAGCTAAAAATATGCCATATCTTCCAATTGTAGCTTCGGGACACATTAAAGATGCTCACACAAACGAGAATCTACGTTGGATATTAGAAGAATTAAACGCTAAACTTACCTATAATATTGAATACAAAACCTTTAGTGAAGTAGTTAAAGATTTGTTTAATTGAGTTTACTTATTTTCAATTTCAAACATCATTTTTTAATTCTAATGAAAATGATATACTAGTACCTTTTTCTTTATCACTTTCTACCCAGATTTCACCATTATTTTTCTCGACAAATTCTTTCACTAAGAGCAACCCCAATCCTGTGCTAGGTTCATTTTCCGTTCCTAATGTTGCCAACTTTTTATCTATTCTAAAAAGTAAATCTTTAGTGATTTCGTCCATTCCTATTCCATTATCTATTATAGAGATAATTGCTTTTTTGCTGTCTATTTTTTTTGCTCTAATTTCAATTTTGCCGCCTCTCCTTGTGAATTTAATTGCATTTGAAAGTAGATTTCTTATTATGCTATTCAACATTCTCAAATCGTAAATTACTGCCATTCCTTCATCCATATAGCTTTTAAGATCAATTTCTTTTTGCTTTGCTATTTCAGAATGTATCTGCAAATTCTCGAATATTACTATATCTATTAAACATATTTCTGGTTTATAATCAATTAATCCGCCTTTTATTTTTGACCATTCTAATAAATTCTCTAATAATTTATATAAATTCTCTGCTGAATCTTTCAACAACTTGCTTAATTCAAATACTTCTTCTTTGTTATTATCATTGTTGTTTTTCACTAGCAAATTAGCAATACCAAGGAATCCAGAGAATGGACTTCTTAGGTCGTGTGCAATAATAGAAAAGAATTTGTCCTTTTCTAAATTAATTCTTTCTAACTCCATATTCTGTAAAATAATTGAATTTCTTTGTATAGTTATTTCTTCCTTTTGATTAATTATTTCGGTTTGTTTTTCAAGAAGCAACTTGTTGTTTTTCCTAATTTTCTGAATACTATAAATAGTGATTAACAGAATAATTATTAGTCCAGTTATGAAATACATTAATTGTTGTTTATCTGTTCTTTCTTTTTGTATATTACTTTCTGTTTCTAATTCACTAAGTCTTTTTTCGATTGCATAAGCTCTTTCTAATTCAATTTTAGTAATCTTTCTACTTGATTCAGTATAATTTAAACTATCTTGCATTTTTCTATTTAAAACAGAATATTTATAAGCTAAATCAAACATTTTTAACTTTTCATAAGTTTGTGCTAAATCTTTACTAATAGACTCAATTTCATAGACTATTCCAATTTTTGTCGCATAGTTCATACTAATTTCTTGATATTTTCTTGCTTCGGTATATATTTCTTTAACAAAATAATAATTACCAAGTGCCTGATAGCTATTTTTAATTCCTTGCAACTCATTTATTTTTAATCTTATTGCCAATGATTTATCAATATATGCTTTAGCTGAATCTAAGTATTTCATATCCAAATAGGCAAGACCAATATTATTATAGTAACGGCTTATCGTTATCGAATCTTTCGATTTAAGCTCTATTGCCAATGCTTTTTTATAGTAATAATATGCAGAATCATATTGTTTTTGTCCTCTAAATTCCACTCCAATATTATTTAAAGTGGTAGCAATTCCTTCGTAATCTTTAATCTTTTCTCTTAGAGTCAAATTCTGCTTGTGTTGCAGCATAGCTTTTTCGAATAAATTTAAATAGGAATAAACTATTGCAATATTGTTGTTTGCTTGAGTTATTCCAATTGTATCTTTTAGTTTTTCGAATTTATCCTTACTTGCTAAAAATAGTTCTAAGGACTTGGGATAATCAACTGCGTAAAACATTGAAAGGCCTTTTATTCGGGTAGTTCTTGCTTCGCCAATCGGATAGTTATACTTTTTACAGAGTGCTAATATAGAATCGCAAATTTGCAATGCTCTTTGGTGGTTTGAAGAATTAATATCAGCAGCTTGTTTGATTAGTTTGTTAATATTCTCGAAATTATCATTGGCCAAAAGCTCATTATCAGCATATGATATAAGCAAAGTAATAGCAAACAATAAGAGAAAACTAAATTTCATACAAAACTTTATAACTTCTTTATTATAACAAAATGCAATTTAACAAAAAAAAGCCATTCATTGCTGAACGGCTTTTGCTAATTTTAACTTAAATTAAATTTTATTGAAGACCATCATAAAGATGTTGAAGTTTTTTTCTTAAGTGAAGCACTGCATAACGTTTTCTTGCAAGCAATGTGTTAATATTTACCCCAGTATCATCAGACATTTCTCTGAAAGAAACACCTTCAAATTCATTGCGAATAAATACCATTTTTTGTTCGTCTGGCAATTCAGCTAAGCCCTCTTGCACAGTTTCCCAAATTGTTTTTCTGAATAATTCGCTTTCTGGGTTAGTAGTGAAATCTCCTAAGAAATTCTCAAAAGAATCGCTTGATTCTTCTCCACCTGCTGGATTCATAATCTCAGTAAATGTTTCAGCTCTTTTCTTTCTATATGAATCTATAATGCGGTTTCTTACAGCAGTAAACACCCAAGAAGCAATGTTTTCAATAGGTTTTTGGACATTTCTTGAAGCCGCAAGTACATTGGTGAAAACATCTTGTAAGATATCCTCTGCTTCTTCTTGACTACGTACTCTTTGTCTAATAAAACCTAAGAATTTTTTTCTATCTGTTTTAAATAGTTTTTCAATTTGCAATGCTAATTCCATAAAGCCACCTATTAGTTTGTTTACTTCTAAAAAGTAAAATGAAACAAAAAATATTATGATTTTTTAAGTTTTTCATTTTTCCCTTCATATAACAACTCAAAATTACAAAAAAAGTTACAATATAAACTAATTTTTCTTTATTAATTTTCAGTTAAGACATTTGACTGAGAATGCAAACAATCTGCTATTTTGTCAGAATATGTTTCAATTTCTATCATTATGGCATTTATTTTGCCATTTTTATGCCTTTGTGTCACATAATTGGTCTATGAAAGAACTATAATTCATAAGTGAAAATACTATGCCAATATTAAATTAATAGTTGTTTATATAACTATCTTATTTTAAATGATAATATTTTCTTTCCAAATTAGACAATAAGTAAAGTTTGTTTTTTTAATTTTTCAATTAGTTTTACAAATTGTACCGATTACTTACTACTATATAACACTTAAAATATATGAAAAGTTACATAATTTAGAAAAATATTTTCAACCATGAATCTCGGCAGACTTACCAAAGCTAGAAACTAAGTCTCCTTCAAATATTCGAAATTCCTCCCATATTGCCTCCACATCTACTCCTTTTGGGGCATAGTCCTTGGCGAAATTGATAAAAGTGGCATAATGTCTGGCTTCGCTTTGCTCTAAGTCGTGATAGAACTTTGCAAGCTCTTCATCAGCAATATTTAGCGAAAGCACGTGGAAACGTTCACAACTCCTAGCTTCAATCATAGCCGAAAAAAGAAGTTTATAGACCAAACGCAACTTTTTGTCATCAGTTTTCGGGAAAAAAGTGCCAAGTTTATTCACATAATGATTCTTGCGTTTGAATCCTAGTTTAAATCCCTTCTTAACAATGAAGTCATTCACCATTTTGAAATGCTCCATTTCCTCAATAGAAAGTTTAACCATTTCCGCTACCAAATCAGGGTATTCAGGATAAAGCACTATAAAAGTGATGGCATTTGAAGCGGCTTTTTGTTCGCAAAAGGCGTGGTCGCTCAAAATAAATTCAAGATTTTCCTCTGCAACGTTTGCCCATGAGGGGTCTGTCGCCATTTTTAATCTTAACATAAAACTCTTTTGTAAAATTAATTTTAAATATATTTTCAAAAATATGAAAAAATGTTTTGCAGTTTACAAAAATTCTCTTAATTTTGTATTCCCTTTTGGGGCAATTAGCTCAGCTGGTTCAGAGCATCTGCCTTACAAGCAGAGGGTCGGGAGTTCGAATCTCTCATTGCCCACTTGGAAAAAGATGCAAGGTTCTCCTTGCTTTTTTTTTCAGACTACCAGAATGCAGGAATGGCGGAATTGGTAGACGCGTCAGACTCAAAATCTGATGGGGGCAACTTCGTGGGGGTTCAAGTCCCTTTTCCTGTACTTCAAAAAAAAGAAAAAAGTCTCAAGTAACTTCGGTTGCTTGGGACTTTTTTTTGATTTAGAATACATCATTTTATTGTATATTATTGCAATTGAACTGCCTGGCGGAGTTGGTTACAAATCTTAAGGAAGGAACTGTATCTTTCAGAATGTGCAAAACACGAATGTTAAGTTTCTTATATATTAAGACTTGTACTATCTCCTCCCCGCTTGAGAAAATTAAAGTTCGGCTTTCAATTAAAACATATCCTTTGGTAAAAGAGAAAACTAAAATCAAATTGAGTCAAATTTCGGAAATCCACAAATAAAAGTTAAATTTGTAATCAAATAACTGGAAAATTCTGAATGTATTACTCTTTTGAACCTAAAGACTTGACAATCTCTCAAGTACATCAATTTTTACTCAGTGGCGTCGCCCCTCGTCCTATTGCCTTTGTTTCCACCATTTCGGACAATGGAGTAAATAATTTAGCTCCGTTTTCTTTCTTTAATGCTTTTGGAGCAAACCCTCCTATGGTTGCTTTTTCAGCGGCAAGGCGTGGCACAAATGGTACATTGAAAGATACTTACCACAATTTAAAAGCAAATGGCGAATGCGTAATTCATTCAGTTTCACATAATATTTTAGAGCAGATTAATTTAGCATCTTGCGATTACCCAGCCGATGTAGATGAATTCAAAAAAGCTGGCTTCACTCCTATGGATTCTGATTTAGTCAAGCCTAAACGCATAAAAGAATCATTCTTCCACATGGAATGTAAACTATTCCAAATGATAGAACTTGGTGAAGAAAATGGTTCGGGTAATTTGGCTATATGCAAAGTAGTAAAATTCCATATAAACGAAGGCATTATAACTGATGGTAAAATATTGCCAGATTCTATTGATTTAGTTGGTCGAAATGGTCAGGAATTTTATACCAGAGCAAGTGGCAATTCAATTTTTGAAGTGAGAAAGCCAGGTGGAATTAAAGGGATTGGTTTCGATAATATGCCAGCAATTCTATTAAATTCTAATGTGCTTACTGCAAATAATATTGCTCAATTGGCTTTGGTAAATTCAATTCCAAATTATGATTATGCCTTTGCTGTAATCAAAGTAGTTCAAACAATTGAATTTAGTAAAGAGATTTTTGAAAACAAATTAAGATTAAATATATATCAAGAAATGGCTGGCATGGTTAAATCAATTTTAATCTCAAATTCAGAAAAAAATTATGTTAAGAATTGCATAGAACAAACCATTAAATCAGCTCTTAGCAAAAATGATGTTGATTTTGCATGGAACTTTGCTATTTGGGCATTTGAAATTAAATGACAAGTAAATCTAAATATAATTTAGACGAAGATATTCAAAAAGGAATTAACTTTTTGAAAAAGAAAGATGCCATTTTATCTACAATAATTGACAAAGTAGGTATTTGCGATTTAACACCAAAAGAATATTATTTCACAGTACTTTGCGATTCAATTATATCTCAACAACTCTCTATTAAAGCAGCTGATTCAATACTGAAAAGGTTCTTTAATTTGGTCGGAACAATAAAACCTCTGCCAAATGATATTCTAAAGTTTGAAGTAGAAGACTTTCGTGCTATTGGCTGTAGCAATGCTAAGGGAAGATATATTTTAGATTTAGCAGAGAAAGTCAATTCTAACGAACTTAACCTTCACACTTTGAACGAGCTAAGCAATGAAGAAATCATTGCCGAATTAATAAAAGTGAAAGGAATAGGGAAATGGACAGCAGAAATGTTTTTAATGTTTTCCCTTTGCCGTTTGGATGTATTTCCAGTAGATGATTTAGGAATAAAAAATTCACTAATAAGAAATTACAATTTCCCACCCGAAATCACAAAAAAGGAAATGGTGGCATTTGGCGATAATTTCTCCCCGTATCAAACTTTAGCAGCATGGTATTTATGGAAAAGTTTAAACAATGAACCAAAGGTATAAATTATGGAAATTTATATTATACCTATTGTTGCAATAGCAGCTTCATTTCTTACATTTTTTTCTGGATTTGGATTAGGCACTTTGTTATTACCCACTTTTGCTATATTTTTCCCAATAGAGGCAGCAATAGCAATGACAGCGATAGTGCATTTCAGCAATAATCTGTTTAAAATTGGTCTAGTCTATAAGAATATTAATTATTCTATTTTACTCAAATTCGGCTTGCCAGCTATTATATTTTCATTCATTGGGGCAGAATTACTAAAAACAATTAGCAACGACCAATTATATTTCACATATAGTTTGTTTGACTTTGTGATTAAAACAACTGTCGTTAAAATAGTAATTGCCTTTACTATGATAATATTTGCAATATTGGAGTTATTCCCTAAGATTGAAAACAATATAAATTTTGGCAAAAACGCAATGTCAATAGGTGGAGCATTGAGTGGTTTTTTTGGTGGTTTGTCTGGTCATCAAGGTGCATTGCGAAGTGCAGTATTAATTAAATTAAATTTAGAGAAGTTTCAGTATATTGCCACGGGAGTTGCTATAGCTTGTTTTGTAGATGTCGCTAGACTTACCGTTTATAGTAGTAATATTCAGAAAACTATAAATGAATCTAACTTCCAATTAATAGCAATAACAACATTTGCAGCATTTCTTGGAGCATTCATTGGCAACAAAATGCTCAAAAAAATAGAGATTAAATTCATTAAATACATTGTTGGTGTATCTTTGATTTTAATCTCTATTTCAATCTTAATTGGATTAATTTAATTTTTAATTACTTTTTGAGAAGAGATATATTTCCCTTTCAAATATTTCGTAGCGAAATAAATGCTTGAATTTAAACTATTCAAGTTTTGGTTCAAATCTTCCATACTTCTTAGTTGCAGTACTTCTCTTCCAAGCAAATCAAATAGCTTAATTTCATCGAAAGCTATATTTTCGTTAACTTCTTCTAAAAGCACATCCGATTGTATATCAGGATCTTCTCCTAATAAACATAAATCCCAATTATTTATTTTGTGGTTTTCGGTTGCTGTGCCAGTCGAAGATGTAAAGCCAACATAAGCTCTGCCCCCTGTTAAATTGATATGGTCTTCAAGTCTAAAATTAGTAAGTTTGGCAATTTCTTTTTTCGTTGCTAAGTCTTCTCTAGTGTCAAGATAAACTGTAAGTGTTTTCAAATCTTCTAAGTATTCAATTTGACAAGTATAGAACTTGTTTTGTTCTAAAAGTGGAATTTTATCATTCATAGCAAGGGTGTTCTGTGAATTATGAATCATACTGATTTTACCTTTCTTACTAGTTTGAATTGCAAAGTGATTACCATTTGGATCGTTATAAATAGGATTATTAAATGTATCAAATTCAAAAGCCAAAGCATTTGGGATATCTTCATAGCCAAGAGCTCCACCAGTTGGTCCAAAATCTATAT
>CAZYXG010000063.1:0-10543 GCA_964650885.1 uncultured Hyphomicrobiales bacterium | reverse complement strand
GATTTTGAAACAAGGTTAAGAGATTTGATTTCTTATTCAGAAACGCCAAACCCTTTTGACGAAACTGAAACCAAAGCATTAATTGAGGCCATTAACAATTGCAAAATATTAGACCCTGCTTGTGGTTCGGGTGCATACCCTATGGGTATATTGCATAAGATGGTGCATTTGCTGCAAAAGCTTGACGTTGGTAATATACTTTGGAAAGCACAACAACGAGAAAATATTATAGGTGAGCAGATTAGGTTACTTGAAAAAGATAGAGAAGCCATAAAAGGATTAAGTGATAAAGCAGTAAGGGCAAAAGCAGAAAAAGCAGTTGAAAATAGACTGAATGAAGTTGAAGAAATTTTTGAAAGCAAAAACAATTTTGATGACTATGCTCGTAAACTCTACTTGATTGAAAATTGTATTTACGGAATAGACATACAACCTATTGCTGTTCAAATATCTAAACTACGTTTTTTCATCTCCTTAATTATTGACCAAAATAAACAAGAGAAAAAAGAAAATTTTGGAATAAGAAGTTTACCAAACTTGGAAACAAAGTTTGTAGCAGCCAATACTTTGATAGGCTTAGACAAGCCTGCACAAACCCTTTTACGCAACCCACAGATAGAAGAAAAGGAAACCGAACTTAAAGAACTTCGCCACAAATACTTTACTGCAAATACCCGAAAAGAGAAACTGCAATACCAAAAGCAAGATAAAAAACTACGGCAAGAAATTGCAAAGATGTTGGAAAGCGATGGCTGGCAAACAGCAGTAGCCAAACAGATTGTAGCTTTTGACCCATACGACCAAAATACCTTTGCTCCTTGGTTTGACCCAGAATGGATGTTTGGTTTGACTACAGGTTTTGATATTGTGATTGGGAATCCGCCATATTTTAATGTACAAACATTAGGAGTAAAATCACCATATATCGAAAATATTAAAACTCGATATTCTGAAATTTGGATGGATAAAAGTGATATATTATTTTACTTTATTAAAATGGGTATTGATTTGACGAAAAAGGACGGTAATACAAATTACATTATCTCTAATGCTTTTTTGTTTTCTGATAAAGCTCAAAAACTACGAAATTTTATTCTTGAAAAAGCTCCAATTCAAAGCATCATAAACTTTGAAAAATATTCGGTTTTTGAAAGTGCAATGATTACTACAGCAATTGTACGTTTTAAAAAGGATAAAACTAACTCACTTACGAATTCTTTGACATTAAAAGACAACACTAAAAACAACTTTCAATCCATTATCCAAGATAAAAATAATTTTATTTCCGTTAAGCTAAATTATAATAGTGTTTTTGCTTTGGTTAATGATGAAACAGAAAAATTGAATGCTAAAATTGATTCTAATAAAAAAACTTTAGGCCAATTAGTTTTGGTTGGAAAAGGTATGGAAACTGCTGCAAATGAAGTTTTTAGTAATGAAAATTTAATAGAACATAATTTTCCTGTTGATTTTTTGAAAAAACGCCTAAACGGAAAAGCAATTAGAAAATATAAAATAAATGAGGAATTTATTGAAGATATTTTGTATTTCGAACATATTGAAACTTTTACACAACTCCCAGCTGTGATTCAAAACTATCTAAGCAGCAATAAAACTATCTTGAAAAATAGGGCAACTGTAAAAAATGAAGGTAGAATTTGGTGGCGATATAGTCGTCCAATGCACAAGGAATATTACCATTTGAATAAAATTTGGACATCATACCGAAGTGCTTATAATTGTTTTGCATTTGATGACACAAAAAATTACATTGGTTTAACCAATACGACTGTTATTTTTGATACAAATTCTAACATTATTGATTTAAAATATTTGTTAGCATTACTAAATTCCAAGCTACTTAATTACCGATACCAATCTATAGGCAAACAAACTGGTGGAGGTATTTATGAATATTTTGAAAATGGTATTAGTAAATTACCAATTGCATTAGTTAAAATGAATAAGCAGTTACCTTTTATTAAGCTTGTAGAACTAATTCATAAAAACATTTTGAAGGGTGACACCATCGCCATAGAGCAACAAATAGACAATTTGGTTTACAAACTTTACGAGTTAAGTTATGACGAAGTGAAAGTAATAGACCCTAAATTTGGTTTAACGGAGCAAGAATATGAAGCAATAGTACTGGAGTAATCAAATATGGCTCAATTAGAAAGTATTAAAGCAAAATTAGTTGACGAAAAAAATAAAGAATTGCTATTAACTGAAATTGATATGGCAACACATATCATTTTTGCATAGATCAGAAACCCAAAAGGTAGTTGGGAACAATTTGCCGATAAGTGTTTTAAAACATTTCAAAAAATATTAATGACAATCTTTGCCCCAAAAAACGCCTATGTGATTGTTGCAATTTATTTTTGTAAGCTTGTCTTCCTGCAGCTAATCTTTCTTTATGCTATCAGCAAACTTAAGTAAAAGACTAAATCTGATTTGTTGGTTTTAATTACTAAGTTTGTTTCAATTATAAGGATTGAAAATTTCTGAAATTTTTCTAATTCTATTTTTCTTGACTTTTTGTCCACTGCATTCTTTTCTCTTTTTTAAGATTTCTCTTACCTTTTGTGTGCCACAGCCACTCTCTACAGAGCCAAGTCTTATTTCGTAGGCATAATGTATGCAGCCGTCCTTAAATAAAGGTGTGATTACCACTTGCTCTTTACTGCCTTCAAAAACTTCAACTATAGGAACTGAAGTAGAATACCAAATTTGAGATTGACACTTTTCTTTCAGAATTACTTTGTTGGCATTTATATCTACTACTTTGATTAAAATTTCTCCAGTGGGAGTTATCTCAGTAGCTAATGTGTTTGTTTTAGGATTGAAATTTCTAAAGTCAAACTGATAATTCTTATTTGCTTCTACAATATAAGCATCTCCAGTATTGCAAAATTCAAGAATCTTATCATTAGAATTAACTAATGAAGCTCCAGTTTCATCAACTTTGGAAATCAATCCAGCTTCATCTAATTGTACTTTTGGTAGTCTAAGTGTTTTCTCATTAAAACTTTCATCTATATCATTATTAGACTGTTTAATTGAAGAACAACTTACTAAACAAAAAAGACTAAAAGTACCTAGTATGATACTTTTTATTAAATTTATTTTCATTTTTAAACCTTGTTAAAGAAATTATTGTGTCAATGTCTTTATATTTTGTTAATAAATTAGTTAAGCTATTCATTTCTTTCTCATTTTGATTGATGTAGGTAAGTTTGCCAAGTAATAAGTGATAAATTGAATTGTTAGATTCAGATTTACCAATTGATTTTGTGAGAAATGAATTACTAATATTATTCTTTGATGTTTTCATTAGATTAATTTTTGAAATTACATCTGAACAAGCAACATTAGAGTCTTTAATTGTTGCCTCCGAAAAGAAAATATACTTCAAGTTAACATTTGTATAGCCTTGATTTTTCAAGTGTTCAATGAAATTCAGTACATTAGTTTCATCTTTATTTGAATCGTAGTCTTCTGTTTTGATTACATTTATATTGGCTACTTTCTTTATTGATTTATAGCTATTCTTTAGCATAGTCAAACTATCTACTCTGGGAGTTAGTTCGTCCAATTTGCCTTTTTCTTTGCTTGTAAACGACAAGTATAAACCTAATGCAATAATAGTAACCAAAGCAATTAACAACCACAAGAATCGTTTTCTTCTTTTCTCATTTTGTTCTACTTGATTTCTCAAATCATCAAAATTTGTTTCAGCTCTAATTACGTCTAAAACAATATTTGCTTTTACGTAATCCTCTGAAACTTTAACGATTTGTCTCATTTCTTTTTCAAAGTCATCATCATTCAATTTGTCGAATTTTCCAGCCATATCAATTTAAATTTTCTTTAAGTTTTTTAATAATCTCTTTTTTTAATCTATCAACTGTGGCGTTGCCAATATTCATTACTTTGGCTATTTCAACAGTATTTTTGTCTTCCATGAAGTAAAGTCTGAATAACTCTTGCTCCTGTTTGCTCAGATGATTTGCAACTACATCTTTTATCAAACTCATATATAACAAAACATCTATATCCATATTGGAATAGCTAGATATTATTGTCAAAGGTGTGTTTTTATCACTTACAATAACTAGAGCACCATCACTATCCGAATTGTCATTCAATGGAATATTTGTTTTCTTGTAACTTGAATTAAGCAAATTAATTGAATTATTCTTAAGAATCGTGTAAAACCAAGTGAATACATTCTTTCTTGCCAAATAAGATTTGCGATTAAGAAGAGTTTTTAACCAAGTGTCATGGTGTAGGTCTTCATACTCATCAAACATGGAATTGAAATCTTTCCTAAAAAGCGGTAAGCTTTTCTTGTAAGTATAATGGTATAGCTCAGTTAAGGGTCTATTTACCTTGTCTAATGTTTCGGCATCTTTCACAACAATCATATTGTCTATTGCCTGCTCATCTGCTATAGTTTTAATATTTCTATTCATACATTTTTACTTTGAATATTTGTAAAAATACAAAAAAAACAGTTCAAACGGAAAATATTTCAGTTTCAATTGTATAACAAGTGAAAGAACAATTGAATAAACTTTTCAGCAAAGCGGAAAAAATTTCAGTTTCAATTGTATAACAAGTGAAAGAACAATTGAATAAACTTTTCGGCAGAGCGGAAAAAAATCCAGTTTCAATTGTATAACTAAAAAAGCAAATAAATAAAAGGAGTCTAAAATGACAAGTACAGCATCAAATAAAGGTTTTCATGCAGGAAACTACTATTCTTTGAAAGTAGAAACTTTCTCACCAACTAAATCAAGTATCAAAGGACATGAGTGTATTGATGTGGTTTTTAGTACAGTAACAGGAAATGTTATTAAAGAAAGATACTATATGAATGTTTGCCAACAAAAAACTTTTGATTTATTCAATGCCTGTGGAGTAAATATTCAAAATCCAAACAAACTAATTTTCAAAGATTTGCTAGGAAAAACATTGAGTGTAAAAATTGGATTGACTGAATGGAGTAAAGTAATTGAACATGGTGTAATTATAAGTAAAACTTACTTAATGATTGATTTACATTCAAAATTACTTCCAGAAGCAATACTTAATGATTTAAACAATCCTAGCAGAATTTATAATGTTCTAGTAACTCAAAACATTAATAACAAAGTGTTTAATGAGAAACAAAGTATTTATAGACAGTTTTTAAACTATTTCAATAACTAATTTTTAAAGGTAAAAAAGTGAAAACCGAGTTTGAACAAATCTTAGAGAAAGTTCCATACATCCAAATATATGCTACACAAGTTAGGGATGAAATGGATGATGAAGGTAGATTAACTTATAGTATTTCAGTGCAAACTAATTCTAATAATTCAGTGGATGATGCAATTGCAATGTTAGGCAGATTATGTATGATTGACCCTGCTACATACTATAAAGCTATGTATTTAGTAGTTCAAGAAGCTGAAAATGTAATAAAAGTTTATAAACCAAAGGATAGTCCAAATGAAAACAGTTAAATATATATTGTTGGTTTTGATTTTCATTTCAATTGAAGTGCAAGCTCAAAGAATTTTCCAAGATACTTTGCTGAGCAATAGTCCTTCTATTGTAAAAACAACATTTCTGAACTCAAATTGTTTTTACAAAGTAACAGTATCTGGTAAATATAGCCAATGGGGAAATACAACTCAGGATTCTAATTCAGTTGATGCAGCTTATTATTGGGAAAAAGCTAATACTGGCAATGCACTATTTGATTTAATACTTAAATCATTGGTAACAGAACCAAAATGGTTAGGAGATTCATTATCGTATAGTATTCTTAATATTCCAAGTGTTTTTTCATTCAAAAACAATATTGGTTTTCGTTTGAATAAAATGCCAGTTCCATTTATGCCCTATGACAGTATAAGTCATAAATATGAGTATCTCATTCAAGGCAACAATTCAAATGGGGAATTACAAATATTGGATTCTGTAATTGATTTGAATAAGCGAATGAACATTCCTAGATATGAAGATAATAAGGGAAGGCTTTTCGTAGAGATTGATGAAGTATGTGATATAAAAATTGATGTTTGTGATTCATATTGCGAAAAAACAAAAAATGGTGATGTATTTATTGCCATAGCAACAAACATAAGCAATTTCATTTTTATAAAAAATACCAATTCCAATGATATGTTTAGCTTGTATCTTAATGGGGAGGAGATAAAATCGGATTCAATTTCTTGTTTTAAAGGTAAACCTAAGTCAATTTCAGTCTCTTTCTTGCTAGATGCTTCGCAGAGTATGGAAGAGCCAATAGATGAGAAAAGTTTTAAGCCAAGACTTGACTGTATGCAGTCTACTATAAACCAGTTTGCAAGGTCTATTTCAAGTAGAGAATTTATTTCAGATGAATATAACTTAGCTTCATTTAGCAAAAGTAGAAATGAGTTAATAAGTTGGACAAATGACTTTGGAAAAATCCAGAAGGAAGTTTCTACTTTCAAACTAGATTCTTCAAGCAATATTATCAGTGCTTTTTATAGCTCAATGGATATGCTTAAAAATAGAAATACAGATAGAAAGTTACTTGTTTTATTTACAGATGGTTTTAGCACTAACAATATTGACAAAGAAAAACTTAAGGAGAAGTTGAAAACAGAATACAAAGGTATTGATGTTTTTCCAATAGCATTAGCGGTAAATGAAGATGAAATTGACAATTTGGCTTATGAAAAATTGAAGATATTTTTAGTTCCTCAGACAAATCAAAAAGTTACAAAAGTTAATGATTCACTTGGAATTAAGCAGTTAATAAATCAAATTTTAAATGCTGATAACCAAACAAGTTGTTGTTATCATTTCTTTAAGATTCCTAGTAATAAACTTTCAAGTATCAATAACTTAGAAATTGGTCTTAGAAACAGCAATAGTCAAAAAGTGAAAGTAAATATTGATTGTGCATTAATTTCAAATGTAATTGATATTAACAACAGTGAGTCCGAATTGTGGGAAATTTATAACGTTGAAGGCATTCATTTAATGACCTTAAACAATAATCTTAACGAAATCTTAAGCAAGTTAGAAAAAGGATTCTACATTATGAAGAATAGTAAAGAAATCAAAAAGTTAGAGGTGGTGAAATGAAGAAAGTATTTATTGTGATTCTATTATTGTTGTTAGTGATTTTCATCAGTAAATCACAGAATTTCAAAGTAAGGAATATTGATGTAAGTAGATACCCAATAATTACTGGAGATTTAGTGCAAAGTGGAACAAAATTGAAACTAATAGACACAAATAATTTAGTTTTTAAAAGTAGTGAAAAATCTTTAGAAATAAATTCAATTGATTGTGAGAAAAATTCAATATCAAAATCACTTTCAAGTACATTAGTTTTAGATGTTTCTGGTTCAATGTATGACTTAGGGAATATGGAAAAGGCAAAATCGGCTGCTATTGCGTGGGTAAATCAATTGGACAAAATTAATTATAATTATGAATGTTCAATAATTTCTTTTAATCATTATTCAACTGTATTGCAAGATTTTACAAACAGTAATTACTCTTTGAATTATGCTATTGGAAGATTATATCCCAATGGAGGCACGAGCTATTATGAGGCTTTCCTAAATCCTTTAAATGGAGCTTTGATTAATATGGCTGGAGCTAAAAAGGAAAAGAAAATTATTGTGTTTCTCACTGATGGACTTGCTAATATCAATGACGATTTGGTAATTGAAAAAGCAAAAAAAGACAATATTATTATCCATTGCTTAACAATTGGCAACATTGAATCAGTTGAACTTAAAAGAATTGCTGAGCTGACTGGTGGAGTGTACAAAACTAATATAAACTCTATTAGCGAAGCTGAAAAAGTATTCAATGATATATTAGATAACGAAACAGAGAAAGAACAAGTATGTAAGTTTACGTTAGAAGCTTTAAAAACTTGTGATAACAACTACAATGTTTATGTTGATGGAATAATTGTAGATGTAATCAATTTGAATAACTACTTCGAACAATTCACTGGCAAACTATATATTCCAAATAAAAATATGTATGTGCAATTGGAATATGGTGAGAAAGACAACTTCAGTGTACAAATCAAAGCAATGAAAAATAATTACAGAATTGATAGTATAAGTTCTCACTATAAAGAAATTGTGATTTCTGATACTTATAATAAGACATTAAACAAAGATTACACTACAAGGAAAAGAGATTCAATTGTTTTTAGCCTTGATAATAATGGTCAACTTAAATATGATTCAACAATCAAAGTTATAGAATCTACAAATTACTTTACTTTGGTTAAAGATAGTACCCTAGAACTTAATTTTCAGATTACAGTCCTAAATGAAGCAATTACAAATTATAGTATTAGAATTTATTCTGATTGCAACTTTTATGACATTATAATCATTAGGGGAGAGTTAGATGTTGAACCACCACCACAATTGCGTTCTGGTTTTGGTACACTTGCTCTTTTAGGTAATTTGAATGCTGCAAACAACGTTTCATTCAATGGATTCAATTCTGGACTTGGAATACTAGCATTTTTGGGAAGAAATTCTGCATTTCGATTGACTTATGGAATAGACAGAATGAATTCAAACAAACCTAGTAACGATATAGAAAGTAGATATAATTCAAGTTATTTTGCTTCAGTATCGTATAGACAAAACTTTTTCAACCAAGAAAATTTATCTGGTTATTTCTCACTTCAAGCGATGTATCAAAAATCATCAATTGGATATGAATATATAGACAAATACAAAGTAAGCACCGAGCAAGACGTTAAATCACTATCACTTTCAATTGGTGCTGAATTTTTCCCTTTTCATAATTTGTCAATTGCTGGGGAGTACTTTTTCCCTTATTCGATTCTGCAAAAAAAATCGAAAATAGGTAGAAATATTTTCAGAGAAAACAACAAACTAAATACCATCCAATATGGTACAAAACCAAATTTGAGTTTAATAATAGCATTTTATTTTAATTAATTTTAAGGAAACATACAATGAAAATAATACTTTTCATTATTTTGGCAAACATTTTAATTGTCAACAATTTACTCTCAGCAGATAGAGTTAAGTCTGCAACAGATAACCAAGCTTTACTTTTTGAATTAGATGGTTTGGATAAACTTGGAGCAAATGCCTTCTCAGGAGGAATAGGGTATAAATACTTTATAGCTAAAGATTTAGCATTTAGATTATCATTAGGCTACACGAAGATAAACGAATTAGAAACTAAGCTTGAAGCAGGAACAAGTTACAGTTTGAATAAATCTACAGTTGGGTTGAATATTTCTCCTAGTTTGCTTTATAATTTCGCCAAAAATAACACTACTACTGGATATATAGGTGTCGGTGGCTACTACAAAAAAAGTAATAATAATAGTGATTACTTAGATAATAGCAAAGTAAATCAAATAAATGAAGCTATAGAATCCTATGGAGCTGGTTTAATCATTGGAGCTGAATGGTTTGCTTGGGATAATGTTTCATTTTCAATGGAATATAACTTGAAATACTCGAATTCTAGTGGGAATAAACAAGACAATGGCAATGCTACAGAAACAAAATTACCATCTATAACTAATTTAGAACTTGGAACCAGTAGCTACAAGTTTGTATTAAGCTTTTATTTAAATTAATTAACAAGGGAAACAATGGAAAACAAAGAAGAAATAGTCAAAGAAATTCAAGAAAATTTAGATAGATTACTAGGTCTAATCCATCAAGGAGTATTTGGTTTTTATGAACTCAAAAATGAAAAGATTACAGATGATTTCACTTCATTTTCATTTGCCAATAAACTCGACACTATAGCAAATATGCTATATAGAATGGGAGATGATGACCCAGAATTCAGGTTAGGTTTATATGTGGTAGTCGAAAAATTGCAAAAAAAGCATATACTGCTCAAAATGTACAAAAACTAAAAATAAAACTATGCCACATCAATTCAAGGGTGTGGCATAGAATTTGAAAAAAATAATAATAAATTTAGCAACTAGGACTATATATGTCAATTTTATTTCCAACAATGGAAAAGATACTAGAATACAAAGTAAAACCCACAGAGGGAGAATGGACACTTCTAAAGTTTTCAAATGATAATCCTGATGATACATATGAAGTGTACTTTCAGCCTTTCATCAATGGCGATATGACCGATATTATTGTTATAAGAGAAATTTTTGGAGTATTAATAATAGAAGTTAAAGATTGGAATTGGGGAAGTTACAGAATTGAAAATTTATCCAATCCCAAACTTGATGCAAAATGGTTTTTGAAAAGTAATGATGTTGAGATATTGTCTCCAATTAAACAAGTCAAGAATTATAAAGACAATTTTTACAAACTACAAATTGAAAATCAAAGCCCTACAATTAAATTTGTAGAGTTTTTTTTTGAAAAAAAGTCAATACTAACGTCATAAGTAGTGTTTTTGAAACTTAACATTTGTATGTTATATATAGTTACATATTTTTTATAGTGGTAATTACCACGTATTTATTCAAAGAAAAGATTCAAACTCCAATGTA
>CAZYXG010000062.1:0-10664 GCA_964650885.1 uncultured Hyphomicrobiales bacterium | reverse complement strand
TGATTGAACGAACTCGAAATGCAACTCTTAACTCATCACTCAAAACTAATAACTCTTAAATAATTTTCTTAAATTGCATTTGGTGGTATTGCTTTTTGAAATAAAAGAAAATTAATGTATTCTAAACTTAAGCGTTTGGCTAATGATACGGCTATCTATGGAACTTTCAATATATTTGGGCGTTTCCTTAGTTTTCTGCTAACGCCATTCTATACTAACTTATTGAAACAAAGTGACTTTGGGAATGTAGTTTATGTTTTCTCTATAGTTGCTTTTGTCAATATATTGAGTGGTATGAGTTTAGATACTGCATTTTTTAGGTTTTATCAAAAAGGCGATTCTGAAAAAGAGAAACAAGTTTTCTCCACCACTTTCCTTTTGGTTTTAGCATCCAGTGTGGCTATTGCTCTACTCTTTTTCTTGGCTAGCAATTTCTATAGCCAAAGCGAACCAAGTCTTTCGTCCATGTTCAAATATGCAGCATTTCTACCTTTGCTAGATTCTTTAATATTGATTCCTTATTGCTATTTGCGAGCCGAAAGGAAGTTAATCCAATTTTCTTTAACTCGTGTTACTGTGATTGCACTCACTGTTGGCTTAACTATTTACTTGCTTAAATATACTGGCATTGGTGTAAATAGTGTTTTTATTGCTAATATAATTGGTTCTACTATTGGAATAATATTGCTAATCCCCGTTATATTGCGTAATCTAAACTTTTCTTTCGATAAGGATTTGACAAGTGAGTTACTTAAGTTTTCAGTGCCAATAATTCCAGCAAGTTTGTCGGTGATTTTGTTGCAATTAGGCGATCAAATCTTGCTTAAAAACATGGTTTCGAGTGCAGATTTAGCATTGTATAGTGCAAACTATAAGCTTGCAATACCTATGATGTTGTTCGTTACAATGTTCGATTACGCTTGGAAGCCATACTATATGAACCATTTGAATGAACCAGACGCAAATGTTTTCTTTGCTCGAGTGATGACATATTTCGTGTTTGTTTGCACTTTTGTTTTCTTAGTTTGCGTGTTCTTAATGAAGTATTTAGTGGCAGTTAAGTTTTTTGGAGTTAATTTTTATAATCCAATTTATTGGTCAAGTTTGGAATTAGTAGTGCCATTTGTGTTAATTGGCTATTTCTTCAATGGGGTGTATAATAATTTAGGTTTGGGTCTGAATCTTGTCAAAAAGACTAAGTATTTTTCAATTGCAGCTGGAATAGCTGCTATAGTGAATTTTGGGTCTAACTTTCTATTAATACCAATTTATGGATTTAAAGCAGCTGCGTGGTCTACAGCTTGGTCTTATCTTGTTTCAGCAGCAGTTCTATATTATTTTGCTCGCAAAGTTTATACAATCAATTATGAGTTTGGAAGAATTGCCAAATTAATTATAGCCACTGGAGTAATTTATACAATAAAAGTCTTTGCCGAGAGCTACTTCCAGTCAATCTTACTTCCAATTGGTTTAATCCTCTTTTATCCAGTACTACTCTTAGTGTTAGGATTTTTCAGCAAAACTGAAATTACAAAATTCAAACAAATAATCAGAATCTAATTACTTTTTTTTGTTTTCTTCTTGTGGAGTTTTAGCTGAGTTCTTTTGTTTCTCATATTCCACAATCAGATATTCTTCAGCTTTTTTGATTGTGGAAACTAATCTTTTGAACTTAACAGCATCTTTGCCAGGGAATTTAGCTCTCTCAAGCAATAATTGGATATTCTTTAATATTCCAAATTCTACAGTTAGAGTTATTATAGAGTCTCTTGAAATAGCAAGTACTTTAGGGTTTTCTGTAATTAACTTTAGCTTTTCTTCCACCAATATGTAAGTATCAGCTTCTTCTGCCTTAATTTCAACAGTTTTAATTGCCTCTTCTGCGAAGAATATATCGCTAGAAACAAATGAAATGTTTATTTGAGCAGAAACTATTTCACTTGGCATTTGTGCAAAAAGCGAAAAACTAGAAACTATTATTAGAGCCAATAAGAGTTGTATTTTATTTATAAATGTCATAGCGAAAGACCTACCGAAAATCTATGTAAAGTGGCAGCGGAGCCATATTGAGAGAATGAATAATCTACTTTCACATCTTTAGCCAAGAAACCAGCTCCAAAGCTAAGTCCTGAAAGTCCTTTGGCTGCTTCGTTGGAAACCAAACTTCTTATTTGATTGTCATAACCAACACGCAATTGCAAATTCTTACCGAAATAGAATTCGCCACCAAGAGAGAAGCTCTTGAATTTATCAAAAAAGTTCTCAGTAGAATCTGCCAAATGATGGAAATTGAAATTTATCAAAAGTGGCAACCCACGTAATCTGTGGTTAATACCAACTCGCACGTCAAGTGGAAGTTTATCGGCAAACTGAGCAAATTTGCTTAATTGGAAACCTGCATTCAAAATAGATGCACCAATATTTGTTCTACCATCTTTAAGTTTATAGAAAAGTCCAGCATCTAAAGCCATTGCAGAAGAGCTAGTATTTTCAATTCCAACAAAAATAAACTTACCAGTTACTCCGTAATAAAAGTTAGAATCTAATTCATTTGAATAAGTAACCCCAACGGACATATTGCTTCCAGAAAAAGTTTGCCCAGAAGGAATACCAGCAGCATCTCTATAATCGAAGGAGCCATAGTTTGTATAAGCAATATTGGCAGCAAGTTTGCCATCTTCCAATTTGTCATAAATGTATGTTACATTACCAGAATTCATATCAAGCACGTGTTTCAAGAAAGTGAAATTCAAATTATCTTTTTCCACTGTTGAAATTAATGCAGGATTGAAGAAAACCGCAGATGGGTCGTCTTTCAAGCAAACAGCTGATCCGCCAAGAGCGGCAGCCCTTGCTCCAGCATTATATCGCAAAAAACTATAAGGCGATTCTGCTTGCAGAGTCGAGAAAATGCAAAGTATTAAGAATATTTTATATTTAATCATTCCAAATATCTCTATTTATTAATAATGTCAGTAAAAAACTTCGGTGGTCTAGTTGGTTTCATTGTTTCTGCATTTACAAAAACGTGGCGAGTATAACCCTCGCAAATTACTTTTTCTAAGACAGTTATAGCGTAATTAAATTTTATTTTAGCAGCACTTTCCAGCTCTAAAGTTGCATTTATGCAAACAATATCATCGTATCTAGCTGGGTTGATATATTTAGTGTATGCATCAATCAAAGGCAGCAAAAAGCCCTGCTTTTCTACGTCAATATATGGCAGCCCAAAGTTACGCATAAGTTCAGTTCTGCCTATCTCAAAAAAACGTAGATAATTTGCATTGTAAACCACACCCATTTGGTCTGTATCTGCGTAGCGTACTCGTATTTCAGTAGTAAATGTCAAATTAACTGTTGCTATTGATTAATTCTAAAATTCTTTCTAAATCATCTTGCGAATAGAAATTAATTTCAATATGACCAGTTTGTTCATTTTTGAATTTCAATTTCACTTCAGTTCCATATTGTTGGCGTAGTTTATTTTCAAAGCTATCCACCATTGCCAAATTCTCTTGTGAAAGTTGGAATTTAACTTTTGGCTCAAAAACTTCTTTTTTACCAGATTGAATATCTTTAATTCTCTTTTCTGTATCACGTACAGATAAATTAAAGTCAATCACATCGTCTGCCAATGAATTGATTTGCTCAGCGTTTTGCAAAGTAAGTAACACTTTAGCGTGTCCCAAACTTATACTTTGGCTAATTAGCATATCTTTCACTTTATTAGGTAACGATAAAATTCGTAAATAGTTCGTAACAGTAGAACGTTTTTTACCAATTTTTTGAGAAACTTCTTCGTGAGTAAGTCCACATTCATCAATCAATCGTTGATAACTATCCCCAATTTCAATTGGGTTAAGATCTTCCCTTTGCACATTTTCAATAATTGCCAGCTCAAGCATTTGCTCGTCAGTAACAATATCCATAATGTAAGCTGGTATTTCAGTTAGTCCAGCTTTTTGTGAAGCCCTAAATCTTCGTTCACCAGAGATTAACTCAAAGCCATCTTTAGTTTTACGAACAGAAATAGGAGTGATAATTCCATTTTCTTTGATTGATTGGGTAAGTTCTTCGAGAGCTTCCTCGTCGAAAACATTTCTTGGTTGGAATTTGTTTGGAACAATTTTGTCTAAACTAATTTTTTGAATATTCTCAACTGGTTTGGCTTGCTCAGCACTCGCAATAATCATTCCTTTAGAGTCTTTCCCTAAGTTTGCATCGGGCATCAAAGCCCCAATTCCTTTACCTAAACCTGTTGGTAATTTTTTATTTGCCATTATTTTTAAACTGCTTTAGATACTTTATTTCTTTTTAAAACTTCATTAGCCAATGTGAGATAGCATTCTGAGCCCTTGCTTGTTGCATCGTATAAGATAACAGGTTTGCCATGGCTTGGTGCTTCCGAAAGGCGAACATTTCTTGGAATAACAGTTGCGAAAACTTTACTTTCAAAATGCTTACGTACTTCTTCAATTACTTGATTGGACAAACGCAAATTCGATTGGAACATAGTCAAAAGAATTCCTTCAATTTTCAAATCTTGATTCAATCCTTGTTTCACAATTTGAATTGTCGCTAGTAACTGTCCTAATCCTTCCAAAGCATAGTATTCACATTGTACTGGAATTAGCACCGTGTCCGAAGCAGAAAGTGCATTCAATGTCAAAAGTCCAAGCGATGGTGGGCAGTCAATAATTATAAATTCATAACCTTCTTTCACAGTTTCTAATGCTTCTTTCAATCTAAACTCGCGCTTATCCATTGCCACTAATTCTAATTCCGCACCCACTAAATTGATGTGAGATGGCATTAGAGATAAATATTTCATTTGTGTAGGCACAATTGCTTCATTTGCTGGCAATCTATTGATAATCACTTCATAGATAGTATTATCCATTTTGCGAGAATCAATTCCAATTCCATTTGTAGCATTTGCTTGTGGATCAATATCTATAAGCAAAACATTATGTTCGAGAGCTGCCAGAGAAGCCGCTAAGTTAACAGCAGTAGTAGTTTTGCCAACTCCACCTTTCTGATTCGTAACCGTTATAATTTTTGCCATTATTTTATTTCAATCATATTATTTTGTAAAAAATAGTGCATTAGTCCCGAAAGAATTATAGAATGGTTAATCTCCCCATTCTTAATTTTTTCAACAATTTCTTTTTTTGTCAAAAGAACTAATTCAATATCCTCAGCATAATCCAAATTTTGAGTATGTATTTTTGAGCATTTTTTCCACATATATGTATAACATAAGTTATTCATAAATGCAGGATTTGGAGAACTCACTCCTAATTGCTTTATTTCCTCAGTACTTGAGTAGCCAGTTTCTTCCAAACATTCTCTTTTTGCTGCATCCAAAGGATTTTCATCTTCGTCTATCAATCCACCTGGTAATTCCAAAGTAATTTCTTCATTGCCAAATCGGAATTGCTTAACAAAAACAATTTTATCGTCCTCTGTCTCACAAATCATATTCACCCAATTGGGCGAATCTATTTCTGTAAAAATTCCTTCTTTAGCAAGTTCAGAATTTACTCTTCGCACTTTTCTAGCTTTGAAAATCACATAATCTTCTTCGCTTAAAGTCTCAGTTTTAATCCAAGGTGTAATCATATAAAAAAAAGAAGAGTACCCCGAAAGGCACTCTTCATGATAAATTGAAAGTAAAATTATTTCACAATTTGTATTACTTGCGATACAGTTTGAGTTGGCGATTCAATAATCACTCTATATGTACCAGATGGCATTTTAGAAATATCATAATCGAAAGAATATGTGCCATATTCGAAGTATCTATCGAAAAGCACACCAGTATTCTCGCCTAATGTATTAGCTATCCAAAGTTTATGGAAGCCTTTTTCTAAAGCATTAAATTGAATTTTCAATTGATCAGTAACTGGGTTTGGCATAATTTGAGCCATTTGGAATGCAGTCTTATCGGCATCGAATAATCTTTCGCCACCCTCTTCACAAATTCCAAGTAAAGTAAATTCTACTGAATCTGAAGCAATGTTTACTTTTCCTTTGATTACATCAGTATTTTCAATGTAGATATTTGCTTTTCTATTAACACCAAGCATAGGTCTTAATTTCAGTGTTGCTAAAGTGTAAACAGTAGCTTGTGTAGAATTATTTTTCTTATCGGCTTCATTAGGGAATTTCATATTGTTAGTTATGTCAATAATTCTATCTCTTCCGTAATTAGAATTTGGAACTATTGTTCCAGAGCCATCGCTTGTTTCCAAAATTGAAGCATCAAATCTAATTGTTGTTTTAAATCCTTCATTGAAAGCAACTAATTGGTTAGCCATATCATCAACTTTTATTGGGAAATCAAAAATAACACCTGGTTCAGACTTACAGTCTTTAGGATCAATCAAAACTAATTTAGCAAATGCAGGAATTAAAGTAAATGTTCCATTCGTGCTCGATATCACAGCAGCTTTATTGTCTGTTTGTGCTGTAGGCACAAATTCAAGTAAAGTCGAAGTAGAAACTGCTGAGCCAAGAATTGTAAAATTCAAAGTAAATGTTTCACTTGCGTTGCTTGTTGTATTGACAGGTTGTGTAAGAGTAATTGTTCTTTTTCCGCCAGCAGTTGTGCCAGGTAAAGTTGGCAATTTAGGCATAAGTAATGTTTCATCGAAAGCAACTGAGAAAGTTATATTCTTAGCATTCGATTCAAAAAATTTCTTTTTATTATTCAATACTACATAAACTGCAATATCTTGCCCAACCAATCCACTATATTTACCAATAGATAAATCTGCAGATGCTAAATCTGGATTCCCAGTAATAGTTATTGTAGAAGAATGGGTACAAGGGTTTGTTCCAGATAGCACTAAGTAACCAGTAACCGGCACCACATTGGTAGCAACAGGTGTATAAGTTATTTGCAAACCATTATAAACTCCATTGGCAGGAACATTGAAAGTAGTTTGATTCAAGGTAAATTCAGGTACAGGATTTCCACTGCCATCAACAATAATTGCATTAGCAACTAAAACATCTCTTGATTTTGAATTACCAATTGGGAGAGGTAAAGTTTGTGGATTTCCAATTGTAGAATTCATTGCTAAAGGGCCACCTGTCAAATTTGGATATTCTACATTTGCAGTAATATTTACAGTTATTTGAGTCCCACATTGGTCTCTAACTATTAAAGTAGTTGAAAAATTACCCGTAGCAATTGGCAATAAATCAATTGTAATTTGATTTGTTCCGCCAACTGCAACATCATTATTTGAAGCAGTAGCTGTAATTGATGTAGAATTTGGAGTTAATGTCATAGTTGAAATATTATCGCCATCATTTCTCATATTTATTATGCGTTGCACAGGTATATTAGGGCAAATCACTCCGAAATCAACGGTAGTATTTTCAACATAAGTAAGTTTTGTTGCTTCACTTTTTGCTGTAAGCGCCACTATGAAGTTTGTTTTCTTGTCAGCATTGCTAACTATAGTCATATCACCTGTGGCATTGCCTGTAGCAACAGCAGCAAATTGAACTATAATGTTTTCAGTAGTACTTGGTTTTACTTTAAATACTTTAGGAGAAACAATTGAGAAATCTGGATTTGAGAAAGTAACATCTGTTACATTCAAATCAAGTACTCCAGGATTACTAATAGCATAAGAAATTGTACTTGATGTATTCAAGCAATTTGTATTTGGGAAGTTAACCGAAGCTGCACCAGAAATATCGGGCAAACCAGAACCTCCACCCAAAAGTTGAGCTTGAAAATCTCCAGCAGAAGTTTTCACAATATAGAATGCAGAACTTCCTGTTGTAGAAAGTGGTGCAAAATCAACAATAATATCCACACAAGTTCCAGTTGGAACTACTTTATTAGTAATATTTGTTAGAGTAAATTCATTTGCTTGTACACCAGTTTTATCTATCGCATTTATTGTGATATCAGCACCAGAGTTATTACAAAATTTCTGAGAGTAAACTATGTCGCCAGTGGTAGTTCCTTGAGTAGCAGAACCACAATTAATGTCAATAGCAAAAATATAACCTTTCTCTACATTTAACAATTCGCCAGAGCAAGCAGAGCTTTCAAAATTAATTGTAGATGCGGCAAAAGTATTAGTGTTGTCAGATGTGTATTTAATTTTAACATTACGTGAAGCATCTTTCAATAATGTGAAAGGAAAAGCACCTCCCCAATCAGAAACAACATATTTGTTATCTAAAATTGTAGGGTTGGTAAAATCAACATTTCCATTTCTAGCAGTAATTGCTACAGTTTGCTCTGCAAAAGCACCAGAAGCTACATTTAAAAAATTAACTTTTAATGGAACTATTTCTAATTTTGGTAGTTTATTTACATCGTAAGTATAAGTAGCACTAGCAGTAGCCGAGGCAGGATTTACTAATTCTAATGTGAAATTACCAGCATTGCAACTAGCAGTCCATTCAATATAGCAAGGTGCAAATTTAGCATTTAAATCAACTTTTGCTAATATATCAGTATAAACAGCTTCAATATCAGATTGAGATCTTTTATCACTATAAGCAGCTCCACCAGTTGATAATGTAATACTTTTTAAATCATCAGGCATTGTCAAACCTACCGAGATTGCGTAGAATATACCATTCAATTTTTTCAAAGAATCAGCAAATTCAGATGCCATAACAGCATTTTGATTAGGATATTTAGGATTTGTTTCAGGTTTGTGCTCACCATCTGTTACAAACACTACAACAGGCGTATATCTTGCTCTTAATGCCAAGTCAAGTATAGAGGGAATATCACTTCTGCCTACAGGGATACCTCCCATTAAAGCAACATTGAAATTAGTACCGCCACCATTAGCTGAAATTTTATTTTTAATTATTTTTTTTACAGTATCTCTATTGAATGTAAAATCATGTAAAATTTCATGTGGATAAAAACCAACAAATGGTTGTGGTGTTCCTTGAGAAAATGCAGTCAAAGCGATATCAGCTCTCGGATTTGTAGGATAACCAGGTAATGCATCCAAAAATGTATAAGCTGAATTTTTTGCTATTGTCATTCTTGAGTCTTCACCTGCCATTGGCGGGTCTTCTGAATCAACTCCCCACTGCATAGATGTTGTCTTATCAATAGTCAAAATCAAAGAAAACTTTGTATCATTAACACATTGCAAAGTATAAGGCATTGAAAATGTTTGAGAACCATTTCTTTCTATTAGCCTTATGTCTGTAGTTTTCAAACTTGGCGTTCTAATTTCAACACCAGCAGCATTCTTAGCAATAAACTCAGCACGCATAATAGGGAAATTAGATGCATCAACATTCACAATCCTAATGCTTGGTTGAGCTATTAATCCCAGACCAAAAGAAAAACTTAGTAATAATATAATGAGCTTTTTCATCGCTCCTCCATTTTTTAATTATCAAATTTATAAATACAATAAACAAAGTTATTGTAAAGGTGTTACAATTTCAATTTTCACTGTTCTATTATAAAACCTTCCTTCTGGTGAATCGTTATCGTAGTTCTCGTCTTGTTCACCTTTCCCAATTGCATTTTTAAAATCTACACCGAGATATTTAGCAACTTCTTGAGCACGTTTTTCAGAAAGTTTTCTGTTCAAATCATCGTTTCCAATTCTATCAGAATAACCAATAATTTTAACAATCGAATTTTTCTTAACTCTTGATTTTGCAGATTTTGCAATTACTTCATTGATACCAACAATTTCTGCTTTATTGAAAGAGAAACCAATCATAGAAAGCTTAAAAATTTCATTATCTTCTATTTCTTCTTCAATTTTTCTTTGAATAGTAACTGTATTCACATTCAATGTTTGTTTTGGAGAATCCCAAGTTTTATTATCGAGTGCTATAATTTGCAACCTATATTGTAATGGTAAGTCAAGTTTAGGCATATAGTTCTGTTCTTTCTCTTTTTCCACTTGCCAATCAACTTGCTTTGGCACTTCATTCTTACCTTCAAACACTCTTAATTGTTTATCCTTTTGCGAAGTAATTATCTTCCAATCTTTTAAACCAATTACAGTTCTTATTGTAGGTTTAAATCTAATAGTTGGTGGATTAGAAATCCTAGTTGTATCATTAACAACTATTGGTTCTAATATTTTTGAAACATTAGAAGTAATTTCAACTCTTCTATTTTCAACTATACCGTCTTTATCGGTAATATTTGATGGTACTTCTGGTAAATTTCTAGAAAGTATTTTTATTCTTGATTCTTGTATATTCCATTCTTTAATTAGATAATCCTTGACTGCTTCAGCTCTTTGTTGAGATAAACTTGAATTATTTGTTTCTTCACCTTGATTTGAATTGCAACCAATTAATGTTAACTCAGCTTGTGGGTATGATGTAAGTCTTTTTCCAACGATATTGAGTAAGTTGTAATAAACTTCAATTGTACTTAGTGCAGAAAATTCTCTAAAATTGAAAGATTTCTTTTCTGAAGCACTTAATCTCTTATATCGTTGTGGAACTGTGTAAGCACCTTCATCAAAGAAAACAAAATTCAAAAGTGGATGAGTTCTATTAGTCATAAACTCTTCAACTTTAATTTTGTTCACATTGTTTTCTTGTCCATTTTCATCTACAGATACTGCTGTAATTACAGCATCCAAAGTCGGAACAGATGGTGGCGGTGGCGGTGGCGGCAATGGTGGTGGCGG
>CAZYXG010000061.1:0-10710 GCA_964650885.1 uncultured Hyphomicrobiales bacterium | reverse complement strand
GAGAAGATGAAATAAAGGGGGAGCACTCAATCTTATGTAATCTTCTTTATTCTGCAATGATTTGCTTTTATTTTTGTAATTTTGTAGTCGTTCAAAAATTACAAAATCAAATTTAGTAAATGAAAAATTATAGAAATTTCTGTATTATTGCCCATATTGACCACGGGAAGTCCACTCTTGCAGACCGTATGCTGGAAATGACTGGTAGAATTACCTCTCGTGAGATGACTAACGCACAAATCTTAGATGACAATCCGCTTGAACAAGAGCGTGGAATCACAATAAAGTTGCACGCTATTCAAATGGATTATGTCTCCAAAGCTGGCGAGCATTATAAGTTCAATTTAATTGACACTCCGGGCCACGTGGATTTCTCTTACGAAGTATCTCGATCTCTTGCTGCTTGCGAAGGTGCTATATTAGTTGTAGATGCCACTCAGGGTATTGAAGCACAGACAATTAGCAATCTTTATTTGGCTTTAGATCATAATCTTGAAATTATACCAGTGCTGAATAAAATTGATTTGCCAAGTGCTGCCACTACTTTAGAAACCGTTAGGAACGAAGTGATGGAATTGATTGGCTGCAAGGAAGAAGATATTATTCTTGCTTCGGCTAAATCGGGTATTGGAATTGACAATATATTAGAAGCAGTTGTAAATAGAATTCCTGCTCCAAAAGGCGACCCAACTAAGCAACTTACAGCATTGATTTATGATTCTATTTTCGACCCATATAAAGGCGTAATTGTAAACGTGCGTGTTTTTGATGGAGTGCTGAAAGAGGGCGATAAAGTCCGCTTTATCAATACAGGTCAAGACTATACAGTGGAAGAAGCTGGCGTGATGTATATGCAACGCCACCGCACTAAGGAAATTTCTGCTGGTAATGTTGGCTATTTCACTGCCGCTATTAGAAATTTGAATGATACAAAAGTAGGCGATACTGTAACGCTTACTAACAATCAATCTAAAAGTCCAATTGGTGGATTTAAAGAAGTGAAGCCAATGGTGTTTAGTGGTATCTACCCTGCCGACTCAGCCGATTATGAAGATTTGCGTGAAGCATTGGCAAAACTATTGCTAAATGACTCTGCTATCAGCTTCGAACCAGAAAGTTCAAAAGCACTTGGCTTCGGTTTTCGCTGTGGCTTCCTTGGATTGCTCCACATGGAAATTGTACAAGAAAGATTGGAGCGTGAGTTCAATCAAACTATTGTTACCACAGTTCCAAACGTAAAATATAAAGTAATTAAAAAGCACACTTTGGAAGAACTTGAAGTGGATAATCCTGCTCAATTGCCACCTGTGGACTTAATTGAAGCGATTATGGAACCATACATAAAAGCTCAAATTATAACGCCGCCTGAATATATAGGTGCTATAATGAAGCTTTGTATGGATAGACGTGGCATTATATTAAATCAATCGTATTTCACTCAATCGAGAGTGGAATTAGTTTTTGAATTGCCATTGGCAGAAGTAGTTTTCGATTTCTACGACAAACTTAAATCAATGACTAGGGGCTACGCTTCTTTAGATTATGAATTTACTGAAGAGAGAGAAGGCGACTTGGTGAAGCTTGACATAATGCTGAACGCAGAGCCAGTAGATGCTTTGTCTTCTATAGTGCATAGAGCTAAAGCACACGATTGGGGTAAACGACTTTGTAATAAGCTGAAAGAATTGATACCTAGACAAATGTTTGATGTGGTAATCCAAGCAGGTATTGGTGCTAAAATAGTAGCTCGCACGAATATATCTGCAATGCGTAAAAACGTAACTGCCAAATGCTACGGTGGGGATATTTCCAGAAAACGCAAATTGCTTGAGAAACAAAAAGAAGGTAAGAAACGAATGAAACAAGTAGGAAACGTTGAAATACCTCAAGAAGCATTCCACGCTGTATTGAGCCTAGATAACTAAGAAAATCAGCTAATTCCAAAAAATAAAATAAACAATGTTAAGACAGGTCACAAAAGACCTGTCTTTTTTTTTTGCAAAATGCTAAGTTGCTTTAATTGTCTTCATAAAAAGACTTCTCATTCCCAAAGACAAAAACTTATATAATTAAATTAATAATTACATAACTATTTGTAATAAGTGATTGTTATAACTTATTGCAAATATATTGTAACACTCTATGAATGAATAGTCTCTAATTTAGAGTTATAATTTTTATTCTAATTAGAGAACTTTAAATTATAAAAATAAAATTAGAAACGTGAATCAACATTTTTTAAATTACAGGTACAAATAAAATGAAGAAAATAACATCTTTATTAGTAGTTATTGCATTAATTGCAAACTTTACTACTCAACTTTCAGCTCAAACAAAGCAAACTATTACTACAACAGCAGGTGCTGTTCTAATTGCCCCAATTGCTCTAACTCAGGTAACTCCTTTGCATTTTGGAACAATAACTTTAACGACAGCAGCAGCTGGAACTTGTGTCTTATCTACAGTTGGTGTGAGAACTTTCACTGGTGGTTTGGGTGCGTCATCATTAGCACCAGTTGCAACAAATGCAACTTATACCCTGACTGGGAAAAAAGCAGCAGCTATTATAGTTACATTTGGGTTGCCTTCAATTACAATAATAACTGGTGCAGGTTCTGCTCCAACAGATAAAATGACAGTAAGTAATTTTCTTGTACGCTTTACAGGAGAAACAACAGATAGTTTTACTGATATTATAGATGCTACAACAGGAGCTAATGGCTTTTCTGTTGGTGCTACATTAACATCAATAGCTTCACAAAATGCTGGAGTTTATACTGGAACATTCAGTGTTTCTGTAGATTACCAATAAATAATTTTAGCAATCTTTTTGAGTTAATCAAGAATAAACTAAGAAGTTTAATAATTTAATAAAACAAGGAAAATAATATGAAAAAGACAATTTTAATTATACTTATTGCTCTAATTGGAATAAGTATTGCAGCAAATGCTCAAGGTGATATACTAATAACACCCTACAGAGTAGTCTTAGACGGTAAAAAGCAAAAAGAAGAAATCAATATTGCAAATACTGGCAAAGATACTGCTGTCTATTCAATCTCATTCTTGCAAAAGAAAATGAATGAAGATGGCAGTTTTGAAAATATTGATCAATCCGAATCAAACTTAATGTTTGCGGATAAATATGTGAGAATATTTCCAAGAACTGTTACTTTAGGGCCTGGAGAATCGCAAGTAATTGTAATTCAATTCGACAGAAAAATGGATATGCTTGCAGGGGAATACCGTTCACATCTTTATTTCAGAGCAGAAAACAAGCAAATACCACTTGGTATGGAAAGTACAATTTTAGATCCAAACAACTTAAGCGTTCAATTAATTCCAGTTTATGGTATGACCATACCGATAATTATTCGTAATGGAAAAGTTAACGTAAATTCAAGTTTGACTAATTTGAAACTAGGTAAATATAAAGATAATTCACAAAAATTATCACTAACAATAAATAGAACTGGTAATTGCTCAACTTATGGAGACTTAAATGTTGAATTTATTCCCAAAAAAGGAAAATCCATTCAAGTTGGCACCATAAATGGAATTGCTGTTTATACCAGCATTGACAAAAGGAATGTAGATATAAAATTAGACAATGTTAACGGAAAGCAACTTAAAGACGGGAAATTAAAAGTTCAATATAAAACAAGTGATCAAAAGAAAGAAACAGTTTATGCTGAAGAAATACTTGAATTATAGATTTTACTTTTTTTATGAGAGAGTTAACCTTCCGAAGATTAAATACCTTCGGAAGGTTTTTAATCAATACCATAATCTCAAATCAATTATGTTTAAAAGAAATGAATCTATATCTAACTTGATATATCAAGGATTAAAAGTAATTATTATTTTTGGAATAATATTTCTCAATAATCCTGCATTTTCAAAGAAGAAATTCAGTATTACAGAGATTCAACCATTGCATTTTGGTACATTTTGTGTAACAGGCAGTAGCGGTGGAAATGTGATTGTTAATCATAATGGAAATAGAACTTCAACTGGAAACATAATACTCCTAAATGTTGCACCTTTTGCTCAAGTTGGAATCTATGATATATTGCTTTGCAAGAATTGGGATTTGAGTGTGACATTTGATCAAACTACTATTTTGACTGGAAGTAACGGAGGAAGTATTACGATGGAAATTGGACCTTCGGAATATGGCATTAGCGGAACAAGTTTCAGAATGAATGGCGATTGCGATTATGCAACTCCTTTTCATATAGGAGGTACTCTTAAAATTCCTGGGAATGCAATTTCAGGAAATTATTCAGGGACTTATGATATAACGGTACACAAAGAATAATACATGGGGAAAAATAAATTACATGATAATATTAAGAATTACCCCCAAGCCCTACCTTCAAAATAATAGAAACTGGATTTTAGCCATACATAAAACACCAGCCAAAATAATTATTTTCTTGAAATTAGTAATAACTTCCTTAATGTTTATAACTCTCTTCGTAAACGTTTTAAAAGCTAACACCATTTATGAAAACAGTAATACAAAGGATAGCGTTACCTTTAAATATGATGAATTTGATGCGATGATTCTACTTGAAGCAAATAGAAATTTTAATCTTGATGTCATATATACAAGCAATAAATTACTTTTTGTAAATATAGAAGAATTATTTAATACACTTGGAATTACTTGTAATCAAAATCAAAACGATAATAGTTTGGTTGGGTTCATAAATTTGGAAAACAACACATATATAATTGATTTCGATACTAAACAAATAAAAATTAAGGGTAAAGAATTTACAGATACAAATAGTCTTTTGAAAATATCTGGCTCCCATTATATTGAATCATCATTATTGGCAAAAGCTTTTGAGATACATTTGGATTTTAACTTCAGATCACTCACAATCTCCTTAAAATCTGATTTTGAATTACCAATTACTAAAGATATTCGTACTGAAAAACTCCGATCAAACATATCAAAATTGAAAAACGAAGGTATAGCTGACACGACTATTAAAAGATTTTATCATTTATTTAATTATGGTATGATTGATTGGTCTGTTTCTTCATTTCAATCAACTTATGGAATGCCTGGCAATCAATTTGGTATAGGTATTGGTACTGAATTTATGTATGGCGAAACCGATATTTTCATTAATTACTTCGATAGTCAGAATTTTGACTTCCGCCAGATAAGATATTTGTGGCATTGGGTGGATAATGACAAATACTTAATTAAGCAAGCCGATGCTGGTATTATTTCACATCCAACAATTGCATTTCTAAATTCAATTTTAATTGGAACTGCAATCAGAAATTCCCCAAGTACTGTGAGAAACGCTAAAGGATATTATACAATCAATGAATATACTCAACCAAATTGGACTGTAGAACTATATATAAATAATGTATTAGTAGATTTTACTAAAGCGGATGCTCGTGGATTGTTTATTTTTAAAGTTCCAAATATTTATGGATATTCAATTATTAAATTAGTCTTTTATGGAACATCAGGCGAAGTAAGGACAGAGGAGAGAACACGAAATGTGCCCTATACAGTTATTCCCGAAAAAGAATTTGAATATAGTTTAATTGCTGGCATTTTGCAAAATAAAGAATTGGCAAGATTTGGCAAGTTAGAATTTAACTATGGAGCTACGGATTTCTTAACTATAAGTGCAGGAAGTGAATATTTATCTTCCATTCCTAACCAAAAATTTATTCCCTACACAAAAGCAACATTTCAGCCCTTGAGCAATCTTACAATTAGTGGAGAATATGATTATGGTGTTAAATATCATAGTTTGATTAATTACTATTTATGGAAAGAAGCTCTACTTGAATTTGATTACACTAAATATAATGAGGGACAAAAAGCAACATTCTATAATGCCAATGAAGAAAGAAGAATTAAATTATCTGTTCCTATGAATTTTGAAAACATTAGTATTTTTACCAGATTAGATTATAATCAATTGGTTTATAAGGATTACATATTTAATCAAGCTAATATATTAATTTCTACATATTACAAACAAATTAGCACTCACTCTACTTCTCAAATTTATTGGGTTAATAAAAATCAAACATATTTTACCACATTATTTCTATTGTCTTATAGATTTGCCAATGGTTACAATTTTACTCCGTCCATACAGTATAATATCACAGAAAATAAGCCTATATCTTATAAAATACAAGCAGAAAAGAGCATAATTGATGGATATATATCGTTAACTTTCGAAAGAAATATTACATTTAAAGCAAATCTATTTTCTTTAAATCTTAAATATAATTTTCCATTTACCAGAACTAGTGCATTTTTAACCCAAGAAAATAAAAACTACAGTTCTACTGAAAATATTGAAGGCAGTATTGCTTTAAGTAGCGGTAATAATTATATAAATCTCAGCAATAATACTTCTGTTTCCAAAGGAGGCATTTTGCTTTATCCCTTCCTTGATAAAAACTTCAATGGAATATATGATGACGATGAGTATCTTGTGAAGATTAATACATTGAAAATATTAAGTGGTAAAGTAATCTATAGTGAATATGATTCTATTGTTCGAATAACAGATTTGAATTCTTTCACAAATTATAAAATTGAGTTTAGTGATAATAACTTAGATAATATTGCATGGCGTTTTAAACATAATACTTATCAGGTTATGATAGATCCAAATCAATTTAAACGCATTGACATTCCAGTTGTAATTGTTGGAGAAGCAAATGGAATGGTATTAATGAATAGGGACAACAATTTAAAGGGAATAGGGAGAATTACAGTTCATTTTTATAAAAAAAATAATTCTAATATAATTGCGACAACATTATCTGAAGGAGATGGATATGTATATTATATGGGATTAGAGCCAGGTGAATATATTGCTCGTCTGGATACAGAGCAATTAAGTAAATTAGATTTTAACGTAGAGCCAAAAGAAATCAATTTCACAATCAAAACAAACGAAGAAGGCGATATATATGACGGAATTAATTTTATTTTATCAAAAAAGATTACGTTAAAAAAGAAATAATAAAATTAGTATGGTGTCTTTTCAAATACAATAAGATTGAAACTTTATTGAGGTTTAAAAAATGATTTGTTGAAGTAGATTTGTATTCACAATCAATTTTATACACCTTCTAAACAGATTAGATATTTCGCATTTCAGATAAATCAATGAACGAGACATAAAACTAAAAAGCCCTAAATACTATTATATCAAGTATTTAGGGCTTATGCTAAGTGATCCCAACGGGATTCGAACCCGTATTGCCGCCGTGAAAGGGCGGTGTCCTAACCATTAAACGATGGGACCAGTCTTTTCTATTTTTGTTTGTTAGCTTACGCCGTTTCAAAAACAGAATACAAAATTACGCTTTTTCTATATTTCTACCAAATTATTTTTTAATTTTGTTGTAAATTTATTGTAGAAATGGGAATTATGTCAAATTCAAATCAACAAGAATCTCTAGTTATAGGAATAACTGGGGGCATTGGCTCTGGTAAAACTGCCGTTGCCACTATAATCGAATCGCTTGGCTTTAAAGTTGTTTCTATGGACGATATTGCCAAAGAAGAGATGATGGAAAACCCTGAGCTAAAACAAAAACTTATTGATAAGTTTGGCGAAATTGTCTATTCCGATGGTAATTTGAATAAAACTCTTATTTCAGAGTATATTTTTAATGCTGGAAAGGACAATAAAAAACATCAGGAAGAAGTAAACCAAATTGTACATCCTTTCGCTATCGATGAAATGATGGCTCAAGTGGAGGAATTAATAGAAGCGGGTGAAAAGATGGTGTTTGTTGAATCGGCACTTATTTTTGAATCTGGGCTTTTCAGTGGCTATGATTATGTTGTTTCAGTCTTTGCTCCTATAGAGTTAGCTATCCAAAGAGTGATGCAACGCAATAACATTAGCCAAAGCCAAGTATTGGCCCGTATGGAGCTACAAATGTCGCCTCAAGAGAAGATTAAGTATGCAGACTTTACAATTGACAACAAAGGTACTTTGCAGGAGTTAGAAACAGCCACGAAGTTCATAGTAAGTTTACTTGCTGATATGCCGCCAAAGAATTTCGATGAGGAAGAGGAATAAAAAAAGCTGACTCAAAAATGAATCAGCTTTCTTAATTTTGTATCAGGCAAAGTAAAGATTGGATTATAAACCAATCATTGCTTTAAGTCCTTTTTTGTCCATTGTACGCAATGCTTTAGCTGTTGCTTTCACAGTGATAAAGCGATTTTCGTCTGGAAGCCAAACTCTTTTTTTCTGTAAATTTGGTAAAAATTTACGTTTAGTTTTGTTGTTAGCATGAGAAACATTGTTTCCACTCATTGGGCCAACGCCAGTTATTTCACAAATTCTTGCCATAGTAATAACCAATTCAGATTTAATTTCAAAAACAGACTACAAACTTAACGCTTTTTAATTAGAAAACAAAATATTAATTTAGTTTTTTAAAAAACAACAAAAAACCAAAATGCCACAATTGCCTATATATAATTGCTTCAATCCTATTTTAAGAGAAAAATCTATTGATTTGACAGAATTCACTCAAAAAAATGCTGATTTTGTGAAGGATATGATTGAAACTATGAATAAAGCAGATGGAGCTGGGCTTGCGGCTAATCAAGTTGGGCATAGGGAATCAATTATCGTTATTGACCAACTTCCTAAAGAAAAAGAGCCTTCGGGAAATTCATTTGTGCTGATTAATCCAAAAATCGTAGCTTTTGGGGATAAACTTGTGCCATATAAAGAGGGATGCTTATCTATTCCTGGCTATTTTGAAAGTGTAATCCGACCTGATGAAATTGAAATTACATACCTTGACAACAAACTTAAAGAACATAAAATTACTATTGCTGGTCGTCTTTCAAGAGTGATTCAGCACGAAGTGGATCATTTGAATGGACTGCTTTTCTATGATAGACTTTCAGCATTGAAGCAAAGAGTAGCAAAATCAAGAATTAAAAAAATTGAAAAACTTGAATTCCGCACAATCTACCCAATGATTAATCCAGATGGCACTTTCAGAGAAGCCGATAAATCGGAAGATTGAGCTTAGTTAGCTAATTAATCTATCAGAATACACTCATATTCCAATTCACAGCCAGCAGCTTTGAACATAGTGGATACTGAGCAGTACTTTTCTTTAGAAAGTTCCACAGAGCGTTCCAAATCTTCCAAACGAGCATCGGGACTTTCTAATTTGAATATAATTTTGGCAGAAGTGAAAACTTTTGGGTGCTCTTCCGATCTTTCTGCAATAACTTCAATATCCAAATTTGTAATTGTTTTTCTTTTCTTTTCCAAAATTGAAATAACATCCATAGCAGAGCAAGCAGGCAATGAAGCAAGCATAGCTTCCATTGGTGAAAATCCATTCCCACCGCCATGGTCTGCCGAATTATCCAAAATTAGTTTTAAACCTGATTCATTTGTTGCTTCTAAAAGGTAGTTACCTTTTTTTTTGATTTCTATTTTCATTTATTAGTTTATCTTTTGTTAGAAAACATTAAATTAGTACAAAATAAATACTTAATTTGCTTTACTAACATTGACGATAAACACCAAATTGAATTTCAATTGTCAATCAAGTCATTAAGTAAGAAACAAATTAAGTTAAGGAAAAGACTAAATGTCTGATAGAAAGGTTGAAATTGGCATTATAATGGGCAGCGATTCAGATTTGGACACTATGAAAGCCGCAGCAGATGTTTGTGAGCAGTTTGGTGTAGAATTTGAAATGAGAGTAGTTTCAGCACATCGCACTCCACACGAAATGATTGAATATGGCACTTCAGCTGAAGAGCGTGGGCTTAAAGTAATTATAGCTGGAGCAGGTGGAGCAGCCCATTTGCCAGGAATGATTGCTTCTGCGAGCATATTGCCTGTGATTGGTGTTCCAGTGCAAACCAAAGCACTATCTGGTGTAGATTCGCTTTATTCCATCGTGCAAATGCCTCCTGGAGTGCCAGTGGCAACAGTTGCAATTGGTGCTGGTAAGAATGCTGGTATTTTAGCTATTCAAATTTTGGCAACTCACAACGATACTTTGAAAACAAAACTTAAAGAATACAAACAAATGATAGCTAGGGAATCGAAAGATAAGAATAAGAACCCAGCTTTCACACAATATTAATTATTAAGCAAGGGATTGCCTAAACAAGATGAATGGACTTATTTGATTTATTATGGAGTCAACTATGAAATTAACAACTCTCTTTTTATCTTTGTTATTTCTGCTTATAATAAATTCTTGTGGTGAGAAAAAGCAAGAAAATAAGCCAAAGAATAATCTTCAAAGTAGCTATACTAAAGCTGACTCAAGTTCTAATTTATATGTATTTGAGAATGACGAAAAGCGACAAATATTAGAAATAGTCTATAAATCAGAGAATGAGATTAATTTCATTTTAAAATTAGTTACCAAAAGAACTACTTGTAATATTACCGAAACTGGAACAGCACAACTCCAAAATGCAGATGGCGATCCTGAAATGGAAGAAGACGAAAATGGAATGGCATTCCCAATTAAAGAATATATTTGCACGAAAGGCAAGCTGAAAATTGTAATTAGAATTGACTTTGAAGATAAATCAAAATCAATCGTGCTGCTTGATGGCTACTATACTTCTTGCTATCCAACATCCACTGAAATACTCAAACAGTTTAATTGATTGATGTGAAAAATTAGTAATTA
>CAZYXG010000060.1:0-10727 GCA_964650885.1 uncultured Hyphomicrobiales bacterium | reverse complement strand
TTTACTGCAATTTAGTGCAATCAATTTTCAGAATTAAGTTTTTTACTGCAATTTAATGCAATCAATTTTCAGAATTAAGTTTTTTACTGCAATTTAGTGCAATCATTTTTCAGAATTAAGTTTTTTACTGCAAATCACTGCAAAATGAATTTAAGTCCTACACATAGGATAAATTAATGTAAGTTGTTTTATATATATGAGTTATAAAGTACTTTATTCGTAACACTTAAAGCTCTAACATAACTCTTACTTTTTCAGCTATTGCTATTGAACAAGTTAGCCCAGGCGATTCAATTCCAATTAAGTTCACTAAGCCAGGGAGACCTTTTTCACTTTCTTCAGCTATTACAAAATCTCTGACAGCCTCGCCTTTCTTTTGTAGCTTCGGGCGAATGCCACAATAATCAGGGTACACATCATCTGGCTCTAAACCTATCAAATAGCCAGAAGCCGCTTGATAGAATTTTGTGGAAAGTGTTTCATCAACCGAATAGTCTTGTTCTTTAAAATCCAAATATTCCACATCGGGGCCAAGCCGAATCTCCCCATTCAAATCGAGTGTAACGTGTATTCCAAGCCCTGGCATATTCTTAGCAGGAACTGGGTAGATTAAGTGATTGACTAAATTCTTTTTGCTAGATTTAATCCTAAAGTAGTTACCTTTCACAAAATTTAATCTATAATTAGCAACATCTAAATCAATTCCAAATTCTTGAGCAACTAAATCTGAATGCAATCCTGCTGTATTGACTATTTTTTCGGCATTGATAGAGAATTCCCCACCGTCATCAGAACTGAAAGTTACTTGATAGCCACCACTTATTTTGCATACTCTTTCGAAATTATGTCTCCAAGCAAAGTCAGTTCCATTATCTTTTGCTTCTGCTAAGAAACTTTCCATCAATTTGTGCGAATCCACAATTCCAGTCATTGGAGACCACAAAGCACCTTTTGCTATAACATTTGGCTCATCTTTGTGTAATTGCGCTAAAGTGGCGAAATCTACTTCTTTTGCTCCAATTTCATTAGCATTAGACTTTATTTTTTCAAGTTCATCAATTTCATTTTCATTTACAGCCACAATATATTTGCCAACTTGCCTGAAAGGAATATTGAATTTATTGCATCTGTCGTAAATAGCTTTATTACCAATTGCACAAAGCTCTGCTTTCAGAGAGTTTGGCGGATAATATATGCCTGCGTGGATGACTTCGCTATTGCGAGAGCTGGTCTCATTTCCAAATGAAGAGTGTCTTTCCACCAGCAAAATCGACTTTGAAAAGCGAGATAATTCGGCGGCAATTGCCAATCCAATTACACCACCACCAATAATAACTATTTCATAATCCATTTTTTTCTAATCTAATTAAGTTATTTTCTTAAATTGCAATGTGAGTTAATCCAAATTAATCAGAATTTATGGAAATAAATAAATACAAGATTGGAATTGTTGGAGCTGGACAAATGGGAACAGGCATTGCACAAATTGCTGCAACTGCTGGACACCGTGTGGTTATCTGCGATACATCGGTTGCTTCAATCGCAAAAAGCAATCTAATTCTTGAAAAAACATTTGAAATGCTAGTGGAAAAAGGGAAGTTAGGCGAAAAAGCAGCCGAGCAAATTAAGAATAAAATTGATTTTGCAAAGCATTTGCATCCACTTGCCGAATGTAGCATCGTAATTGAAGCAGTAAATGAGAATATTGATTTGAAAAAAGATATTTTCGAAAAAATAGAAGATATTGTGCCTCAATCTACTATCATTGCTACAAACACTTCTTCATTTTCTATTGCTTCATTGGCTGGAGCTATGCAAAATAAAGATAGATTTATTGGTATCCATTTTTTCAATCCAGTGCCACTTATGGCATTAGTAGAAATAATTCCTACATTTCTTACTGACCCAATTGTAACAGAGAAGTGTTTTGAGTTAATGAAAAATTGGGGTAAAACTTGTGTGTTGGCTAAAGATACACCAGGATTTATAGTCAATAGAGTTGCGAGACCCTATTATTCAGAAGCCCTTCGCATATTAGACGAAGGAATAGCCGATATGGCTACAATAGATTGGGCTATGAAAACAAGTGGTTTCAAAATGGGACCATTTGAATTAATGGATTATATTGGGAACGATGTTAACTATGTGGTTTCCGAAACAGTTTGGAAAGAACTTTATTTCGAGCCAAGAATAAAACCATCTATCACACAAAAAAGACTATTTGAAGCAGGAGCATTTGGCAGAAAAACCTTACGTGGATTCTATGATTATAGAGAAGGTGCCGAACTACCAAAACCACTTATTGAAAAAAACATTGGCGAGTTAATTTTTCAAAGAATAATTGCGATGCTTGTCAATGAAGCATTTGATGTTGAATATTTGAATATTGCAACCAGACTTGATATTGAAACTGCAATGGTAAAAGGTGTGAACTATCCATTTGGTTTATTCGAATGGTCAGAAAAAGTCGGCTTGAAAAATATAGTAGCTACTTTAGACACACTTTATGCTCGCTATCAAGAAGAGAGGTATAGAGTTTCGATAGCCTTAAGAAGAGAAGCAGGCGAGAAACTGTAATTTTTAAGTAAAGAAAACTTATAAAAAAAGGGCTAATAAAATTTATTATTAGCCCTTTTTTTGGATTATTTCCAAATAACAATTTTAGTACAATTAATTTTGTCACCATTTATAACTTTTATAAGATAACTACCGTTAGATATTTCTGAAGTATTTATCTGTTTTTTTCCAATTCCTGTCCAAACAGTTTCACCTAATAGATTAGTTATTTCAATTTTTGTATCAATTAGAACATCTGAAATATTTATTATTTCATTAGTCGGATTGGGGTAAATATTTACTGATGTTGGATAACTTATATTATCATCTTCAACTGAAAGCAAAGCACTTTTTGCTTTATATAGTCCTGCCCCATTTGTGATAGCATAGATGTAATCTTTTGATGTTGCAAAATTGACAAATTTCATATCCTCTGGAATACCAATTTTAGAAACTTTAGTAAAGTTGAATCCAAAATCTGTTGAAGTATAGATATCTTTTCCAATATTGTAAAATAATGTCTTATTTTGTAGTTTAAATGAGTTGTTTGTTATTAAAATTTCAAATGTGCTTGGCATATTCTTTTCATTTTCGATACCGAGCAAAATCATTTTCCCTTTGTCATATTTATATAGTGCGTTCTTATAATTATTTACACTATCCGAGATATATCGAAGCATTTGAATTGAAAATATAGTGCCTCCCACATTCATCATATTGCGTGTAACTGAAAAATCAGATTCATATATTTCATAATTTGCAGGTGCTTCAAAATTGAGTTTCTCCCATGAGTCTCCATTATTTATAGAATATTGAGCGTCTTTATTGCTTGCAAATATTACAGTGTCTCCAGAAAATACGTGGTAGTTTATATCAATACTTGGGTCATAATATTGCCACTCAACAAATGTCTTATTTTCTTTGTGCAGAAAATACCTTGAGTCAAATTCATAATCAACTTTATAATATGTATTATTTTTGTCATACATAAAAACTGATATATTTTTTGCATTTGCTGTGTCAACACCAGTAATATCTATATTTTCCCATGTTTGAAAAGCATCTTTTGATTTCATCATTTTTTTACCTTTCATATATACTATATAGTCAGGTAAAAATATTAAATTTTCTGATTTAACAAAATCAGTACTGTAAGTATCTTTTTGCAACAAACTGAAATCATTTGTCCATGTCTCACAATCATTGTGTGTAGCTTTTAATCCGATGGATAAATTCGATAATTTTCCATAAAAAGCTATATCATTCAATCCATAAGAATCATTTAATATTATTGAATTTCCATATTTGTAAAGATAAGAATAATCTTCTGCAAAGCCAGCATCTGTTCCAATTGCATTGAATCCATTATTTGCAAGTTTGAATGTTTTCATACCATCTATACTTCTATAAATACCATTATATGATGGACAAATATAAATGTTACTATCACATTTGAAAATTGGAAATTCAGCAGCTGTCCTTGGTAATCCCACACAAGCTAATTCTTCCCAACTTTTACCACCATCTTTTGAAATTAAACTAGCAATATTCTTAGTTTTGAAATCTAATAGCCTAAATATGACTTCATCACCCTCATTACTTAAATTTAATCCCCAATAATTGTCGTATCCATTAGGTAATATTTTTCTCATTTCTAAGCTATCATCAATTTCTCTATACATTAAATGGTTATTGGCGTTTGTGTTTACAATTAAAATGGAAGAATTTGTAATTACTGGCTTAGTTCGATACATTGCCATTGGAATTTTATATACTGTTCTTGGATTTGAAGGGTCTAAATTCCACCTACATAATTTTGCTCCATCACCCCAAATAATATCATTTTTATAGCTTTTCATATAAGCTCTGCCAACGTAGTCATGTTCATTGCACATAGAATAATAATCACCATCTAAATAGAATGCTTGATTCCAAGTTTCACCTTCATCTGTTGAAAAATAAAATACATTATATCCATAGCCATATAATCCATTGATAAACATTACAAATAAATTGTCGCCTACAGCTTCAATTGCACAAAATGCTCTATTCTTACCTTTACCATCTCCACCACCATTACCTTCGTTGCCCGGCAAACCATTTAAAGAAGGTATAAACCAAGTTTTACCATTATCAGTTGAACGGAGAATATTATTTGTACCTAAACCTTTAGTTATACAGAAGAGTGATTTATTAGTTTTAGTAATATCTAAAGTACCTTTTATCTTGCCATCAAAAGCAATTTCCCAAGTTTCTCCTTTATTTGTTGTTCTATAAGTATAATTTGTTCCAAACGCATATATATCATTATCAACTTTTTTGAAACCACTTCTATTTAATCCTCCAGAATAACCTCCTTGCAATGATTTTACACTTTCCCATTCAAGTTGAGAAAAAGTTGTATTGCTTAAAAGCAAAAATATAACTGATAGTAATGAGACTTTCATAATTCACCTAAATATTTGTAAATAACTTTATTATTGCCAAAAGCATTATTCATAAAACAATTTGACTTGCCAAAAAGTTACAATTTGATTAAAAATAGACAAAAAAAACTGCTTACTTTCGTAAACAGCTTTGCTAATACTGATAATTTTCACTTTACTTACCTTGCCACCACTATCATTTGGGAAATTGTGGACTTGCTATTATCAATTCTTATTGAATATACGCCAGCTGCCAAACCTAAATTGCTAATGTTGAAGTTAAAATTGTTCACTCCTACATTCGCCATACCAGTTTGTAAATCAGCAATTTTAACGCCAGTCAAATTAAACAAACTAACTTTAATTTCTCCACCAAATTCACTCGTGTATTGCAAATTGAATTGGTCTGTAATTGGGTTTGGGGAAAGAGTCCAATTATTTGCCACATTATTGTCTTCAACACTAGTAAGTAGATTATTTAAATAATTTTGTTTATTACTTAAAATTGCATCTTTAATCGCAGGTAGGTCTTCTTCGTTCCCAGTAGCTTCTTTTCCACTAGTTGGTTTCACAATAGTAATGCAGTATGTGATTCGAGCAGTTTGCCCAGGCAATATTGTAAATGGACCAGTACCAATTAATACTTTAATTTCTGCATTGAGTTTGGCACTGTCTTTTTTTGCTGAGCTAATAAAATCATATCGTTCATTATCTAAATTAAAAGCGTCATTATTTGTAAAATATCTAACGCTAGTAGTGCCTATTTGTTCCGCTAATGGTGCCGCTTGGTTGCTATATTTAATTGACTTAATAACGTCATTATTTACAGCAGGAGTTTCCAAATGTGCAATCGCCATATAACCAAAATTATTACCTAATTCGCCAAAATTACCACCCGACCAAGAATAAACACCATCATTATCTCCAAATTTAGCAGTACGTACAAAATCATTATTTGTAGCACCCTGTTTATCAATAATACCAATATCAGGATCGAATATATTGCCGATATAGCTATCGAAAAGAGTATCGGTAGATGTATTAGTTATTGTTTGTTGTACAATGATCGATGAATTATAGGGAGCTTTGCTCCAAGAGTAGATCTTTTCATCAAATTGTAGTCCTAAAGGATAGCCCTGTGATTTTCTTGCATTTGAACCACCATCATAACGACTTAGGTCATTGTCTTTGTATCTTGTATGAAACATTTCATCGGAAACAACTGCCAATCCATTTTTATACTTTGTGGAATTACGCTCTGTGGTAGTTGGTTCGTAAGTTCCAGTTGCATCAGATTCCGTTGTTTTCCAAAGTGACCAAGGAGGCATAGCACTATTTTTATTAATACCATGTAAGTTGAAATCTGTAGAGCGTTCTACATTATATTTTGTTATCATTTCAGATGGCATTGGTATTAAATCACCTATATTACCAGGATTCATCCACGAACTCCCTGTGTTATGATTATAAGTAAGTGTTACTAAGTTTTTGAGAGTATCATTGACTCTTTTCTTAGTTCCAAACCATGTTCCTGTTCCGTAAAGATATTGATTTTCAGTGCCGCGAGGATAAATAAGACCTCCTTTGCCTGTCGCTGTATTATTCCCAAGAATACCATAGTTGGAAACGTAGAATACCATATCGGAAACAGTAGTTTGTTTAACATCGTACACTGATTGTGCACTAATGTCAACCACAAAAAATATAGCAAGTACCATATTTAGAATAGTTATTGCGAAAATTTTATATAGCTGTTTCATAAATCACCTATTATGTTTAAAATAAAACTATTTAGTTATTCTCTTTAAGTATAAAACAATTTGACTAACCAAAAAGTTACAATTTGATTAAAAATAAACAAAAAAAAGCTGTTTACTTTCGTAAACAGCTTTGCTAATACTGATAATTTTCACTTTACTTACCTTGCCACCACTATCATTTGGGACACCGAGGAAGTGCCATTATAAATTCTTAATTATGCTGCCAGCATTATATTCTTACGCTACCTTATGAACGTTGCGTTTTGCTGCGTATGCCTCGGCAGCTTCTCGCACCCATTTGCCATTGTCGTGGGCCGCTTTGCGTGCTTTCAGTCTAAGTTTATTCATAGGTCCGTTGCCATTAATCACATTCATAAACTCATCCCATACTATTTCACTAAAGTCATAATGTTTAGTTTCAGGGTTCCAACTTAAGTTTTCGTCAGGAATTTTCAATCCACGAGCTTCTGCTTGAGGAACAGTTTGGTCTATAAATTTTTGGCGAAGCGAATCATTACTTTCTAATTTAACTTTCCAGCGAAGCGCTTGTGCCGAATGAGGACTATCTTTGTCGCTTGGGCCAAACATCATTAGTGAAGGCCACCACCAACGGTCTAAAGCATCTTGTGCCATTTGTAATTGCTCTGGAGTACCAGACGCCAATTTAGCTATAATTTCATAGCCCTGTCTGTTGTGGAATGCTTCTTCACGGCAAATGCGAACCATTGCTCTTGCGTAAGGGCCATAGGAAGTTCCCATCAAACTTACTTGGTTTACCATTGCGGCACCGTCCACAAGCCAACCCACAGCTCCCATATCTGCCCAAGAAACAGTAGGGTAGTTAAATATACTTGAATATTTGGCTGTGCCATTATGCAATGCTTCAAGCACTGTTTCTCTATCTGTGCCAAGTGTTTCCACTGCATTGTATAGATATAAACCGTGTCCAGCTTCGTCTTGTACTTTGGCTAGCAATGAAATTTTTCTACGTAGGTTTGGAGCTCTAGTAATCCAGTTTCCTTCTGGCAACATCCCAACTATTTCCGAGTGGGCATGCTGGCTCATCATTCTAATCAAATTTTTTCTGTATGCTTCTGGCATCCAGTCTTTTGGTTCAATTTTTTCGCCGTTAGCAATCTTTGCTTCAAATTCGGCTAATCTTTGTTCTTCTGTCATAAATTCACTCTGACTTAAATTTCTAATTTATTTATGTAATTAAAAGCAAATTATCGAAAAATTATTCTCTTTCAAAAGATTTTCATCATATTTGCAAACTTATTTTCCAGTTTCAATTTTTGTTTGGCTGTCCATAATGCCAAACATTTCTTCCATTCTCTTTTGTCTGAAATTGAAAATGCCATCTAATTGTCTCTTCACAAACACTTCTCTGGCTAAACTTCCAATGAAACCTAATGGCAAAACATAGTGAATAATATCAACCATTTCAACTCCGCCAGGTATTTCTTTAAGGAAATGTTCGTGGTGCCACATTCTGTATGGACCGAATCTTTGCTCATCCACAAAATAATTTAGCTCCTGCACTTGAGTTATTTCTGATACCCAAGTAATTGGCAGATTTGGGAATGGGCAAACAGTATATGAAACCATCAAACCAGGATATATCTTTTCTGGTAAAGAGTTCGATGTGATACAAAAGTTCATATACTCGGGAGTAATTTTACTCAAATTTTTTGGATTCGACAAAAAAGCCCAAGCTTCTTCCATAGATATTGGCACTTTTTGCACCGCTTCAAGAGTATAAACTTTCATAATTGTTGATTTTCTACTGATAATTGTGTACTTTTTACTTGAATTATTAACGAAAACTTTAATTTATAATTGTTGAAAAAAAATATATTTTTGGCTTAATAGATTTTTATTAGCGAAAAGTACCCGAAAACACTCATTAATCTTTGACAAACAACACTTTATGCTTTCTTTCAAATATACATAAAAAAATGAATGCTTGACTTTTCCACATTTATTTCGTAACTTTGTAACCCGTATAAGTGCAATTTTTAAAAGAGTTCTAAAGTTATGGCTGTAGCAGTAAAGAAAAGAACAAGAAGAGCTAAGTATATTACTCTCTATTCACAATTTTTGATGAAAGAGACTAAACACGAGCTAATTGGCGAACCAATCGAATCTGAAAAAGGAAGATTCCAATGGGCTAGATGCACTAGAAGCAGGCACTCTCAGCTTGTCAATCTGGATTCAATCGAAGCTGACAATGATAAATCGAAAGCTGTCGTTCATATCACAAGAGAAGACGCTATCAAGTATAGCCCTAAAGAAACTTTTGAAATTGGCGATGTAATATTCCATTCGGTTTGGGATGATGTTGGAATAGTTCGTGCCAAGGACGTAACTAGCACTGGTGGTAAATCTATCATTGTGCAATTTGAAAAAAATAACGAAAAAAGATTAATTGAAAATTTCAAATAATCTGCAACTCAAAAACAGAAAATAAATTTATTCATAATTAATACTCAGGACTACCATGATTGGTGTTACTATACAAGGAAACGAGAATATCGATAGAGCCCTTCGTCGCTTCAAAAAGAAGTACGAAAGAAGCGGTGTTCTTCGTGAATTCAAAAAAAGAACTGCTTTTATGAAGCCTAGCATCGAAAAACGTCTTGCTAGAATCAAAGCTGCTCGTCGTCAACATAAAATCGTTATGGATGCAGATAAATAAATCCTAAACCTATTCGGTTTGAAAAACTTAAAAAGTCTATTTTTTAAAAAGATAGGCTTTTTTTTCGTTTTATTTGGATTATATGAAAATATTTTTTAATTTGAGGTGTGAAAACTATCAAACAAATATTGACTGTAATAATTTTCATTGCTCTCGTATCCTGCGGCAATGAAAATAATCCTGTCGGAACTAGCCCCAATGCTATTTTGAAGACAGAAAAGAAATATTTGCTTGATACAAAAAATGACTCCAAATTGTCCTTAATTTCCCAAAAGAACTACAATAAAGAAGCAAAACTAATCTTAACCATCAATTACAGCAACGGTTTAGTTTCTACTAAATCTGATTACAGCTATCAAGGTGTTGAATCGCAAGAAGTGAAATATAGTTATGGAATTAATGGAGATGAGTTAGGCAAAGAAACAAATAAATTTCTCTATACTGCCGACGGAAAATTAATTTCATTTGTATCTTTGGATTCTAGTGGTTCGCTATTAAGCAAAGCCGATTATGCTTATGACATTCAAGGCAATATTGTCAAAGCTATAGAGGTGACTGGTAATACTACTACAGAAAGAAACTACACTAATGTTTACAATCAGGCTGGCAACCTTTCAGAAAGAATAGTCTATTTGAGTAAAGATATAATATCCCAAAGAGATAGCTTAGTTTATTTCAATGGGCAACCAACTTTCGACAAATACACTCTTTCAGCAAACGGCACCGTACTAAACAGAATTAAATATTCCTTCCGCTTGGATGGAAAACTACAATTTGAAACTGAATACGACAAATCTGGTGCTATCATCCGCAAATATGGCTACGAATACATCTATTATTGAGTAGCAATTCCGCTAAAGAAGAATTATATTTCTTGGAAAATAAAACATAAATTAGTAATTGACAATTGGTTACTAAATTATTTGTTATTTTTGTAATAGTCTGACAGCAGATGGACTTACAATTGGAAACATTAGAATGAAAATAATTCTAAAGTAAATGCAAAAAAGGAATGGATCATAAATTTAATTAATTTAAAGTAAACAATAGCAAGTCTAATAGATAGCATAGAACGTGTATTAAGATAACAATAAAGAAATAATTATGTTGAAAAATAAAAATTAAATAAAAAACTGGCTCGAAAAGATGGGAATTGAGAAATATACCATCAATGTGATAGACTTAACTATTGATGTTAATGGGAATGTTGATTTGTATAACATAAGGACTAGATTATATCCCAGTAGTATTTAGTAAAGTTACTAGTTATTTTATTGTAGATTGAAC
>CAZYXG010000059.1:0-11281 GCA_964650885.1 uncultured Hyphomicrobiales bacterium | reverse complement strand
CTTGGCAGTGAGAATTTGAACATTCCGATTGTTGTTTCCAAATAGTACAAAAAAAGCCCTGCTCTTTTAGTAAAGTGCAGGGCTTCATGCTTTAAATAATTAAACTTAGACAGTTTTTGCAGCAAACATTCCTTTGATGCTTGCTTCTAAGTTTTTATATAAATCTTTGTTTTCTTCTAATAATTTCTTCAAACCATCTCTACCTTGCACTCTTTCGCCTTGGAATTGGAACCAAGAGCCAGATTTTTGTACAAAGCCATTTTCTATACCCATATCGAGCATATCTCCAATTTTAGAGATACCTTCGTTGTACATAATGTCGAATTCAACTTCTTTGAATGGAGGAGCAACTTTGTTTTTTACAACTTTTACTTTCACTCTATTGCCAATAATGTCATTTCCATCTTTGATTACTTCTTTTCTTCTGATATCTAATCGAACTGAAGCGTAGAATTTTAATGCGTTACCACCAGTTGTAGTTTCAGGATTGCCATAAACAATACCAATTTTACTACGTAATTGGTTTGTGAACATCACGATAGTTTTAGATTTGCCAATAGCAGCATTTAATTTTCTCATAGCTTGAGACATTAGTCTTGCTTGAGAACCCATTTGTGCATCGCCCATATCGCCTTCTATTTCCACTCTTGGAGTCAATGCTGCAACAGAGTCAACGATTACTACATCTATACCACCAGAGCGAACTAAAGTTTCTACGATTTCCAAAGCTTGTTCACCAAATTCTGGTTGCGACAAAAGAAGGGAATTCAAATCCACACCCAATCTTTGTGCATAATTTACATCAAGTGCATGTTCGGTATCCACGAAAGCACAAAGTCCACCATTTTTTTGAGCTTCTGCAATTATATGCAAACAAATAGTAGTTTTCCCAGAAGATTCTGGCCCATAAATCTCAATTACTCTACCTCTTGGCACACCCCCGATTCCAATAGCAGCATCTAACGACATACAGCCAGTAGAAATTGCTTCAATTGTATTATCAACACCTTTGTCGGAAAGCATCATTATTGAGCCCTTGCCGTGTTGTTTTTCGATTTGGTCCATCGCAATGCGGACTGCTTTCATTTTTTCTTCAGCAATCGTTGGAACGTTTGCCTCAATATTTTTGTCTTTTGCCATAGTTTTGATAATTTTTAGTTTTTAAAATACAAAATAACCATATTTTAGTTTTCGTTACAAATTGAATTATAGAAATTTCTCAACATAAATTGAAAAATAGCAAATGAATATACTTTTAATTGGCAGTGGAGGCAGAGAAAATGCCCTTGCCTACTCACTTAAAAAATCAAATAGTTGCTCAAAACTATTTTCAGCACCTGGAAATCCAGGGATTGTAAATTTCGCAGATTTATCGCCACTAGATTTAAATGATTTCACTGCAATAATCAACTTTTGCAAAGCAAATACAGTGGAATTAGTGGTCATTGGGCCTGAACAACCAATTTCTATGGGTATGTCCGATGCCATTCGAAATGCTGGTATTGATGTATTTGCTCCAAGTTTGAAAGCTGGGATGTTAGAAATATCAAAGGGTTATGCTAAGGATTTTATGGCGAAATATGGCATTCCCACAGCAAGCTATAAAGTATTCAAAAATTCTGAATATGCCGAATCTCATAACTTTATAGAAAATTCTGGCAGAGTTGTTATAAAAGCAGATGGTTTGGCTGCTGGAAAAGGTGTTCTGATTCCGATTACTAAAGAGGAAGGTCATCAAGCAATAGATGAAATCTTTAGTGGAGTTTTTGGCGATTCAGGGAATTCAATTGTAATTGAAGAATTTATGGAAGGCGATGAAGCATCAATCTTTGCCATTTGCGATGGAAATAATTATATAGTGCTTCCAGCTTCGCAAGACCATAAAAGAATAGGAGATGAAGATACTGGTAAAAATACGGGTGGAATGGGGGCCTATTCGCCAACGAAATTAGTAACTCCTGAGCTTTTAACTAAAATTGAAAATGAAATAATTAAGCCGACCTTAATCGGAATGGCTAAAGATGGCTGTCCTTTTATTGGGTGCTTGTTTATTGGGCTTATGATTAAAGATGGCGAAGCAAAAGTAGTTGAATATAATTGTAGGTTTGGCGATCCAGAAACAGAATCAGTGATGGCATTAGTACAAGGGGATTTGGCAAAACTATTCAGAACTGCTGCCAAAGGCAATATCGATAAGGAAAGCATTTCAATTTCCAATCAAACTGCTTGTACTGTGATTATGGCTTCTTATGGCTATCCAGATTCATTTGAAAAAGAAAAGCAAATTAGTGGTTTAGAAAACGGAAATAATCATACAATCGTCTTCCATTGTGGCACTAAATCTAAAGATGAAAAAGTGTTTTCAAATGGTGGAAGAGTTTTAGCTGTCACTGGAATTGGAAGTAATTTGCAAGAAGCTATTGAAAGAGCATATTCGAGAGTTGCTACAATTAACTTTGAAAATGCTTATTACCGAAAAGATATTGGTAAAAAAGGTATGGAGTATTAATACAATTGGAAAAAACTAAAGAATACATCATCATTGATTACGACTGTGGGATTTGCACACACACTTGGAATTATTACTTAACATTTGATATTAATAAAAATCTTACTCCTATTGGATTGGCAACTATTCCAGATTCTGATTATGATTTTAAAGATAAAGTATCAATGCTCAATATTAATTTTGTTGATGCAAATGGAAGAGTATTCCATAAAGCAAGAGCTATTTTTGAAGCATTGAAGCGAACGAGTGGACTTTGGAAAATAGCTGGATACTTAGGAGCAAACCCAATTGTTTCTTCACTCTTTGTCCCAATTTATGCAATAATTAGAGATAATAGGTCGCAAATATCCAAAATGATTGGATTAAATGCTTGCAATTTGAGTTTTACTCAATTTCCTAAATAGCCAATATTTTTAAATAAATAGAACCTTTGTATCTCTTGCCTTTAGCAGCTTTGCCACTAGGAGGTGGGTTTTTGTTGTCAATATTTGCAAAAGGTAGCACAGTAAGTCTATCTAGAGCAATTCCTTTTGAAACATAGTATTCTCTAATTGCATCGCATCTTTCTGTAGTCATCCTAAAATTAGTTGCTGGGTTCTTTGAATCATCTGGGTAGCAAATAATCTCAAATCTTGAAGTAGGATTTTTTTTCATAACATAAAGCATTGTTTCAAAGATATAATCGGCACCTTCTCGCAATTTACTTTTATTTCTGTCGAATGGATAAACCCTGAAAGGCATCATAGTGCCAACAGCCATTGGCTTAATTGTGAAATCTCTTGAAATTTCAGCATATTCTTTGGAATCAGGAACATCTACGTTGTAATCTTGGCTAAAATAACCAGGGCATTCCACTCGAACAATTATCTTTTGCCCAGGTTTCAAACCAGATGCAGAGTATGCTCCATTCATTGTTTCGTTGGACATAATAGGACGGGCAATATTTTTCCCATTCAAATCTAATATTTTAATTGTAGCTTTAAGTGCTTTCTTATTGATTTCATCAGTAACACTGCCAACTAAGCAAACATTCACTCCAATTTGAGCCGATGCCGATATCCCAACTAATAATAACAACAAAAAGATGTACTTTTTCATATTTAACTTTAACTTTACAGAAATTAAAAAATCAAATTAATGATTATTTGTCAATTCTGCAATAGTTTGTTTTTATCCACCCTTTGAACAAAATTGTAGAAATGAACAATTGTATGTACTTATTCCATTTTTTTCGAAATGATAAATACCGCCAGAGTCTCCCCATTTGAGTTGGTGCTGCGGTGTAGGATAATTCTACAATGTCCAAAGGTTTAATGAAAAACCTAATCTAGGAACAAAATGCACGAATGGATTTCAGCCATATTGTTCTTTTGTGTTTGGGCTATTAAACATATAAACAAAACCAAAAGTTATTTTAAATAAATCCGTGTAATTGCCATTAATATATTTAATATTATATCTATAAGAAATATCTGAATTTAACTTGACTAAATCAGAACTTAGAAAACCTAAACTTTTATTATTTAAAAAATAACCGTTAAGTAATAAGCCAGTTTCAATCTCTATATAATTATATTTTCCAAGTACATATTTTAAATTTATAGGAATTGCAATACCATCTGGCAATACAAAAGCAATACTAAAACCTGCACCCACTTGTAAATATAATTTTTGATTAGTTGAAATATTTAAAATATTTTTTTAATAGTTTGCCAGTATCATATTAGGAATAAAATTATATTCAATTATTAATATTTTATTTGGAATTTGTATATTATTTCGAAATAGAAAAATTAATTAAGAAAAAGGAATTTTTAAATCCCTAACATTGGAAATTCTATTAAAAAAAAGTCCCCTTAAGTAATTATCAACTTTTGGGGACTAAATATAAGTAATAGAGTATATCTTTTATCTCTTACTTTCCAACTTTTATAACCAAGTCTATAATTCGGTTTGAATAACCAAACTCATTGTCGTACCAGCCAACAATTTTAACTAAGTTACCATTGACATCTGTCAAAAGAGAGTCAAATACGCAAGAAGCAGGATTGCCAATGATATCGCTAGAAACTAATGGGTCAGTAGAGTATTCCAATATACCTTTCATTGTTGTTTCAGCTGCTTCTTTCATAGCCGCATTGATTTCTTCTTTAGTTACCACTTTAGAAAGCACAGCAGTCAAATCAGTCAAAGAGCCATCTGGCAATGGAACACGAACTGAATAACCTTGCAATTTGCCTTTCAATTCTGGCAATACTAAGCCAACTGCTTTTGCAGCACCAGTTGAAGTTGGAATTGCATTTACAGCTCCAGCTCTAGCTCTGCGTAAATCTTTATGGGGCAAATCTAAAATACGTTGGTCGTTTGTGTAAGCGTGAACTGTAGTCATAAAACCATTTACAACGCCAAATTTATCATTTAGCACTTTCACCATTGGAGCTAAACAATTTGTAGTGCAAGAAGCGTTTGAAAGAATTTTTTCATCGCCAGTCAAAATCTGATCATTAACACCAAGCACAACAGTTGCATCTAATTCATCTTTGGCAGGTGCAGTCAAAACTACTTTTTTCGCACCATTTGCTATGTGTCTTGATAATTCTTCTTTCTTAGTGAAAACTCCAGTAGCTTCAATAACTACATCAACATTTCCCCAATTCAATCCTTCAATTGTGCGTTCAGAAGAAATTGGTATCACTTGACCATTTACAAGCAAATTATTGCCATCAACAGACACAGTACCAGGGAACTTACCGTGAACAGAATCGAATTTCATTAAGTGAGCGAGTGTTGGTGCATCTGTCAAATCATTGATTCCAACAATTTGCACATCTTCTTTGCGATTGAACAACTCACGCAAAACCACTCTGCCGATTCTACCAAATCCATTAATTGCAACTTTGATTGCCATTGTATTTTTATACCTTTTTTGTAAAAAAACTTTAGTTTGAATACAAAATTATGAAAATTAAAAGATAATTATTCTTGAAAACTCTTTTAAATTCAAATTTGTTTAAAAACTTACATCATTTGGCTGAGCACCATATCTGTTTGAATTATTTCTAACTTCTACAGGTATCTCGTTGTCATCATAATCCACGAATTTACCCAAGTGTTTCAAGAATGATACTTTCACATCATCAACTCTACCATTTCTATGTTTTCTAACCAAAATGTATGCATCATTATTTTCAGCATTGTCTTTTTGGAAATCTTGCTTAGAGTCAGTTGCTTTTTCGTCATTCTTAATCGTGGTGCGATAGTACTCATCTCTATGGACAAACATAACAACGTCAGCATCTTGCTCAATTGAACCAGACTCACGCAAATCTGAAAGTAAAGGACGTTTGTCGCCTCTTGCTTCCACTCCTCGATTAAGTTGAGCAAGTGCAACTATTGGGATATTTAGCTCTTTTGCAATTTGTTTCAAACTTGATGAAATAATAGAAATCTCACGTTCACGACTTTCTGCACTTGGAGAGTGAAGCAATTGCAAATAATCCACAATAATTAATTTCACATCGTGCTCTGCTTTCAATCTTCTGCATTTTGCTCTCATTTCCAAAATAGAAAGCATAGGAGTATCATCTATAAAGAACTTGCAATTTTTTAATCTTTCCACACCCTGATGCAAAGTTGCCATTTCTGTATTATTCAATGCCCCAGAGCGAAGTTTCTCTTGGTCAATTCCTGTTTCTGCACTTAACAAACGAAGCACTAATTGCAATTCACTCATCTCAAGCGAGAAAAAGGCAACGGGGAAGTTGAAGTTGACTGCAGCATTTCTGGCAAAGTTCAATGCCAAAGCAGTTTTTCCCATAGAAGGGCGGGCAGCCAAAATAATTAAATCTGAATTTTGGAATCCACCAAGCAAATGATCCAATCGGCGAAGTCCCGAAGGTACTCCTGCCAATCCTTGGTCGCCTTTGCTTCGAAGAGCTGAAATATTTTCAAAAGCTTTCATTACTGATTTGCCAATCTCCGAATAACCTTTCGAAAATTTTAATTCTGCCAGTTTAAAAATTTGGCTCTCAGCTTTATCAATTTCGTGCATGGCAGTTTCCGAATCCTGATAGGCACTGGTTATAATTTCGCTACTAATTCTGATTAATTCTCTTTTCAGAAACTTTTCTTGAATAATATAGGCGTGGCTTTCAATATTTGCCGAAGTTGGAACTTGGCTATTTATTTCCATTAAATAATCAAATCCACCTGCTTGATCTAATTTATCAAGTCTTCGAAGTTCTTCAGCTAATGTAATAATATCTACTGCTTTGCTATCCTGATAGAGTAATCCAATTACTTCATAGATTGAGCTATGGCGGGGGTCGTAGAAGCTTTCTTTTGTTAGAATTGGCATCACAACCGAAACTGCATTGCTGCCCAAGAGCATACCACCAATTACAGAAATCTCTGAAATATTAGCACTAGGCGGAATATTCAAATTCTTTCTTTCATTTGTGGGCTGAAAGCTATCAATTCTAGCTACTTGAGTGGTTTGCCTATTCAAATTATTGCTCATTTGATGTCTTTTTTCTAGTTTGTTTTTATTTTGGAAGGCAATTTAAATTATTAATTCTGTCGTACAGCAGGAAATGAATCCACTTAGCTGTGGAGAAGTTGACAAACATTGTTTATAATTATAATAAATTAATAATTTGAAATTTTGAGTGTGTTTGTTTGGTTTTTATTCCTTAAATTTGTTGATTAAAATAGGTATATACTGAATGAAAAAGATTTTAGTTATTGATGATGCTGAATTTATCCTTGAATCAACTGCCACTTTGCTTGGCTTTGAAGGATACGATGTAGTTACTGCTTGCGATGGTGTTGAAGGCGTTGCCGCTGCATTAGAGCATCAGCCAGATTTGATTTTATGCGATATTTCAATGCCAAATTTAGATGGCTATGGAGTTATTGAACAACTTAGAAAAAATGAAAAAACTGTAACCACGCCATTTATATTCCTTACTGCTTTCACTGAAAAGTCTAATATGCGTATGGGTATGGAAAAGGGTGCCGATGACTTCCTTGTCAAACCATACACTCGTGAAGAACTTATTTCTGCTATTGATGCTCAGTGGAAAAAAAGCTCAAATATAGAAAAAGTTGTTCAAGATAAAGTTGAAATCGTTGGGAAAAATGTTAGTTATGCTTTGCCACATGAATTCCGTACGGTTATCAATCAAGTGATGGGGTCTGCCAGATTCTTACTTTCAAACCCAGATACTATTAATCCAGAAGAAATCACTGAACTTGCCTCCGATATACTAAGTTCTGCACAAAGATTGCTTAAAATCACAGAAAACTTCCTTATCTATACTCGTATTGAATCTATTGCAACAAACATTGAACGCAAAAGACAACTTCGCACTATGCGTACCGATGAACCTGGAGCTATGATTTACGATGTGGCAAGTATGATTGCAGAAAAAGCTAGTCGCTATACTGATTTGCAAATTGGCGATATAGTAGATAGTATAACTCTTGAAGCTTCTACAGAAACTTTCCATAAGATAATTGATGAACTTTTCGATAATGCTTTCAAATTCTCAGAACCTGGGACACCTATTGAAATTTCTACTTACGTGGAAAACAATATGATGTATCTTGTAATTAAAGATAAAGGCAGGGGATTCACAAAAGACCAAATTGGTAACATTGGAGCTTATGTGCAATTCGAACGCACTATCTATGAGCAACAAGGAGTTGGTTTGGGATTAGTAATTGCTAAAAGGTTTGTTGAGCTCCACGATGGAGTTTTCCAATTGGATAGTGAAGAAAATAAAGGAAGTAAGTTTACATTATCTCTTCCATATTTAATGATGACCTAATACTTCATTCCAAAAGTTAAATTTAATTGCACACCACCAAACTGAGTCATTCTTGGAATGTTGGTTAGATGTTTATTCATACTTTCCAGTCCTTCGCCACCAAACGGGATATAGTAGTAATTTAAGCTAACTTGTGTGGATTGTTTACCAATTATGCTAACATCTGCACCAATACCAAAATGCATAGCAAATCTTGTTTGAAACAAAACTTTGCCAATTGCTGAAAAGAAATCCTTATAATCTAAAACTTGTTGATCGAATTCATCATAAATGAAATAAGGGGCTTGCCCAACAAATGAAACGCCTGTGCCTAATTGTACAAATGGCTTGAATGTTTCGCTAATTACATCATTGAAAGGATAATAGCTCGCACTTATTGTTAGAGGTAAGTTATAAAGTCTATTCTTTTTTCCAGCCACTAAATAACGCTGAAATTGATAATCGGGAGTTTCAAATTCATCGGAATTTCTCGCATCGGAAAAAAAGAATTTTGCTTCCATTGTGAATTTGTCGCTAAAGTAATTTCTCCAAAACATACCATAGCCAAACCCGCTTTCCGAAAAAACAAGATTGATGCCCCAAGCGTGGCGTTGTTGCGATAAAGCTTCTTGAAAAGTAACTAATGGCTTAGCTGGCTCAAAAATAATTGTGCTATCTGGATTGAAATCAGGGCGTTCTTCCCCTCCTGTTATACCTTTTTTGGGTGGATTTGCAACAGTTTGGCTTATGCAAACCAGTTGAACGCTAAAGAAAAACATAGTAAATATGAGAATAATTTTGAAAAAAATATACAATTTATTGCCTTAGTTTAAGAAATGTGTTAAAATTTGATTAATTTTGTAAACAATCGCAAACGATAATGAACTTAATTTATTTAAACCCCTAGATGCATCTCGAAGAAATAGTTTCTGAGATAAACAAAACTTTGCCTTTCCAATACGCTCTCGATGGCGATAAAGTTGGAATACAAATTGAAAATTCTAAAACGAAAATTAAGAAAATTTTAGTTGTTTTGGAAATAAATGATTCAATTTTGCAAGAATGTTTAGAAAAAAAAATAGACTGCATAGTTACGTTCCATCCGTTAATTTACAGACCATTACAAACAATATCTCTAAATGAAAGAGTTGGGCGACTTGTGGCTAAACTATTGAAAGCCGATATTGCAGTGGTGTCGGTGCATACGAGCTACGATGTTTTTGCAGAAGGAACAAACAAGATTATTTGCGATTTGCTTGGTTTAGAAAAAATAGAATTTTTAATTGAAAATTCAAGTGATTCTAATTTCGGTTTGGGAATAATTGCACAGCCGAAAAAGAAATTGAAAATAGAAGATTTAGCTGAAAAAGTTTCCAAAACTTGCTTTTCTCCCGTGAAATTTAATTTTGGGAAATCAAAAGAAATTAATAGAATTGCAATAGTTGGCGGTTCAGGCAGCAGCTTTATTGAAAATGCAATTGCAAAAAATTGTGATGCTTTCATTACAGCCGACTTAACTTATCATAATTTCCACAGATGCGATGGCATTATGTCGCTCATAGATTTGGGGCATTATGAAATGGAACAATTTGTTCCGATTTATTTGGCAAGATTATTGCAAAAGGTACTTGGCAAAGTGTCTGTAATACAGACCAACACTCACACCAACCCGATAAATTACTATCCTGTTGGTGACTTTAGAAAGAAACAAATACATTTAATTACAAATTAAAACGGTTTTATAGAATGGAATATCAGTTACATCGCGTTGCTGCTTTAGCATTGATTGATGAAAGATTAGAAGAATTACACGAAGAATTCGGCGATCTTCCACAAAAAGTTAAAGATAAAGAAAAGAGAGTTTTAAATGCTAAAACTATGGTTGAAGAAACTAAAGATATTTTAGAAAAATTGAAATTCTTTGTTTCTAATGCCAAAAATACTTTGACTGAACTTAAAGCTCAAGAAGAAACTCTTAGCAAACAACAATTTGCTGTGCGTAACAACAAAGAATTCGATGCAATTACTTCTGAATTGGCTAGCGTGAAGCAAAGTCAAGATCAACTTAGCACTCAGCTAAGCAAAGAAATCGTGAAAGAAGATAACTTAACTAAGTTATTGGTAGAGCAAGAAGCTACTTATAAGTTAGAAGCAACTGAACTTAAAGAACTTGAAAAAGAAATTAGAGAGCTTTCTATTCAGCAAGACGACGAAGTAGCCGTACTTTATACTAAAAGAGATAAAGTATATCCAACTATTGATGCAAAAATTGTACACGACTATGTGAGAATTAGAACTTTCCACAAAGATGCTGCTGTGCAAATAAAAAGAAATAGCTGCTCTGGCTGCTTTAGTTCTATTCCATCGCAAATAATAGTGGAAGTTAGAAATAACTTAAACACTACTCGATTCTGCGAAAACTGTGGAAGAATTATTATTCCAGAAGAATTCGTTATAGATGACGAATTATTAAATTCAATTTAATTGCCGACAGAAACGGGCAATGGCGTTGGTGCGAGAACCAATGAGGAAAGTCCGAACTCCGCAGAACAGTATGCTTCGTAACGCGAAGAAGGGGACGAAAGCTTAGGCAATCGGACCCTATGGAAAGTGCAACAGAAAATATACCGTTTGGCAGCAATGCCAAATAAGGGTGAAATGGCGAGGTAAGAGCTCACCGTGCCGCTGGCGACAGAGGTAGCAGTGCAAACCCCATACGGAGCAAGGTTAAGTAAGATTAATAAAGTCTTCGGACTTGTCAGGTAGTTCGTCTGGCTAATTCTTCGGAATTGTTTTAATCGGGTAAACTGCTTGAGGGTTTTGGCGACAAAGCTCCCAGATAAATCATTGCCTCCTTTATTGCAAAATAAAGAAGACAGAATTCGGCTTACAGTTTCTTAGGTTATTAATTATTTAAAAAAATCCTAACTCAAAAAGAGTTAGGATTTTTTTTTTGAATTGA
>CAZYXG010000058.1:0-11768 GCA_964650885.1 uncultured Hyphomicrobiales bacterium | reverse complement strand
TGTGTTGGATATTGATTCGAAACTCCACCTAAATCTACTTTATATGTTTGGCTAAAAGTTATTGAATAGCAGAAGAATATGAATGCTATAATTAATTTCATAAAATTCCTTTTTGAGAAATTGATTTTGATTATAATCTAATAAACCCAATTTAAGCAAAAAGTTACAAATTATTGCAAAAAAAAAGCTCAAATTTACTTTTGAGCTTTTCATTTAAGTTTTAGGATTTATTAATAGTTGCTTTTAAACATTTTGGCTGCCATAAACTCTCTATTTAACTGGGCTATAAAGCTTGCTGGTATTTCTTTAGGGCAAGCTGCCTCACATTCGTAATGGTTTGTGCAAGCTCCAAAACCTTCTTTTTCCATTTGACCTACCATTTTGATAACTCTTTCTTTACGTTCTGGCTGACCTTGTGGCAATAGGGCATATTGACTTACTTTTGCTGAAACGAAAAGCATTGCAGCTCCATTAGGGCAAGCTGCTACGCATGCCCCACAGCCAATACACTGTGCAGCATCCATTGCTAAATCGGCATTTTTCTTAGAGATTGGTATGTTGTTTGCATCTTGTGCAGCACCAGTTCTAATAGAAATATAGCCACCTGATTGCATAATTCTATCAAAAGGTGATCGATCAACAACTAAATCTTTAATAACTGGGAATGCCTTAGCTCTCCATGGTTCTATATTAATTTCATCGCCATCTTTGAATTTGCGCATGTGCAATTGGCAAGTTGTTGTTGCTTTTTCTGGTCCGTGAGCACAACCATTAATCGTCATTGAGCAAGAACCACAAATACCTTCACGGCAATCGTGATCGAAAGCAACTGGTTCTTTACCAGTTAAAATTAATTTCTCGTTTAATTCATCGAGCATTTCCAAAAATGACATATCTTCACTAACGTGATCCACTAAATGTGTTTCCATCGCACCTTGTGAAGTTGCATTTTTTTGTCGCCAAATATTTAATTTCAATTTCATTATTTCATTCCCTGATTATTTTCAATCAAATAATATTTCTTTTCATTTGTAATATCAATTACATTGTAATTTTTGTTCAAATGTAATTGATTATAAAATGAATCTACTAAACTTTTTGTTTTTTCTCCAAATCTATTAGTAACCAATATCACTTTATAGTTTTTGGGGATTGTTGTTAAGTTAGTTATTTCAAAATTTCCTATTGCTAAGATACTATCAACACCAAATAGCTTCTGATAATTATTGCCTACGTAAGTAACTTCAGTTATTGAAATTAACTTAAAATCATTTTGTTTAATCTCTTTGCATACTTTATCTAAATCTTTATACATCACTTCATAGTAGTTGTTTGTTCTATTTTTTGCAAACAATATAGTGCCAAAAAAATTCACACAAAATAAAGTTAATGCTAGCAAGTATGTGAATTTTGTAAACTTTGTTTTCAGTACAAAGTATATACAAAAAATCATCTGTTGTGGTATCCAAAATTCTAAATTATCTGGGGACCAAAATAGAAAGAACAAAGTGAATATAACTGTAAATAAAATCAAAAAACTTTCTGCTTTGAAAGCTGTTCCTTTTAATCTATCAAAAATAAGTCTTTTTATCACAAATAAACAAGAACTTATATAACTTATAAAAAAGATTGCTGCAACTGTTGGATTTAGATTTCTTACTAGAAATAGCTCATCTTCTAAAAAATTATTTGCAAATTTTGATTTTAAATAACTATCAACTCCAGCAATTGCAAACAAAAAATGAGTTGCAAAAAAAGTCCTTAAAAAACCAATACTTGCTAAGAATAGACTTTTTATACCTGGTTTTACCCAATAGTTAATGTTTCCATTATTGTTGTATAAAGTTAACCAACTAATTATTTCATCTAAGGTATAAATCTTCTCTACAAACAAAATCACAGAGAAATAAGCAACTCCTACTGCTAAGCAATACATCAAAGTGAAGATGAAAATACTATAATATTTCCTTTTTTCTATAATGAAGTATATCAAAATTATAGGGAAAAGTAATACATAAATTTGATGAAAGATAGTCGCTAAACCTGACATTAAACCAATTATGTAATAATTCATATTACTTTCTTCGATTTTGTTCTTTACTAAGTAGTAATAAACTGAAAACAGAAAGAATATTGGAATGATGTAGGTTTCAATGCAAATACTATAGAACCAGAAACCAAAGGAAAATCCTATTAAAAGTATCAACGAAAGAGACTTTTGTAAAGATATTCCTTGAAGAATTCTAAAATTTCTAAAAATTATCAAAAGTGTCAAAGAACCAAAAAAGCTGTTTATTCCCGAGTACACTATATAGCTCGGTATATTCAACCCCAACAAATCAACAAAAAATAATTTTATTAATTTGTTGAAAGGAAAATACATCAAATGGTGTGGATGGAAATCCCAAACATTTGAATTAATTATATTTAAATAAGACACACTATCATGAGCCAAAGCAAAATTAGATGTAATTGTACTTAAATATAACCCAAAACTTAAGATGAAAATTAATAATGAAATCTTTACATCTTTAGAGAATGTAGTCATTATTTATAGCTTCTTACGGCTAATTTTACATTTTCAAAAACTAATTCCTCTTTATGACGAATAGGTTTACTGTTCTCGCCTGTATATTCCCAAGCTGCTACGTGTGCAAAATTCTCATCGTCTCTTTTTGCTTCGCCATCTGGTTGAACGTGTTCTTCGCGATAGTGAGCTCCACTTGATTCATCTCTTTCAAGTGCATCGTGTACTAATAGCTCTGCAAATTCTAAGAAATCAGCTGTACGTAAAGCTCTTTCCAAGGCAACATTTAGCTCAGCTCCGCTTCCTGGTATGGTTACGTTGCTCCAGAATTCTTCTCTAATTTGAGGAATTCTTTGCAATGCTTCTTTCAAACCAGCTTCGTTTCTTGCCATACCTGATTTATCCCAAACTAATTTCCCAAGTTCTTTATGGAATGAAACAGGTGTACGTTTACCTTTGATAGACATTATTCTATTGATTTTTTCGTTCGCTTCGACTTCAGCTTTTTTAAATTCCTGATGACTTGTATCTACTTTTGGAATATTTGCAGTAGCTAAATAATTTCCAATTGTATAAGGAAGAATGAAATATCCATCTGCCAATCCTTGCATCAATGCTGATGCTCCAAGTCTGTTTGCTCCGTGGTCGCTAAAGTTAGCTTCACCAATTACATGCAGTCCAGGAATTGTGGACATCAAGTTATAATCTACCCAAAGCCCACCCATTGTGTAATGGGAAGCTGGGAAAATCATCATTGGTGTTTTATATGGATTATCGCCAGTAATACGTTCGTACATTTCAAATAAATTGCCATAACGTTCTCTGATTGCATCTTCGCCAAGTCTTTTGATTGCATCAGCGAAATCTAAATATACACCATAGCCAGTTGCACTTATTCCTCTTCCGTCATCGCAAGCTTCTTTTGCAGCTCGAGATGAAATATCTCTAGGAGATAAGTTACCAAAACTTGGATATTTTCTTTCTAAGTAATAATCTCTGTCTTCTTCTGCGATTGTTTCAGGACGTTTTGTTACGTCTTCTTTGCGTTTAGGCACCCAAATTCTACCATCGTTTCTTAATGATTCCGACATTAACGTCAATTTAGACTGGTGATCGCCAGAAACAGGAATACAAGTAGGGTGAATTTGTGTGTAGCAAGGATTTGCAAACAATGCACCTTTTTTAAATGCTCTATAAGTAGCTGTTACATTGCAAGCTTGAGCATTTGTTGAAAGGAAGAAAACGTTACCGTAACCACCAGTGGCTAATACAACAGCATCACCCACGTGGGATTCAATTTTTCCAGTTATTAAATCACGAGTAATAATGCCACGTGCTACCCCGTCAATTAGCACGACATCCATCATTTCTTTTCTATTGTGCATTTTTACTCTGCCGCCACCAATTTCTTTTGATAGAGCTGAGTATGCACCCAATAGTAATTGTTGACCAGTTTGACCTCTAGCGTAGAAAGTACGTGAAACTTGAGCACCACCAAATGAACGGTTTGCTAAAAGTCCACCATATTCTCTAGCAAAAGGAACACCTTGAGCAACGCATTGGTCTATAATGTTTTTACTTACTTGAGCCAAACGATGAACATTTCCTTCTCTAGCACGGAAATCTCCACCTTTGACAGTGTCATAGAATAAACGCCACACGCTATCGCCATCATTTTGATAGTTTTTAGCGGCATTTATACCACCTTGAGCAGCAATTGAGTGAGCTCTTCTTGGAGAGTCGTGATAAGTGAATGCTTCCACTTGGTAACCAAGCTCTGCCATAGAAGCTGCTGCCGAAGCACCAGCCAATCCAGTACCAACTACTAATACTTTATATTTTCTTTTATTAGCGGGATTTATAAGTTTCATATCGAAACGATGTTTATCCCATTTATCTTGAAGGGGTCCCGAAGGAATTTTAGCATCTAATGTCATTGATTTCTATTCCTATTTTAAAATTTTTAACATTACAGCAATTGGAATGGAGCTGAAAAGAGCTACTAAAATAATTGCAAAAGCAGATCCAATCTTTTTTGCATTTTTAGTAAACTTATCACCATAGATACCAAGAGTTTGAAATAAAGAACTCACGCCATGGTTCAAGTGCAATCCTAAGCTAATCATTGCTATCACATAAAAGACAGCAATCAGTGGATTTTGAAAACCAAGGATAGCCATTCTATAAGCATCGTGTGCTTTTTCACCATTGGCAAGTGTAAATTCTAAATTACTTTTAAATGTTGCTGGGTCAATTACTCCAGCTGTGAAGTGCAAGATGTGGTAGATAGCAAAAAATAAAAGCACAAAACCCATAAAAATCATATTACGAGAGCTAAATGTTGATTTTGTATAAGTTGGACTTTTATAACCAACAGGTTTGGATTGCTTATTATACATTACTAATCTAATTGTTGCAAATGTATGGAGAATGAGTGCAATTAATAGTGCAATTCTATTTCCCCAAACTAATACTGGCATATTGGATAAATTGTGGGCATAGGAGTTGAACGCTTCTGCTCCAATGTACATCAATAAATTACCAGCAATGTGAGCAACCAAAAAGCCTGTAATCATAGCTCCTGTTACTGCTACGACCACTTTGCTTAAAATTGTTGACTTTATAAATTCTGAAAACACTTTCTCACCCTAACTAATTTTGTAAATACGACAAAATATATCCTGATTATTGATTTCACAAAATCAAAAAACAAGTTACAAATAATTATAATCAAAACAAAAAATTAATAGTTAATATTAGCACTTGATTGTCATTTATTTTGGGTCTTTTAAAGTCAAAAACAAATATTATTCGTTAAATATGGTTTACTTTTGCAACTTTTTTATGATTAATTTAGTTTTATCTAAAGTAGATATTTACAAAATCAAAAAATAGTTTTAGATTTTGAATAGATTTGTGGTGATTTTAAATGAAAAGACGAACACTTTTAATATTAATTTTTTGTTTGATATTTAATTTTTCAGACTCCTTTGCTCAGTTTGGCAAAAACAAAGTGCAGTACGAGAAGTTCAAATGGAGATATGTAGAAACAGAACATTTCGATATGTATTTTGCCGAAGGTGGCGATTACTTAGCAAACTATACTGCAATTGAAGCTGAAAAAGCCCTTCGCAAAATTGAATCTGCACTTAACTTCAAATTAACTCGAAGAATTTCATTTGTTGTTTTCAATTCTCACAATGAATTTCAACAGAATAATGTTATTGGACAATTCCTTAGCGAAGGTATTGGTGGGGTTACTCAGCTTTATAAGAACAATATTGTTATTCCATTTCAAGGCAATTACACTCAGTTTCAGCACGTAATTTTCCACGAGCTTGTGCATGGTGTTTTGAATGATTTATTCCACGGTGGCACTCTTCAATCTTCAATTTCCAATAATGGCTTTTTCATTCCCAGCTGGCTAAATGAGGGGCTTTGTGAATATTTGAGTTATGATGGTTTGGACCCTGCGACTGATATGTTTATGCGTGATATTATTATTAGCGAAAGCTTTGTGCCATTGGAAAGACTTGATGGTTATATTCAATATAGAGTGGGGCAGACCTTTTATTGGTATATAGCTGATAAATATGGCAAAGAAAAAGTTGGCGACTTTATAAACAGACTTAGAATTCAAAAGAACCTCAATTCGGCATTTGAATCATCATTTAATTTGAATTTTAAAGATTTCTCGGAAAAGTTCGAGAAAGATTTGAAAAAGTATTATTTGCCAGATCTTGAGAAGTTTAAAGATTTGGACGATTTTGCTACACCTGTGGCAAAAAGAAAAGAGCTAAAGAACTTTTTCAATTCTGCTCCTGCTATTTCTCCCGATGGCGAGCAAATGGCTTTCATTACCGATGACAATGGAGTTTATTCAATTGCGACTATGAGAATTGGCGATAAAAATAGTATAAAATATTTGGTGAGTAGCTTTCGCAAGCAAGACTTTGAAGATTTGAATATGCTTTCGCCAGGTATTTCTTGGTCGCCAAAAGGTGATAAAATTGCAGTTTCTGCCAAATCGGGCCCAGAAGATGCAATCTTCATAGTGAATCCTAAGAATGGAGATTATGAAAAGCTTACTTTTAAATTGAAAATGATTGAATCAGTGCAGTGGTCTCCCGATGGAAGAACTCTTGCTTTTGTTGGTTCAAAATTTGAGCAAGGAGATATTTATCTTTATGATTTTTATACAAAGAAACTTACAAACTTAACTAACGATTTATTTACGGATTTGCACCCAACTTGGTCGCCAAATTCTAAAACTGTTTATTTTGTTTCGGATAGGGATAATGAATTGAATTTGGATAAGAACAAATCTAATTACAGATTTTGGAACCATAACCCAACCAAATCCGATGTATATAAAATAAACTTGGATAGCAAAAAGGTAGATAGATTGACTATTGATTACGAGAACAATAAATCTTCTTTGGCTGTAAATTCAGATAATACAAAATTGTTGTTTGTTTCTGATGAAAACGGAATTAGTAATTTATATGAGTTAACTTTGGCTTCAGGAGAAATAAGACCATTGACGAATTCACTTTCTGCAATCACTCAAATTTCTTTATCGAGAGAAGATAGTAAATTAATTTTCAGCACTCAAAATGACGCTGGCTATGATATTTATATGCTTCGTTACCCATTTAATTTAAAATTAGATAGCAACAATTTGCCATTGACTAAACTAAAAGCAAATCAAAAAGCTAAAAAAACTTTTGTGAATTCAATTGCAAAAAAAGTTAATGGGAAAGAATTAGAAAGCGATGAAACAAAATTGCCAAGTTATGGTGATTTTCAGATTGATTTTAGTGGGCAGAAATTGGTAGAGCCAAATCCAGATGCCACTAAGAAATCAGCTGCTCAAGATGTTGTAGATTTGGACACATTGCTATCTTCTAAACCTTATAAGTTGAAATTTTCGACTGATTACATTATGACTAATCCAACATATAGCACTTATTTTGGATTGCAGGGTTCTACTTATATGCAATTCAGCGATGAGCTTGGCGACCATGTGATAAATGCACTTGCTAATTTCTTTATAGATTTGAAAAATAGTTCATTCATTTTGGCATATAATTATTTACCAAATGTGGTGGATTATCAATTTATGGGATATATGCAGCCAGGATATTTCACCCGCTCCGATAGCTATCTTTATCGTTTCAGAAAAGTTGGTTTGGGAGTTACTGCTTCATATCCATTGGATTTGTTTCAAAGATTTGAATTTAGTACTAACTTTATGAATGTTAGTAGGGATAATTTGACAATTCCAAATGTCAATGATGTATCGAAATTTTTAATTGTCCCACAGGCTCGCTTTGTTTATGACGATGTGCTTTATGGAATGTATGCTCCAAATAAAGGAACGCGTTTATTTATAGATGCTACAATGTCTCCCAAATTGGGCAGTGGAGGTAGTGGTTTTGCAACTTTTTCTACTGATATTAGAAATTACCAAAAAATTGGGCAATATATAACTTTCGCAAGTAGAGTTTCGTCTGGTATTAGTGTTGGTCCAAATGCAAGAAATTTCTTTTTAGGTGGCACAGAAAACTGGATAGGAGCAACATTCGGCCCAGTTGACCCAAGATTGGGAGCTCAAAACTTTATTCCATTCGACGAACCTGAAGATTTTGCTTTTCTTAATAACTTTGTTATGCCTGCTCGTGGCTTTGGAGTTGGGGAATTGCAAGGCAATAAGTACTTTATGACTAACTTTGAACTAAGATTTCCATTACTAACAGCATTGGTGGCAGGACCATTACCAATACTGATTCAGGGAGTGATGGGTTCGATATTCTTAGATGTGGGTGGAGCTTGGAAAGATAAATTTACAGCAAATTCAGTTGTGGTAGATGAATTTGGAAATACAATACGAAAAAGACAAGATTTGCTAATGAGTACTGGATTTGGAATTAGATCTTATTTGTTTGGAATGCCAATGAAACTTGATATAGCTTGGAGAAACGAGGTTTATGCTTGGTCTTTGCCAAACTATATATTCAGTATTGGCTACGATTTTTAAAATACGAAATAAACAGAAACATTTTATGACAGCAATAAATACAATTCAAAGAGAAAAAGAATCAATTTTTCAAACATACAATCGGCTAAATGTTGTAATAGAGAAAGCTGAAGGAGTACGTGTTTACGACTCAGAAGGCAATAGTTATTTAGATTTTCTAGGTGGAATAGCTGTTAATGTATTGGGGCATTCGCACCCAAAAATAATTAATGCTATTAAAACTCAAGTTGAGAAATATCTTCACGTTTCGAACTTTTTCTATCAAGAGCCACAAATTAAACTGGCAGAAATGCTAAAAAAAGAAACTGGCTTAGATAGAGTATTCTTTGCAAATTCTGGAAGTGAAACATCGGAAGGTGCTTTGAAATTAGCTCGCCGATGGGGGTGGCTCAATAACAAACAACAAATCATTTCATTCAAAGGGCAATTCCACGGTAGGACTTATGGTGCTTTGTCGCTAATGGATAAGCCAATGTATAAAGAAGGCATGGGACCTTTTTTAGAAGGTATTGATATTATTCCATATAATGATGTTAATGCTTTGGAAGAAAATATTAGTGAGAATACAGCTGCTGTTTTCTTGGAATTCTTGCAAGGGGAAGGTGGGCTGATTGAAGTTTCTGCAGAATATATTGCAAAATTGAAAGAGCTAAAAGATAAATATAATTTCTTGCTTGTGGCAGATGAAATTCAGTCTGCTATGGGCAGAACAGGTAAATTCTGTGCATACCAACATTTCGATATTCAAGCAGACATAATAACTATAGCTAAAGGTATTGGTGGCGGACTTCCTTTGGGTGCAATTATAGCTAAAGAAGAAGTAGCAAATTCATTCGATAAAGGACAACACGGAACTACATTTGGTGGGAATCCACTTTCTTGTGTTTGTGGAATAGTTGTTATGGAAGAATTAGCTAATGGTTTGCAAGAGCATATTATTGAAATGGGTGATTATTTAATTGCTAAACTTGAGCAATTGAAATTGAAATACCCAAATCTAATTGAAAAAATACGTGGACATTCTTTAATGAGTGGTCTTTTACTGAAAGTGGAAGCCAGACCAATAGTTGATAAGTTATTGGAGCGAAGAGTGATTGCCAATAGTACTGCGGTAAATGTGCTAAGACTTGTGCCTCCTTTCACAATTACAAAGTTAGATATAGATGAATTTATTGCTGAGTTAGATGCAGTTTTGGGAACAGTTTAAATGCAGGAATCTATTCGTTTCGATATTATTTCAGTTGTGCCTGCTATCTTTGAATCAGTATTTAATACTAGTATTATCAGAATTGCACAGCAGAAGGGAATAGTAAAAATTTATACCCACGATTTGCATAAATATTCCAAAGACCCACACGGACACGTGGACGATTACCCCTATGGCGGCGGTGCTGGAATGTTAATTAAGTGTGAACCAATGTTTGACTGCATAGAGGCCTTGAAAGCTGAAAGAACTTATGACGAAGTGATTTTTTTCTGTCCAGAAGGGAAAATGCTAAATCAAACAGTTTCAAATGAAATTTCAATGATGCAAAACGTTATGATAATTTGTGGGCATTATAAAGGTATTGACCAAAGAATACGTGATGTGCATATAACAAGAGAAATTTCTATTGGAGACTTTGTGCTAAGTGGCGGTGAAATTCCTGCAATGGTGCTGGTGGATTCTGTAGTTCGTCTTTTGCCTAAAGTATTGGGCGATTCAGCTTCAGCTCTTGATGATTCATTTATGGATGGAATTTTAGAAGCACCTCAATATACTCGCCCTTCAAATTTTAGAGATATGGAAGTGCCGCAGGAGCTGCTATCGGGCAATCCCAAAACAATTTCGGAATGGCAACAAAAAAAAGCAGTTGAGAAAACTCAACTGCTTAGACCAGATTTATTAGATGATTAACAAAAAGCTATAAAGATTTTACTTTTCATCTTACAATTGTTGTAACATTTTTCGTGCTTTAGGCACGTATTCGCTATCGGGATACTTTGTGATAAGCATTGCATAGGATTGTTTTGCTTTGTCTGTTTGTCCCATTTTTAATAAAGATTCTGCCATCATTGCTTGAGCGTCATCTTGGCGAGAATTTTTGCCAATAGCCACAACTTTGGTGAAGTAATCCACTGCTTTAGGGAACTGTTTCAAGCCATAATAAGATTCACCGATTCTATAATTACATTCGCTACGTTTGCTAGCATCTTTTTCGCTTTTCAGCACTTCATTGAGCTTATTAATTGCATCTTGATAATTCTTTTGCTCTAAAGAAACTAATGCTTTTTTGAAATTTTCGCCAGTTGGAGCTTTTGTTTCAATTGATTTTTCTTCTGTTTTCGCTTTCTTTTTTTCTTTAGATCTTAGTTCAGTTACGTTATCCAAAATCTCTGTTTTCTTTTCTTTCTCTTTTGCTTTAGCTTTCAGTTTTGCTTTAGCTTTTTTCAATTTTTCGTTAGCTAATTGTTCTTCTGCATCATCTTCAATCACTATAGGTCTGCGACTTGGCTTTACTGCTTCTTTTTTAGGAGCAATCATTTCATCGGATAGAATAGTGTATTCGCTTTTCTTTTTACTGTTGTCAATTGCTTTGATATCTGGAGAAGCAGGTATATTTAGTTTAGGGCTAGCATTCATTTGGTCGTTATTTTCGACACCAGTTTTGGCATCACGCGGCATATTTTTATAGTAGATATTGATTGCATTTTTAATGTCTTCAATGTCTGTTTTTATCTCAGTTATGTCCTTTTTAATAGTTCCAACATCGCCATTGATAATTTCTAATTTCTTATTTGTTTTTTCGTTTTCAGCTTGCAATGCAGCTAGTTGCTCATTGAGAGTTGGAATTTTCTTTATCTCAATTGCTTTTTCAGACATTTTGCTTTTCAAGTCAGCAAATTCTTTGGAATCAATTTGCTTTTCTTCTGTTTGGGATTTATTTTTTTTGATAGCCATTTTCTTTGCATTTAGTGGCTGTGAACCAGCACAAGAAGATAGCACTATAGACAAAGTGAAGCACAATAATGTGCAACACAATAATAGTAGCCAATTTTCTTTTACCGAATAATGTGAAGAAATCCTATTCATAGCGTCAATCCTAAGTTTCTGAGCAATTAATGTTTTAATCTAATTATTACTTTTCAAGCATTGTGCCAAGTAAAGGATTTGTTGAGATTGGGATGAGAAGTTGAGAAAGAAAAGTTAGTTTGATTGAG
>CAZYXG010000057.1:0-11790 GCA_964650885.1 uncultured Hyphomicrobiales bacterium | reverse complement strand
GTGAATTGGCACTGAAAATTACAAGTGCGAGAAATAGTAGTTTTTTCATTTTGAAACCTTTTTGTTAGTTTGTTGTTTGTTTTTTCTTAAAATTTCTTAATCCAGACTAAAATCTTAGTCTTAATTGATAAATATTAGATTTCACAAATAACAATTGAAATGACAAAAAGTTACTTTTCTTACCTTAGTTAGAATGAAATGTAGTGATTGTGGTTCTTTGGCGTTGCCGAAGTTTGGTTTCAATGGCAAATTTGAATGGAGTATTGGGAGTTTGTTTCATAGTAAACCTCTGTATAATGATACAATTACATTATCTAATAGCAAACTTATTTAGAATTATTGAGAAATGCAAATTATTTACAATTATTTATTAAGAATTAACTTTTTGCATAAGAAAATTGAAATTACAGACAAATAAACTATTTTACTTCAGTTTATTGCAAAATGAGTTTAAAGTCGTACCTACGGAACTATTGTTTAGAATGGGGTTTGTATATTCTACAAACAGGCAGTTACTATGGAACTAGTTGTTTAATTTGTAAATACCCCATAACTTTAGTTATGGGGTAATTTAAATGTAAATTATGATACTAATTTAAAAGAATTTGTAATACAGAAAATCTTTTCAATCCATATCTTACCATTTCAAAAACCACAAAAGCAAAAATTAATTAATTTAAGGAATAAAGTTATGGGAAATTTACTTTACTATATATCATTGATACTAATAATATTATGGCTTATTGGAATGGTAGGGTATCAATTAAGCGGTCTTATCCATATTCTTTTGGTAATAGCTTTAATTGCGGTAATATTAAGAATTATTCAAGGCAGAAATGTTTTGTAATTTAATGGGATACTTAAAGTTAATTATTGTTACTATGATAAGTGAATTATATAACTAATTATTGATTACATGTAACACAATGCTTAATAATAATCATTATTATTGTAACGTAATAATTAGCAGACTTATAATAATTAAATCAGAAGATTTATAGCTGAGCTAATTAACTAATCAATTAATTAATAAATATTACTTTATATAGTAACATTTACTGGAGATTTTATGTCTATTTCTAACAATTATAAATTCAGAAAAATTGTGTTTGTAATTTCAATGTTCTTCTTATCACTTAATTCAATATATTCACAAAGTGAAAGTGGTAGATTGGCTTTTGGATTTGATGCTGGTATTAATAAGTATTGGGGTGATTTCACAGATAATCAATTTTGGTTAAATGGAGATATATTCTTTAGATACAATATTATCCCACAATTGTCACTTATGGGTTCAGTAGGTATCACACAATTAAGATATAAAATAGACAACATATCTCTTGCAAACAATCCCGATTATTTTGGAATTGGTAAAAATGTTGGGGATGTGTATCCTAATTCAAACATAAAAATAAATGGTAAAAACTCAGTTAGAGTAAATACTTACGAAGGATATTTGACCTACAATTTCTTCTCTCATGAAAGATTTGTACCTTATGTATTTGGTGGTATTGGCTATATGAACTGGGAACCTCAATCTGGTGATACTGGTTTTGACGGCCCTTTGCCAAATAATGCAAACGCAGTCTATGTTAAAAATAAAGTAATAATCCCAGCTGGTATTGGATTTGAAGCATATTTAAGTGATAATTTCGTATTTAATGGAAGAAGCACTTTTAGATTCACTGGTACTGATTATCTTGACGATTATGCGGCAACCAATACTGAAAAAGATGTGTTTTTAACTGTTGCTTTTGGTGTTTCATATTATATCTTAGGCGATGCAGATTTGGATAAAGATGGATTGACAAATGATAGAGAAAGAGCTTTAGGAACTGATCCCAACAATCCTGATACAGACGGCGAAGGCTTGAAAGATGGAGAAGAAGTTAACGGTTATAAAACTAATCCATTAAAACCTGATACAGATGAAGATGGTTTGAATGATTACGCTGAAGTAAATCAGTATAATACAAATCCATTGAATGTTGATACAGATGCTGATGGTTTGAAAGATGGTGATGAAGTTGCTCGTAAGACCGATCCAAAATTTCCCGATACAGATGGTGATAAACTTATAGATGGCGATGAAATCAATAAATACCAAACAGATCCTTTGAATGTTGATACAGATAGCGATGGATTAAGTGATGGCGACGAAATTAATAAATACAATACAAATCCAAAATCATCTGATTCTGATAATGATGGATTAATAGATGGTAAAGAAATTAATGAGTATTCTACAAATCCAGCATTGCCTGATACAGATGCAGATGGACTTAAAGACGGTTTAGAAGTTAATCAATATAAAACAAATCCTAGCAAACCAGATTCAGATGAAGACGGATTGATTGATGGTGAAGAAGTTGAAAAATTTGCTACTGACCCATTGAAAGTAGATACAGACGGCGATGGATTATCAGATGGCGACGAAGTGAAAAAATACAAAACAAATCCACTTTTAGCAGATAGTGATAAAGACAGACTTAACGATGGCGATGAGTTGAATAACTATAAAACAGATCCAATTGATGTTGATACTGATAAAGATGGTTTGAAAGATGGTGATGAGGTATTAACTTACAAAACAGATCCAATAAAAGTAGATACAGACGGCGATGGATTAACAGACGGCGACGAAGTGAATAAATATAAAACTAATCCAATGCTTTCTGATACTGATAAAGATATGTTGTCAGATGGCGACGAAGTAAATAGAGTACACACAGACCCTTTGAATCCAGACACAGATAAAGATACTGTTATAGACGGCGAAGATGACTGTCCTTTAGTAGTTGGAGTAAAAAGCACTGTAAAAGGAAGAAATGGATGCCCAGCAGCACCAAAAGTAGGAACAAAAGTTGATTTCCCTGATATTTTGTTTATTGTAAATACAGATCAGTTTAACTTTGAATTCCCATCTACAGCATCATCACTTGCAACTGTTTTAGCTTATGTTAATCAATGCGAAGGTATTCAAGTAATTATTGAAGGACATGCTTCGGAAGAAGGTTCTGTTTCAAGAAACCAAGAATTATCGGATATGAGAGCAAATAGAGTTAAAGAATGGTTAATATCACAAGGTGCAAGCTCAGAAAAAATTGAAAGTACAATGGGCTTTGGTTCTACTCAACCTAAATTCAAAGAACCAAAAGGTGCAGCACTTAAGAAATTAAAACCTTCTGAATTAGAAGGTATTAGAAAACAGAATAGAAGAATAACAACCAAAGTTGTAAAAACTTGTAAATAAATTCTAAACCCCACAATAGACAGCACACAATTCAAATCCCAGTTAATTTAATTAGCTGGGATTTTTTATTATTTGTTTTATATTGCAAATTAATATATCCTAGAATCTTGGTTCAAAATATTTATGGATTTGATTTACTTAAAACTACATAAGCCCTAATCACATATAAATTGGTAATTAGAAAATCACACCTATTTATTAATTCTTAATTTACTCAAAACTTAACTTAAGCGTCTATTTGTTAACTTTGTATTCTGTTTATACTCAAATTCTATAAAAGATGAAAATTTCTGTTTTGCTCTCAGGTGGTGTGGATAGTTCTGTAGCTTTGGCTTTGCTCAAATCGCAGGGCTTTGATGTGGAAGCATACTACTTGAAAATTTGGTTAGAAGATGAACTTTCATTCCTTGGTAATTGCCCATGGGATGAGGATATTGAATTTGCTAAACAGGTTTGCGATAAGTTCGGAGTAAAGTTCAATACAATCAATATGCAAGCTGAATATTTGAGTACTGTGGTGGAATATACAATTACTGAGCTTAAAGCTGGACGCACTCCAAGTCCTGATATATTCTGCAATAAGTTTATAAAATTTGGAGCATTTTTAGATAAAGTTGATACTTCATTCGATAAAGTTGCATCGGGGCATTATGCTCAAATTGAGCAAGTAGAAGATAAATTCTTTTTGAAAAGAGCGCCCGATCCAGTTAAAGACCAAACTTATTTCTTGAATTATTTGAAGCAAGAGCAACTGAGTCGGATTTATTTTCCAATAGGGGAGTTTACCAAAAAGCAAGTTAGAGATTTGGCACTTGAGTTTGATTTATCAAATAAGAACAGAGCCGATAGCCAAGGAATTTGTTTCTTGGGCAAAATAAAATTTTCTGATTTTATTAAATTCCATCTTGGCGAAAAATCAGGAAACATAATCAATATTGATAATGGCAAAATATTAGGACAACATCGTGGCTATTGGTATCACACAATTGGTCAAAGACAGGGTCTTGGACTTGGCGGAGGTCCTTGGTTTGTTGTTAAAAAAGATATTGATGAAAATATTATTTGGGTGTCAAATAGCAATGATATTGAATCGAAAAGACAAGATTCGCTCACAATCGGTAAAGTTAATTGGATTTCACCGATTAGTGAAGATATTGTTTCCAAGGGGTTACAGGTCAAACTTCGGCATGGTCCCAAGTTGAACAACTGCAATATTACAATAAATGCTGACGAATCTGTCTTTATTAAGATGGAAACTGAAGATCAAGGTATTGCACCAGGTCAATTCGGTATTCTCTACGACGGAGATTACTGCTTAGGCGGTGGTATAATTCAGTAAGATTAAAGTCATACTTTAACCTTACTCAAGTCAGAATAAAATTATTCAAATAATGTTAAATTGTGTTCGTAAATATTTACAAACTTTGGGTTATGAAATGAAACAAAATATGGGTTCTTTCGATAAAATCGCTAGATTAGCGGTTGCTGTAATATTTTTTGCATTGTTCTTAACAAATGTAATAACTGGCGTATTTGGCTATGTATTAATAGCAATGGGCTTGATATTTAGTTTGACAGCATTTTTAAACTTCTGCCCACTTTATTCAATCTTTGGGATTAGTACTTGCAAAATTGAAGAATAATTTACTTTTTCTTTTTCGCTAAAACAGCAAACTGAAGATATTTAGCATCTGCAAAAAAGTTGAAAGTGAGGAAATTAATTAATTTGAGTATTGAATTTCCAGAAGGATTAATTCCTTCCATTCGGACAATCTCAAAATCAATTTCTTCGAAGAATCTGACAATGCTTTTTTCTGTAAAAAATCGGAAATGGGTATTGTCTAGTATTCCCTCGTTTTCGTATTTCCAATCTTTTCTAAAAATTAGATTGTAAAGATTTTTTACATACCTTACGTTTGGTATAGAAGCTACAATATAACCATTTGCTGTTAATTTTGGAGCTAACTTAAAGAATGTGTCAGTTGGGTAGGTTAGATGCTCAAGCACATCGTTGCTTATAATGCAATCGAAATAGTTATCAGGTAGTTCATTACAGTGTTCGTTAATATCACCAACTAATACTTTATCTAGCAACAAACTGGCTTTTTCAGCAGTTTCAGGTACATATTCTGAACCCCAAACAGTTTTACCTAAATCTTTGATTTGTTTGCCGAATTTGCCTTCACTACATCCCAATTCTAAATATGTATTAGCTTCTTTTGGTAAGAAGTCCATCATTTCATATCTATAATTGGAATAGTAGGATTCATTTTTGGCTAAACTCATTTATTTGGAAACTCCCACTACACCACAAGCAACTCTACCACCAGCGTTTCCAGTTGGTTGAGTTTTTAAATCATCTTCTTTTTCATGAACAATTAAGCTTCTGCCAATGATATTCAATTCACCATTTAAGTGTAAGTGAGTATCTTTTAATGATATAGTCGCAATTCCTTGCTCATTTGCAACAGCATTACCCAAATCGCCTTGGTGTCTAACATTATCAGTCTGAGCTCCATGAGTTGGATGTGCACCAGCAAAATGTCCACCAGCACTCATTGCTTTTGGGTCGCTACAGTCACCAAATTCATGAATGTGCATACCGTGTTTGCCTGGAGTCAATCCTTTAATTGTACCTTCCACATTCACGCTACCATCGTGGTTTTCAGTGAAAGTAATAGTTCCACTTACATTGCTTCCATTTGCAGGATTAATTATTGATACAGCTTTATTTATATTTCCGTAGCTATGGTTGTGATTATCACCAGCATAAGTTGAGATTGCAAAAACTAAGAATAGGAGAGTGATTAGGCTTTTCATAAAAATCCTTATTTAATAGTTCTCATTCATATTTTCCATCGTTTTATGGTGTGGTTTAGGTCTGCCATTCATATCAACGTGAACCATTACGAATTTATCTATTCTAATTATTATTGTGTCAGTGTCTTTTATGCGGACTTCGCATCTAAGAGTAATTGAAGTTCTGCCGAGTTCTATTACTTCAGCTCCAATTTCAATAATATCGCCCTGAAAAGCAGGATTGATAAAATTGATTTCCGACATAAATTTTGTAACAACGTGGTTGGTTCCAAGTTTCACCATTGCATAGATAGCGACTTCTTCGTCTATCCAACGCAATAATTGACCACCGAACAGAGTGTTCCCCGGGTTTAAATCCGGGGGACTAACTAATTTTCTTGTTTTAAAAAGCATTAAAATGTAATAGGTTTATTTTTGTTTTTAATTGCAGTACCGAACTTAATCAGCTCTACAAAAATAATGATTGAGAATGGAATAATTGTAACAATCATCCAATCTGTTGAAGTTGTCAAAGGTACAGTGCGAAGTATATTATTCATTACAGGAAATAGAACAGCTGCAAATTGAGCTATAAGAGCCAATACCATTACACCTAAAAGTATTGGATTTGAAAACACACCAATCTTATCAAGTTTATCGGTTTTGTTGTATGGCAAATTGAAAAATAAAGAACGAATGACAGAACGAGTGTTTTGTACGTTCCAAATTTGGAATAAAGCCAAAGTACAGAAAGCCATAGTAACTGCTTTCATATATGCTGGAATTGCCATTAGTTTTTTAGGGTCTTCTTTGAAAGCTGACATAATTTCTTCAAAATTACCACTTATATGTAGTTCATACCAAAAAACAGAAACAGTACCAATCATCATCAATAAGCCAGAGAAAATAATTCTATAAACCATTGAAGTAGGGATTAGTGGTGCATCTTTTTTACGTGGCGGCATTGCCATTGAATTTCCGTGTTCTCTCTCATAAGCCAATGGGAAAGTAGATGAGCCATCAGTTACAAGATTAATCCAAAGCAATTGTGCAGGCAAAATTGGCAAAGGCAATCCCAATAATACAGATGTTGCGATTGTCAATAATCCACCAAAACTTGTAGCAAGTATGTAAAGCAAAATGTGTTGTAAGTTTTTAAGAATAATTCTTCCATGGCGAATAGCACTTACTATTGAAGTGAAATTATCATCCATAAGCACCATATGTGAAGCTTCTTTGGCAACATCTGAGCCAGATCCCATAGCAATACCAATATCAGCTTTTTTAAGAGCAGGAGCATCGTTCACTCCATCGCCAGTCATTGCTACCACTTTGTTGTGTTTTTGCAATGCACTAACGATTCTGTATTTATGATCAGGAGCAACTCTTGCATAAACATCAATATCTGGCACTCTGTCGAAAAGTTCGTCATCAGTCATCTTTTCAACATCAATACCACGAATAGCAACTGGAGCTGGTTTATCCATACCAATATTTACTGCTTTACCAACTGAACGTGCAGTTTCAATATGGTCGCCAGTAATCATTACTACTCTAACACCCGCTTCAGCACATTGCTTGACTGCCAATGCAACTTCATCACGTACAGCGTCTTGAATTCCTGCAAAACCAACTAAAGTAAGTTCCTTTACATCTTCAATTTTTATATGTTCATTTGGAATTTCCGCATAAGCTAATGCAAGCACTCTTAGTCCACGATTAGCATATTCAGAAGTTTTATTCATTAATGCTTCGTGTTCCAACGGAATTGAATTCCCATCTGCATCAATAGTATCTTTACATCTATCAAGTATTCTTTCCGCACCACCTTTTGCAAGTAAGAATGCTTTTCCATCTTTAGAAACACGAACAGCCATAAATTGATTGTCTGATTCAAAAGGTAAATCAATGAATTTTTCCCAGCCAGTAGCTTCAAAACCTAATTTCTGAGCTGCAATCATCACAGCCGATTCAGTCGAGTCACCAGTAATTTTCCATTCACCATTTTCAAGAGCAATGTGAGATTCAGTGCAATAGTTACCAATAAAAGCAGCCATTTGTAAAGATTTGTTAGTATTTACTTTAACGCTTGATTTATCTTTATGTCTAATTACTTCACCATTAGCATTATAGCCAGAGCCACTAACATCATAATCCACTCCACCTGCAAATAAGTGCATCACTGTCATCTGGTTTTTAGTCAGCGTACCTGTTTTATCAGAGCAAATAACATTTGTAGAGCCAAGAGTTTCAACAGCTGCTAATTTCTTAACTACTGCATTTTGTTTTGACATTTGGTATAGACCAACGGAAAGGGTAATAGTGATTGAAACAGGCAATCCCTCTGGAATAGCAGATACAGCCAAACCAACAGAAGTCAATAACATATTAAGCCAGTTGTTCCCTTGAAAGAAACCAACTATGAATATGCCAATAACAACAATTAATATAGATAAGCTTAGTTTCTTTCCAAAATTATCAACATTGATTTGCAATGGACTTTCTGCATCTTCTGTTTCCGCAACTGATTGAGAAATTTTTCCAAATTCAGTAGAAGTTCCAATTCCAGTAACAATAGCAAGTCCACGCCCTCTTTGCACAATTGTGCCAGAGTACAACATATTAATTCTATCGCCAAGAGCAGAATCTAATTTCACTATGTGAGAATGTTTCTTTTCAATTGCAAATGATTCGCCAGTAAGCATTGATTCATCAATCAATAAGCTATGTGAATCTATAAGTCTAGCATCTGCTGGCACTCTATCGCCAGATTCTAAAACAATTAAATCGCCAATAGTTACTTCGGAAGTAGGAATTTTTATATCCACACCATTACGTTTAACTCTCGCAATAGGAGCAGTCATACTTTGAAGAGCTTTTAGTGCATCGGCAGCTTTGCTTTCTTGCACAAAACCAATGACAGAATTTAAAATTACTGCCATAAAAATTACAATTGCATCGTGCCAACCAGAAACAAAAGAGTTCAATATACCAGCAAGAACCAAAATGTAAATTATTGGATCATTAAATTGTTGTATAAATAAAATCCAAGTTGGAGTTGGCTTTTGTTCAGGAAGTTTATTCAGACCATATTGAGTTTGATTTTCTAATACAGAAGCATCATTTAAGCCTAAATCTTTGCTCACTTTGTGAAAATCAAGTACCTTATCTATTGATTCGGAATACCAATTCATAAAACTCTATAATTTTAGTTAATGTAATTTTTTTAAATTAAGAAAAAAAAACAAATTTACAAGTAGAAAATAGTTTAAATATTAAGAACATCTAAAAATTCCAATACAAATTATATTCAAAATATAATTCTCACTGATTTTAAATGCCTTTTTATTGCCATTTTTTCCAAGTTTCTTGGGCATTCCCAACTGTAGCTTTCCTTTCATAGCGAACTATTGGAGTCAGCACTATAGTTGGGTTTTCTAAGATTTCTTCAAATTTGTCGTAAACTTTGAAGGCAAGTTGTCTTTCTTTGTACTTCTTACTTTCAGTATCAATTAAGTCATCAAGCTTAACTGACTGCAAAATATTATTTAGTTCACCTTTACTTAACTTTTTTTCATTTAAGTCAATTAAGTGAACTTTCACATTTCTTTCTTTGAAAAATCGAACTGCTTTTTGTGTTTCTTTGCACTTAGGAGTACCAAAAATTTGTACTTCTTTCATTTCATATTTACCATTTTTTCCTACGAAAAATACTAAAAAAACTATTAACAAAGTTAATAATTATGCATATTCTGCAATATTTTGATTCACTTTTTCATATTTGTAGCTGAAACCAGAGTTTAGCAAAAGTATATCAGAATAAACTGCGTGTCCTGTTGGTAATGCTCCAGCTCCTTTTCCAAACAAAAATTGCTTGCCCAAATTTTTAGATTCAATAACAATTCCATTATATTCAAAATCTACATTTTGAAGTAATGAATCTTTGTCTTTAATTATAGGTAATACTCTGGCGTCTATATAGCCCAAATTATTTTGAAATACTTGAGCAATAAGCTTAATTTTCTTGCCTTCTAAATTGACCTTATCAACAACTGATTTAGTGATTTCAGTTATTCCTTTAGTTTCAATTTCATAAGGTTTAAGTAACTTCCCAAAACAATGAGCAATTAAAATTGTTAGTTTGTCTCTGCTATCAAGCCCACTGACATCGTTGTATGGATTTAATTCAGAAAATCCAGAGTCAATTGCCAAATCGAGTGCTTCCCTATATGTCAATCCCTTGCTGAGTTGGGTTAGAATATAATTGGAAGTACCATTGAAAATTCCTTCAATGCTAAGTATTGTGTCATTTGAAAAATAATCTTCAATTGTTTTCAACACAGGGATAGAGCCGCAAACTGCACCTTCGTAAAGCACAGGCAAATTGTACAACTCTTGCAATGAAATCACTTTTTCTAAATTTTCTGCAATCATCTTCTTGTTTGCAGAAATAAAAGGTCGACCACTTTTGAGCGATGATTCTAAAAGATGAAAAGCTGTATTCTTATCATCAATTAATTCAATTACAAGATTAATTTCTTCATCATCAAAAATTTCCTGAGCTGAAGTAGTGAATAACTTAGAATCTATTTCTAAATTATTCACAATTCTTAGCTTGCTTGCATCTTTAATACAAATCTTTTTAATTTCAATTTCTTTTGACTTTTTTTGTTCGAGTATTTCAAATAGCCCTTTGCCTACTGTTCCAAATCCAAAAAGTCCAATTTTAAATTTCTTATTCATTTTTTCTCTTAAATTAATTTTTAAAAATCTTACTTAATGTTTTTTAGCTTGATTCTACTAGGTTTCTTTTTTTTGTCGCTGTTTGAAAATGCTTTAGCTATTGCTTGTTCCAAATCTTCAATTAAATCTGAATAATCTTCTAAGCCTACGCTAATTCTTACAAGCGAGTTAGTAATTCCTGTGCTATGTCTTGTTTCAATTGGAATAGATTTGTGAGTCATTTGTGCAGGATGACATATTAAACTTTTAACACCACCCAAACTTTCTGCTAATTTGAATAGTTTTGTGGTGCTAACAATTTTGTTTGCTATTTCTTCGGTATCTTCTTTCAAATCAAAAGATATAACTCCACCGTATAAACCATTTTGTTGATTTTTTGCGATTTTATGGTTTTTATGACTTTTCAAACCAGGGTAATAAACATTTTTAACCAAAGGATGTTTCTCTAAATACTTAGCTACTTTAAGTCCATTTGAAGAGTGTTTTTCATAGCGAAGTGGAAGAGTTTCAATTCCACGAATAATTAACCAAGAATCGAATGGGGCTAAAATTGCACCACTTGAATTCTGAATAAATTTAATCTTATCGCCCAATTCAGTATTGTTTGTTATCACAGCTCCTGCAATTACATCGGAGTGACCCCCCAAATACTTTGTAGCACTATGAATAACAATATCTGCCCCGAGTTTTATAGATTGCTGAGCAATTGGAGAGGCAAAAGTATTATCTACTACCAATAAAGCATTCACAGACTTTGCTATTTTTGAAATTGCTTTTATATCGCTAATTTTCAAAGTTGGGTTTGTAGGGCTTTCAAGCCAAATTAATTTTGTTTTTTCTGAAACAGCATTAGCCACATTACTAACTTCGGTAGTATCAATAAATTTTACACTTATTCCGAATTTTGAATAAATATGGTTGAGTATTCTGAAAGTACCTCCATATATATCATCTACTGCTACAATTTCATCGCCTGCAGATAGCAGTTTTAAAAC
>CAZYXG010000056.1:0-11847 GCA_964650885.1 uncultured Hyphomicrobiales bacterium | reverse complement strand
CCCTATAAAGGGAGGTGTCAGCTTGCTGACGGAGGGTGTTTTAGAACTGCCAAACTATCACAAACATTTATTCCACCCTATAAAGGGAGGTGTCAGCTTGCTGACGGATGATGTTTTAGCACAGCCAAACCATCAGAAACACTTATTCCTCCCTATAAAGGGAGGTGTCAGCTTGCTGACGGAGGGTGTTTTAGAACTGCCAAACGAAGCAGCATTTCGACAATCTCAATGACCTCATTTCCTTTAGCTGCAGTTATCTTTACCAAAGGTCTCCGGTATGACCAAAAAAAGAATTGCAATTGCACGTCTCTATAAAAATATATTTTTTATTATTACTGCATAAAGTGCAATCGTTTTTATCTAAGCACTTTATTTCTTTATAAAATCCCACCTATAATTAGGTACGCTTTCAATTGTTCCGTAATTTTGCAATTAAATATTCTTACTATTACTGCAAAAATTGAAGCAACAGATTATAAATAAAGCTAAGGAATTGGGTTTTACCGAATGCGGTTTTGCTAGCTATCAGCTTATGGAAAACGAACTTGTAAATTATAAGTCTTGGCTTGCAAATGGCTTTAATGCAGATATGGATTGGATGGAACGAAATCTGGAAGCAAGATTAGACATTAGAAAATTGTTGCCATCTGCTAAAACTATAATAGTTCTGGCTCACAGCTATAATACTCAAATCAATCCAATTGCCGATGAAACTAAAGCTAAAATTGCTAGATATGCTTGGGGAAAGGATTACCATAACGTACTTAAAAAGAAATTAAAGATATTAGAAAAATTTCTAAAAGAGCTTGACTCAAATTCAGATTCTCGCTCATTTACTGATAGTGCCCCAATTTTTGAAAGAGATTGGGCAATTAAAGCTGGGCTTGGCTGGAGAGCCAAAAATAGTTTAGTGATTAATAGAAAACTTGGCTCTTATTTCTTCATTGCCACAATTATTTCAAATTTAGAAATAGAAGCAGATAGTCCGTTTGGCAAAGATTATTGTGGCACTTGCACCAAATGTATTGATGCTTGCCCAACGGGTGCTATTGAAAAGAATTCAATTGTAGATGCAAATAAATGTATTTCATTTTGGACAATAGAGTCTAAATCCGATTCAATTCCAAATGAAATTGCTAAAAATATGAATAATTGGGCATTCGGTTGCGACATTTGCCAAGAAGTTTGCCCTTGGAATAATTCAAGAGTACAGCCAACATTAGAGAATTTATTCTATCCCAGAAGTGGTGAAAATTATATTGATATTGAGGCAATAAATTCAATGACAAAAGAAGAATTCGATAAAAGATATGAAGTTTCGCCTGTGAAAAGAACTAAATTAGTGGGTCTTAAAAGAAATTTAAAAGCAATAACTGAATCTAAAAAATAAATTTGATAAATTAGTGTCATAAACAAAACTAAAAAATAAAAATAGGAAAATTAATGTCAGAACATCATCAAGTAATTATAATTGGATCTGGACCTGCTGGTTTCACCGCTGCTTTATATGCAAGTAGAGCAATTTTGGACGTAGTTGTTTTTGAAGGTATGCAACCTGGTGGACAACTCACAATCACAACAGAAGTTGAAAATTATCCTGGATATGAGTTAGGGATTCAAGGCCCAGAGATGATGGATATATTCCGCAAACAAGCTCAAAGATTTGGAACGAAATCAATTTATGAAACAATAGATAAAGTTGATTTTTCTCAACGTCCTTTTAAAATGTGGTCTGCAAATAAGGAATATACTTCTGATGCTGTAATAATTTCAACAGGTGCTACTGCAAAATTGCTTGGATCTAAAGGAGAAGATACCTTTTGGGGTGGCGGTATATCTGCCTGTGCCACTTGCGATGGATTCTTTTTCAGAGGAGAAAAGTTATTTGTTATTGGTGGTGGCGATACTGCAATGGAAGAAGCACATTATTTAACAAGATTTGCTGAATCAGTTACAGTCGTTAATAGAACTGATAATTTCCGTGCTTCAAAAATTATGTTAGAAAGAGTAAAAAGCAATCCTAAAGTAACAATTATTACGAATGCAGAAGTGGAAGAATATGTTGGCGAGATTAACCCAACAGGAATAAATAAACTAACTGGAATAGTTCTAAAAGATACTAAAACTGGTGAGTCCACACATCATACAGCTGGCGGAGTATTTATAGCAATTGGACACAAACCAAATACAGATATTTTTAAAGGAATTATTGATATGAATGAAGTAGGTTATATAGAAACTATTGGCAAATCAACCTACACAAATGTTGAAGGTGTTTTTGCTTGTGGCGATGCTCAAGATTCAGTTTATCGTCAGGCAGTTACTGCTGCTGGTTCGGGCTGTGCTGCAGCAATTGATTCAGAAAGATGGTTAGCTGAGAATCATTGAAAGATTAAATAAGTCTATAAAAACAAACAGCCAACTTTTTGAATTGGCTGTTTGGATATTAAATAATTTTCTAAAAAATATTAAGGTTTACTGCAATCACCACCGACACAAGGGATGTCATCATAAGGCGGATCACAATGTTTCCCGAGATTAACTAATGGGTCTTTTACACAACCATCATCACCAGTAATTACATCAATTACCTCTGTTTTCCAAGTTTGAGAGTTTACCGCCCAATATCTATGGAAAATAAATTCTCTATAACAACATTTTTCTCCACAAGCCATTTTGTAATGAGTATGAAATGTTCTTCTAGTAATCCCGTTAATTACTTTGTCTGTCATTTGAGATTCTAATAGATCAACTACATTTGGGTCACAACACTCTAAAGACCAATATTGGTCTGCCGCTAATGTAAGTGTTACATCTGAATAACAAGTAGATTTATAAAATCAGAATATGGAATACAAATTATTCCACAGATTCCGTTGAATGAATTATTTGGTAAGCTAAAAATTGATGATACTTCAATTGTAAGGGAGCAGGATAGGCTATGAGAATAGTTGAATTCAATTTTTATTCAAAATCAACTTCAGTTTCAATTTTGAATTTATCTTTTATTTTTTGAGCAGTTTTCATAGCTTCTAACTTAGTTGGGAATCCCCATATTTTTATTAGATAGCCTGGTATTCCATTTTGAGTAAATCTTTGGTAGTAAGCATTAAAGCCCCTGATTTCCCATTCTTCAACTTTTTTCAAAGCAATTGCTTCAGAATAAGCTGATTCTGCTACTATTTCAAATGGTTTAGTTTCTGTATTTAAAAACTTAAAACTAACTCTCTTATTTAAATGTTTTTGCCAATCTTTAGTTTCCATTGGGAATAATGGTTTAGTATCGGCATAACCTTTTGGCTCTATAATTTCGGATTTTACACCCAAAGAAATTAATTTTTCTTTTACTTTTGTAGCTCTTTTTTGCGATAGTTCTATATTGTTTTGCAAATCTCCTTCAAATCCAGTATGACCTTTCAAAAGGATAGGTATTTCAGGATTTTCATTGAATATTTTTGTCATATTATCAATATTCATTTCAAATTTTGGAGATAATACATCTGAGTTCAAATCGAATAAGGCAATGATTTTTTCACCTGGGTTTGGCAATTTACTCAATATTGGCAATTTGAAATTTTCACTTAAACTAAGTCCATTTGCAGTCATATTTAGTTTGATTTTATAATCAGGATTTGAATAGCCTAATAAATTGTCATCGCTTATAAATAACTGATAATACATTTGGTTAATAAATATAACTTCTCTAATTGCATCGCCAATTTGTTCTTTCGAATCAATATTATAGAATTTCCCACCTGTTTGGCTGCAAACCTCTCTTTCAGTATAGGAATCAATATCGTTTCCAATTGAAATGAAATAAACTTTAATTTCATTTTTTTGGCAAATCTGAACTAAGTCCTTTGGAGTATGCACCAATGAAGCATTATCGAAACCATAGTTTATAATGATTAAGTTTTTATTTCCTTTTCCTTTTTTTATTAAATTTGCACATTCAAAAGCATTTTGGTAAAGAGCTGTCAATTGAGATTTAGGTAAAAAAGCATGTTCAATTTCGTCGGAATTAACTTGATGCTTAGCTTTTTTGTCAACTAAACCTACATAGCTTTGATTAAATTCATAGTAACTAAAATTATCATCGGAATTTAATAATGGTACTATTTGTTCATTAATAATTGACCTATCAATTTGGGAAATTGAATCTGAATAAGAATTCTCTGCAATAAAAGTATAATTAGTGTTCTGATTTGATTTAATTAATTCTGGTAAATTCAATTTGTAATCCGATGGACCAGATATATTTGAATAATATATATTAGTTCTGCTGAAGTTTACATTATTGATGAAATTTCCGTAATTATCTAATAGCAATAGGTTTAGCTTATAGCCATCTACTGTTTTAGTGATTTTATTAATCTTTAGATTAATTGAATTTGCTGTGTTATTCGATGAAATACCTCGCAACAGTTGAGTTTCTAAATTAGATTCTTTCAAATCCAAATTTGTAGAATTGCTCAAAGCGACATTAGTATTCACTTCATGTTCATCTTTAACTATAAAAGTAGAATCAATAATAGTTTCAGGAGTATAATCTGTGATTCTATCTGTTACATTTAGCTTTTTCAAAGCTTTTTTCTTTTGTGCATCATCTTTAACTACTTCCACAATCCATTCATCTTTTTGGGATTCCTCATTGTTCGATGCAGTTATTGAGTAAGTTCGAGTTTCATTTGGAGCAACAGTAACAGAATCAATTGGACTGAATGAAACATTAAAGCCAGCCACTTTCACTCGGTCGGCATTCTTATAGTTCCATTTTAGAGTTGCAGTTTCGCCTTTTTTAATAACGCTTCTTCCATCAAACGTAACTTCTTTAGTTGGCTTGTTGGAGCAAGATATTATTGAAACGGCAAGAAACAATAAAGATATATATTTGATTGAAATATTAAGCACTAATTATTTTCGTAAATTTGAAACCACCTGAATCTGGAGAAGATAAATGAATAATATCTCCAGAAACGAATTCGCTAGATAACAATTTAATAGCTAACACATCGGAAATGCTCTTTTGGATAGCACGTTTGAGTGGTCTAGCTCCAAATTGTGGGTCGAATCCTACTTTCGCTAACCATTCATAAGCTGAAATATCAATTTCTAACTTAATGCCTAAAGCTGTCAATTTTTGGATTAGACCTTTCATTTGTACTTCGGCAATTTTTTCAATTTCTTTACCCGTTAATGGCTTGAAAATTATAATTTCGTCTATTCTATTGAGAAATTCTGGACGCATCCTGGTTTTCAAAACATCTAATACTTTTAATTTCAATGTGTTTAGCACTTCATCTCTATTTTCTTCAGTTATCAAAGAAATTTTATCTTGAATTAACTCAGTGCCAAGGTTTGAAGTCATTATTATTATGGTGTTGTTGAAATTAACAGTCCGACCTTTTCCATCTGTTAATCTGCCATCGTCAAGCAATTGAAGTAAAACATTGAAAACATCGGAATTCGCTTTTTCTATCTCATCTAATAAAATTACCGAATATGGTCTGCGGCGAACTGCTTCTGTTAGCTGACCCCCTTCTTCATAGCCTACATAGCCTGGAGGAGCTCCTATCAAGCGAGTTACGGAGAATTTATCCATATATTCACTCATATCAATTCGCACCATTGCGTGTTCATCGTCGAAAAGATATTCTGCCAATGCTCTCGCTAATTCTGTCTTGCCCACCCCAGTAGTGCCTAAGAAAATAAATGAGCCAATTGGTCTGTTTGTGTCTTGCAGTCCTGCTCTGGAGCGTCTAATAGCATTTGCAATTGAAACTACTGCTTCTTCTTGCCCAATCACTCTTTCGTGTAATCTTTCTTCAATTTTAAGTAGTTTCATTCTTTCTGATTCGAGCATTCTTGAAACTGGAATACCAGTCCATTTGGCAACAATATCAGCAATTTCTTCTGAACTTACTTCTTCATTTAATAGTTTGCCATTCTTTTGAATTTCTATTAATTTCAGGTTTGTTTCTTGTAATTTCTTTTCTAATTCGTGGATTGTACCATATCGAATCTCGGCAACTTTATGCAAATTACCTTCTCTTTCCATATTGTCAGCTTGCTGTTTTGCATCTTCAATTTGTTGTTTGAAGCCACGCAGCTCTTGAATATAGCTTTTTTCTATAGACCACCGAGCTTGAAGCTTTGAGCGATTCTCGTTCAAATCTGCAAGTTCTTTATTTATCTCTTTCAATCTCGATTTTGTTGAGCTCTCAGTCATTTACAATTCCTTTATATACTTAATCAAAATTAATAGACGATTCTAATTGCAAACTATGAATTAATTATTTACTTTCAAATGATAAGAATCATTATGTGGTTTTCAAATGGAATGCATTATTAAGTTAATATTTGAAATCAAATTTTCAGTAAATTTAGCAAGAAAATAAATAACAATTTGACTTTACTTTGGAAATTATAAACAAACAAACCAATTACTGGAATGAATTTGCTGGCAAAAAGGAATTCACTTCCAATTTGGATAAGGAATATTTCGTTAAGAATATTCATTTGAACTCAATAATTTTGGATTATGGCTGTGGGTATGGCAGAACTATTAAAGAGCTTATTGATTGTGGCTATTCAAACTTAATTGGAGTAGATATTGCCGAGCAAATGCTTGAGCTTTCTAAAAGTAAATTCCCACAATTGCAATTTGAAAAACTTATAAATCAAGCAACAACTCTTGCCAATGACAGCTGTGATACTATTTTGCTATTGAATACTCTAACTGCTATTACTGAGGACCTTGGACAAAAAAATACTATCAATGAAATTTCTCGTTTACTAAAGCAAGGTGGCATTCTATATTTGACTGACTTTTTACTCAATAGCGATGAAAGAAATTTAAATAGATACGCAAAATACCAAGATAAATACAAGACTTATGGAATATTTGAAACTGAAGATGGTGCTATACTTAGGCATCAAGATAAGCAAAACTTGATTGGTTTACTCAGCGATTTCGAAATAAAATCTATACAAGAAATGATTGTGCAAACTATGAATGGTAATAAATCAAATGCTGTTGTAATTATAGCTAAGAAAAAATGATAATTTCACAAATTACAAAAGCAAAAATTAAAGGCAAATGCTTTATAAACTATGAGAATAGTGAAGAATGGCTATTGTTAGATATTGATGTTATTCTGAAATATGGGCTAAAAAAAGGATTTGATTTAACTCAAGAATTACATTTGAATGTGAAAGCCGAACAAGATTTAATCAATGCAAAGAAATTAGCTTACTCTTATGCGACCTATAAACCACGAAGCGAAAAACAGATTGAGAAGCGGCTAAAGGAAAAAGGTTTTAGCGGGGAATTAATCGACATTTGTATTAATTTTTTGAAAGAATTTAATTTAATAGATGATAACCGTTTTGCTTATGATTTTGCTAAAATGTACTTGCAAAAAAAGCCAAGTGGTGCCGCGAGATTGAGACAAGAGCTTAAATCAAAAGGTATCAATGAGTATTTAATATTAGACGTAGTTTCACAATTTACGGATTCGGAACAACAACTGGAATTAGCAGAAAAAGCTACTTTAAAAAAGCTAAGAATGGTGAAAACAAAACCAATAGATAAACAAAAAAATTCATTAATTCAATTCCTACAAAGGCAGGGCTTTGCTTGGGATATTATTAGTAAAATAATAGAAACTAATTTTAAATCAACTCAATAAAATCGTTGTAAACAGGGTACTTTTGCGAAATATTATCTAGTTCAATATTTATGATAAGTTGTTTTTGTTCATTGAAATAGCTTAGTGGCAATGAGACTTCTATACATTCATCAACAAAATAACTAACATTATTGACATTTGATACAAAGGTTAAGTTTTCAATTCGAAATAATTCTCTTTCATTATTTGAAATACTTATTTTCATATTATCGAGATAGTTATTGAAAATGATTTTTAGATATATTTCATCTCCTACATACCAATATATTTTATCCAAATGGAAGCTGTCCGAATTCATAGTAGATAACTCATATTTAGAAATGTAACTACCCGCACCTTTCCATAAAGCATTAGATTTCCCATCGAAAATAGGCAAATGAAAATGAGTCATAGGATTGAACGCATTTATGTTTTCATCAGACATAATTGGTTTGGAAAGAACTTTCGGAAGGGTGGCTTCAAGTAATTTATATATTTTGGAAATATTTTTTCTAAACAGTATATCAAAGTCTTTTCTATTTGGAGCTCTAAATTCATTGCCAAACCACCAAAACCAGTCAGAACCTTCGCAAATATATATTAATTCCAATATCTCGGAACAAAGCGTTTTATTAAGTGAGTTTCTTTTTGCTTCAAATAATGTTCTTGCGTCAAACAAAATATCCCATGCTAATCTATCTTCCTGATGTCCAATCCAAATATCTAAATTTGCATTTATCCAAGAGCCAGCTTTTAAAGAATTTAGCTCTAATTTATTGTTAGTTTCAGTAGCTTCACTAAATGTAACTGTTTCAATTAGCTCGCTTTCACTAATTTGTTTGTAAAGACAATGCAAAAAGTCATTGCCATTATTCTTATAAAATTCCCAACAATTTTCACCGTCAAGAATAATAGAAACTACTGAAGAATCGAGCTCTTCATCGCTCATTTGATTTCTTTTTGCTAATATTGAATCTATAAAATCGTCGCAAGCATCTGATGGCAATCGGTTGGAATAATCAAACCCAATTTTATCGGCTAACTCGGTATCTCTGAAAAAAAGATTTAATTTGTTGTTAAAGTTGAATATTCTAAATTTCTCTTCTGCCTTGATTTGTTTGGAATTGAATAATAATTTTTCATCGGAAGCAGACCAGTCAAAACCTAGCTCTGCAAACATATCAATTGTTTTTTCGGAAAGAGATCCCTCACTAGACCAAACTCCTTTTGGCTTCCTGCCAAATGAATCAATATAGAATTCAATTGATTTCTGCATTTGCGATTTTGCATCTTGTGGAAATGCAAACCTATTGAATGGCAAATACCTGTCGGGACTAGATTCGTGATAAACATTAGTATCAATTATTAATGGCAGAATTGGGTGGTAATAAGGAGTGACTGAAATATCAATGTTGCCATCTAAAAGCATTGACTTGAAAGTTGGCAATACTTCAGCCATTATTTCTAAATGCTTTGCCAGAACGAAAAGTTTATCTTTTTCTGTAAAATTTATTTTATCGAACAAATTAGAAATTTGCTTGTCTCTATTCCTTATTTCAATTCCAAACCAAGTTAAATTATACCAAACTTGAAGATCAAGAAAATCTTGACTTGTGAAATTATCATTCGATTTACACTTATTGTACAGCTCCAAATAGCGAGGATAGGGAGATATCATATTTTGCAAATTGCATACAAAAAACTGATTTAATATTTCTTGCTTCTGGATTGAATTTAAAGAAACTGCTGGAATTGTACTAAGCACTTGCACTCTATCTTTTGTGCCTGCCAAATATAGTTTTATTTGTTTGAAAAGTGAAGGCACAATATTAAAAGTTTGCTTGATTTTTGGATAATGCTTTTGAATAAGGAGCATTTCCAAATAATCTTTCACTGCGTGGAATCTGACCCAAGGGAGAATAAATTCGCCATCGGCAAGATAGAATGGCTGATGCTGATGCCAAAGAAAAGCAATTTTAACAGGTTTCATAGTGCTAAAATACGAAAGATTTTAGAAACTAATACCAACACCTACTTTTACTGAAAGGGAACTTTGATTTTTGTATATATCCCAGTTAGCCATTGGCAATATGCTAATCATATCATTTATCTGAATGTTATAGCCAGCTAGAATTTTGAGATTGAAGTAAAGTTGATTCGATTTGATTTTGTTATTGACTAAACGTGGAGTTGCAAAATTGTCGTAACCAATTCCAGGAGCAAGACCAAAAATTAAATTCTCATCGGGATGCACAAACAAAGTAGGACCACCATTAATTGTCATATCGTCTCTGAAAATAGCTGAACTTGAAAGCCCAAATCCAATTAAGGAAGTTAGTTCCAAATCCTTGTATTCATAGATAAATCCTGCATTTGGAGCAAACTTAGCAGTTTCGAATTGATAATTGCCACCGCCTAGCAATATTGCTTTATGTTGCGATTGCAAGCTCAGAAATGAGCAAGTAAATAAAATAAGAAAAGCCAATTGTTTCATAATTTTCATAGTCTTAGTATGCAGATTTAAGCAACTGAATTAGCGAATTCAAAGAAAAAGTCTTTTATTAGCCAATTTATTTGCAGAAAACCAAAAAAACTATTTCAATCAAAATTTGTACCAATTGCAATTTTGCTAGTGTTTGCAATGCCAAATGAAGTGAAAAATTAAAAGTTATGAGTAACTATACAACGCTATCATTGCCCAATTCAGGGAGATGTCAGCTTACTGACTGGGGGTGTTGTTTTTGCACTGCCCATTATAAAGGGGAGTGTTTGCAATGCAAAGAGGAGCGTGATACCTATTGGGTGCTATGTTTAGTCGAAACATCATTTTTTTATTCCTTAATGAAATTAAAGTCTAAAACCACATTGTTTTCTAAAGTCAATTTCAAGAAGTAAGTCCCTTTAGTTAGTTGTGAAACATTTATTTCATTGTTCACTGTTTGGAGCAGAAAAGCTTGACCAGCAACATTATAAGCTGTTGAATTTTTGATAATTATGTTGTTCGGATTTTTAACTATCAACATATTTTTTGTTGGATTGGGGCTAATTGAAATGCTCTCTTCTTGATTTGTTGGTTTAACAGACAATATATTTTCAAAGTCATAGCAAAGTATTGCACTTAAACAACCTACAATTATGAATTTGTTGTCATTACTCATGAAGGCGTAATCTTCAGGTACACCCCACATAGTTGAATCTTCACCTATGGGAATAGATTTTTTCGTTTCTAAATTCATCATGCTACCATCTAAAACTAATACTTCAAGTCCACTTCCTGAATTTGCAGCACCTAGAATAAGATACTTCTCATCATTGGAAATGGAACATATTCTATTTCCTCCTCTATAGTACTTTGATATTTGCAAAGTGTTTAAATCTATTGCTACTATAGCCGTCCCATGTCTAATTATACAATAATTATTTTTTGCAGAAAACATTCCTATTCTGTCTTCGTCAAATCCTTTTGTTTCATATAACTTAGAAATAATTTTACCATTTAAAGCATTGAAAATGTAAAATGTATATGTATATGTATTGTTGATTTTTTCAGCACTACATTGCAAAATGACTTTTCCATCATTACTAATAGCAAATCCATAATCACTCATGCCTCCACCATTATAAATACTTCTAACTTTTGCTTGTGTTTCAGAGTCATAGATGTCAATATTAGTATTATCTGGGCTTTTGCTACTATCTTGTTTGTAATAAATTTGAATCAAATACTTTCCATTTACAGATGTTGTCTTAAGTAATAATCCGAAATCTTTGCTATCACGAATAGGACATTTCCAAACTAATTCCTTTGTTTTATTGTCATATTTTTCCAAGTTTTTATTGATGATATATGAACCATCGTCTGATTCTGCTATAATACTTCCCATTTTGTTAATTTCAGGATAATAATCAATAGAAATACCAGTTTGAGATTCATATACAAATGTACCTATTGTAGAATTTGCATAAACTTTTTTGCTGTCAGATGAAAACAATGGCAGAGTGAACTCACCTTTTACACCTTTTGTCCAAATATAAACTTTGGCGAAAGAATTGAACGAATTGGCACTGAAAATTACAAGAGCGAGAAATAGTAGTTTTTTCATTTTGAAACCTTTTTGTAAATTTGTTGTTTGTTTTTTCTTAAAATTTCTTAATCCATATTGGTCGTTTACTGTAT
>CAZYXG010000055.1:0-12203 GCA_964650885.1 uncultured Hyphomicrobiales bacterium | reverse complement strand
TAAACCAAAAAAAGGTGGGCTATTTCTAACCCACCTTTTTTTTATTCAATTCTTATTTCTTCTCGTTGTCGTCCACTACTGTGTAGTCAGCTTCTTCCACTGTGCTTTCAGGCTCTGGGCTTGGGGCTGCTTGCTCCGCAGTTGGGGCTGCTCCGCCACCATCGGCATACATATCCTTACTTGCTTCGCTCCAAACGTTGTTTAGTTCGTCCATTGCGGCACGAAGGTCAGCAGGGTTGTCTTTAATAGCTTTCGCCAAACGGTTTTTTCCTTCTTCTATTTTAGCCAAATGCTCAGGTTTCAATTTGCCACCAAGCTCTTTGAGCTGACTTTCAGTAGAGTGCAAAAGTGCATCTGCCTGATTGCGTAAGTCCACTTCTTCTTTGCGTTTTTTGTCGTCTTCAGAATTTTTAACAGCATCGTTTTTCATTTTCTCAATTTCTTCTTTGCTCAATCCGCTAGAAGATTCGATACGAATGTTTTGCTCTTTATTAGTTGCTTTGTCTTTCGCATTCACCGATAAAATACCATTTGCATCTATATCGAATGTAACTTCTACTTGAGGAGTGCCACGCATAGCTGGTGGAATTCCGTCCAAATGGAAACGTCCAAGCGAGCGGTTGTCTCTTGCCATTGGGCGTTCACCTTGCAAAATATGAATTTCCACAGAAGACTGATTGTCCGCAGCAGTAGAGAAAACTTCCGACTTACGAGTTGGAATAGTAGTATTGGAAGGAATCATAGGAGTCAAAACGCCACCCATAGTTTCGATACCAAGCGTTAATGGAGTAACGTCCAAAAGTAATACGTCTTGTACGTCACCAGCCAAAACACCACCTTGGATAGCGGCACCAATAGCGACAACTTCATCTGGATTCACACCTTTCGATGGCTCTTTTCCGAAGAAGTTTTTCACTAATTCTTGAATTTTAGGGATACGAGTAGATCCACCCACTAAGATAACTTCATTGATTTGGCTAGTAGAAATTCCAGCATCTTTGATAGCTTGTTCGCAAGGTTTCAAAGTAGCATTGAAGAGTTCAGCACAAAGAGTTTCAAATTTAGAACGAGTAATCGTAACGTTTAAGTGTTTAGGTCCATCTTGAGTAGCAGTGATAAATGGTAAATTCACATCTGTTTGAAGCATTTGTGAAAGCTCAATTTTAGCTTTCTCTGCCGCTTCTCTCAATCTTTGCAAAGCCATAGGGTCTTTACGCAAATCCGTGCCTTCCATTTTGTTAAACTCATCGGCAAGGAAATCAATTAATTTTTGATCGAAGTTATCGCCACCAAGGTGAGTATCACCATTAGTAGATTTCACTTCAAAAACTCCATCGCCAATTTCAAGAATAGAAACGTCGAAAGTACCACCACCAAGGTCATAAACCACGATAGTCATATTCTGACCTTTTTTATCCAAGCCATAGGCCAAAGCAGCTGCAGTCGGCTCATTGATAATACGGCGAACTTTAAGTCCAGCGATTTCGCCAGCGTCTTTTGTTGCCTGACGTTGAGCATCGTTGAAATAAGCAGGAACAGTGATAACGGCTTCGTCCACTTTCTGACCTAAGTAATCTTCGGCAGTTTGCTTCATTTTAGTCAAAATCATAGCTGAAATTTCTTGAGGAGAGTATTGTCTGCCATCAATATCAACTTTCACAGAAGCGTTATCCATAGAGCCAACAATAGTGTAAGGCACCATTTTAGTTTCTTCGTTTACTTCGTCTAATTTGCGTCCCATAAATCTTTTTACAGAATAAACTGTATTTTTAGGATTAGTGACAGCTTGTCTTTTTGCAGCTTGACCCACAGCACGTTCGCCAGATTTTGTGAAGCCAACCATAGAAGGAGTGGTGCGCTGTCCTTCAGAATTTGCGATTACTTCGGGCGAAGAGCCTTCCATTACCGCTACGCAAGAATTTGTAGTACCTAAGTCGATACCAATGATTTTACCCATTTTTGAACCTTATTAATTTAAATTATGAATTTATGTCAGTTTGAATTGTGCCAATTTGTCTTTGTTTTCGTGTCAATATGACTGAAAACACTTAAAACTAGTAGCTAAATCATATAATGAAAATGCTGTGCCAAGTTTAGTTTGGGTTAATAGAGAAAGGGTTAACTTAGTTATAATGCAAGTACTTACTATGTTCCTCCCCAAAAACGAAGGTGTCAACTTGCTAACGGTGGGTGTTGGGTCTACCAAAAAGAATCACAAAAAATCTTGTTATCCTTGATTCAAAATTTAGTTCTGCTTTGCCAACCACCTCCGTTAGCGGAGGACAATTTTTCACTCATAACTTCAAACTCATATCTCATAACTCATTTCTGTTTCGCTTGGCACTCTAGTTGCCTTAAATAATTAAGGGTTAATACTTATTGATTTAAGTCTAATATTGAGCTAATTTGCTTAATATTAGACTAATGTTTCTATATAAACAAAAAATATGTACAAAATGAAATGGAATTCCTTCTTGTATTTACTACTAATGTTAATTAGTAGTAAATTTATGTTTTCTGCCGATTGGACTGCAAGTCCATCTGGCACAGCAAATAGCCTTTGGGGTATGTATTTCTTGAATGACAATGTTGGTTGGGTGGTTGGCGATGGAGGGACGATTCGCAAAACAACTGATGGTGGGACAACTTGGATTGCACAAACTAGTGTTATAATTGGTTTTTTAAACCAAATACGATTTGTAGATGCTAACAATGGATGGATTGTAGGTGACCCTGGAGTAATATTAAACACAACCGATGGCGGCACAAATTGGGTGCAACAGACTTCTGGTTCAACTACTAAATTTTTGAGTTTATCATTTGTAAATTCTAACTATGGCTGGGTGGTCGGTGAAACAGGGGAAATACTAAAAACTACCGATGGTGGAACAAATTGGGCAACTTTAACCTCTGGCATAACTCAAAAACTATGGGGGGTTGATGCAGTTAGCACAAGCAATGTGTTTGCTTGCGGAGAAGTTGGGATTATATTGAAAACTACTGACGGTGGTATAAATTGGAACACTCAAAATTCTACAACTTCAAATGTGGTTTGGGATTTTTCTTTTGTTTCTGAAACTAAAGGGTGGGCTGTTTGCGATTCTGGCATTATATTGCAAACGCTTGACGGAGGTGCAAATTGGATAAGGCAAACTAGTCCAACTACGGAAGGATTATATGATGTACATTTTGTGAATGACAATTATGGCTGGGCTGTGGGCGCAACAGGCACAATACTGCGAACAACTGATGGCGGAGCTAATTGGACTTTTCAAACATATTCGGGTTTTACTGCAAATTCACTTTTAGTAAGAGTATATGTTACTCAGAATTTGGTTGGTTATATTTCTGCTGAAAATGGCGGATTTTTGATTTATAGTTTAAGTAGTGCAGTGCTTACCACAAGTTCCATAAGTTCAATAACCAATACAAGTGCTATTTCTGGTGGTAATATATCGAGCGATGGAGGTGCAAGTGTAACAGCAAGAGGTATAGTTTGGAGTACTATAGCTAACCCAACTATTGCCCTTTCAACCAAAACAACTGACGGCACTGGTACTGGTGCATTCACATCAAATATCACTGGTTTATCTGCTGGAACTACATATTATGTTAGAGCTTATGCAATAAATTCCGAAGGTACAGCTTATGGAAGTCAAACTTCTTTCACAACTACTGGTAGTCAAAGCAATACTCCAACTATTCCTAACAATGGCGATGGCAATGGCGATGGTATTGTAGATTCATTGCAGAGTAGTGTGGTAACTATTTTGAATCAAGTATCAAATAGTTATATTACAATTATTTCGCAAAATGGTAATGCTTTAAATAATGTGGAGATATTATCTGCTTCAACTGACAATAATTATACCTATCCGTATGGTTTTGCTAAATTTAGTATAAACTCTTCATCGGCAAGTATTAAAATAATTTATCATAACGTAAGCTCCCTTACAAATTATATTTATAGAAAACAAAATATAAATGGTAATATATTCACTATGCCAAATGCGGTATTTGGCTCTGAAATAATTGGTGGGCAACAAGTAGCAACCGTAACATTTTCACTAACAGATGGCGGCATAGGAGATTTTGACGGAATTGTGAATGGGGTGATTACTGATCCTGGAGGACCAGCCGTAGCAGTTTCAAATATCCCAACTTTGAGCGAATGGGCAAGGATTAGTTTGGTTCTAATAATGATTTGTTTTGGAGTATGGTATTTAAGAAACAGGCAATTGTTATTTTGAAATTAATTATATTAATATTATTCATACTTGGAAGCAATGTTGTATTTGCTCAGAAAGCCCTATATGCATGGGGTCTAAATAGTAATGGACAATTAGGAATTGGTAATAATACTGATGTAAACGTTCCAACAAGAGCAGGGATATATACAAATTGGAGTTCAATTTCAAGCGGTAATTTCCACACTATTGGAATTAATACTGATGGTGAAATATGGACTTGGGGATATAATAATTATGGACAATTAGGCATTGGAAATTTAATACAAAAAACTGCTCCAGTGAGAGTTGGTACAGATAATAATTGGAGAATAGTAGCTGCAGGTTCGGATATTTGTGTAGCAATTAAAAATGACAATACGCTATGGGGCTGGGGAATAAATCAAGCTGGAAATTTTCAACTTGGGCTGGGAGTCTCGGGTGTTAGGAATTCTCCTGTGCAAATTGGTACTGACAATGACTGGAGTACAGTAGATGCAGGTGGTGATTTTGGAGTTGCAATAAAGACCAACGGCACAGTATGGGCTTGGGGAGTAAATGATTATGGACAAATGGGCGATGGAACTTTAATAAATAAAAGTGTCCCAACTCAAATAGGCACTGACACTGATTGGGCAAAAGTATTTTGTGGTGGGGAGCAAACGTATTTAATTAAAACAAATGGTACTTTATGGGCGACTGGCAGAAATCATATAAATCAATTGGGTAATGGTAATAATACAGATATTTTAACATATTCTCAAATAGGAGTGGCGAGTGATTGGGTATATGTAAATATAATTGGTGGGGCCACAGTTTCTACAAAAGCAGACAATTCTTTGTGGCTCTGGGGTTATAATGGTAACTATCAATTGGGTCTGGGAAATCAAACTAATCAAACATCACCAATAAAATTTGGTACCGACAATGAATGGTCCTCAGCAGCCACTAGTAGATTAGCAACTATAGCTACTAAAACAGATGGTACACTTTGGGGTTGGGGAAACAATCAAAATGGTGCTGTTGGAGATGGTTCAATTATGAATATTACTTCATTCCAAAGCACACCTTACCAAATTAGTACAGTACCATACTGGGGTAAAGTATTTGCAGGTTTTCGTTCATCTTTTGCATTTTTAAATTTAGTAGTTCCTGTTTGCTCCACAAGTTCTGAAGTAAATTTAATTTATAATGCGGTAAATGTTAGTGGCGATGTAACTTATGATGGAGGTGAAAGTATTACTTCGAGAGGTATAGTTTACTCTGCTAACTCTGCACCAACTATTTCTGATAACGTATATTATATTTCAGGAACTACAGGAACATTTACAGAAACTATAAAAAATTTAACTTCTGGCACTACCTACTATGCACGTACATTTGCAATAAATTCAATTGGGGTTGGCTATGGAGATATTATTACATTCACTACTCCATTTAGCGATGAAGACTACGCACCCAACAATGGAGATGGCAATAATGATGGTATAAAAGATAGTGACCAAAACTATGTGCATTCTATATTTAATACAAACACTCAAAAATATATAACAATTGTTTCATTAGATAATTATGAAATATTAAATCCAATCATACAAGTGGCAGCCGACAGTTTGTATTATTACCCAGGTGGATTAGTTAAATTCACAATTGCTCAAAGCCAAGCAAATATGAAAATAATATATCACAGCATACAGTCATTAGCAGGTAATGGTTTTAGAAAATTAAATTCTTTGAATAAATATTTCTTTCTTCCAAATACATTGTTTGGAGTAGAAATAATAGATGGCAAATATACGGCGACTGTTAGATTTACATTGACAGATGGTGGAATTGGCGATTATGACGGCGAAACAAACGGTTCAATAACTGACCCTGGTGGCCCTGCTATTCTAGCACTTAATGCAAATATCCCAACTTTGAGCGAATGGGCAAGGATTAGTTTGGTTCTAATAATGATTTGTTTTGGAGTATATTATATAAAGAAAAAAATATTATAAATAATATTTAATCTATTTGAAATTATGAATAATCATAATAAAGCCCAATCTTTCGATTGGGCTTTTCTTATTTTTTAAGTTTTTCTTTGAATTGTTTTTTGAATTTAGTTACTTTCGGATTAATCACAGCTGCACAATAGGACTGATTTGGGTTCAGCTCAAAATAGTTCTGATGATAATCTTCGGCAGGATAGAATACAGGCATCGGCGATACTTCTGTTATAATTTTACTTGAATAAACTTGCTCTTCAGTAAGTTTTTTAATCATTGATTCTGTTGCAGATTTCTCAGCATCACTATTATAAAAAACAACTGAGCGATACTGAGTTCCTTCGTCGCCACCTTGTCTGTTTAAAGTGGTTGGGTCGTGCGATGAAAAGAAAGCCAATAGCAATTCATCGTAGGTAATCTTTGTTATGTCGAAATATATTTGTGCAACTTCAGCGTGTCCAGTTGTGCCGGTACAAACTTCTTTATATGTTGGGTTTGCATTGCGTCCGCCTGCATAGCCAGAAACTACTTTTTCGACACCCTCAAGCTCTTGGAAAACTGCTTCTACGCACCAAAAACATCCACCACCAAATGTTGCTGTATCAAGATTTGCATTGCTCATAACTTTATTATCTCCGTGTATTTTGTCGCCTGCGTTGCTTTTGGCATCGTTCGAGCAAGATGCAATTAGCAAGCAAACTAACAATGTTAGAATTTGATATTTCATTACTGTACGTTTATAGATTAATTGACGAATAAATACAATTCTAAATGTACTAACGTGCAATCAATAAATAAATTACAGAATGGGCTCTCATTGGTATAGGTATGTTGCTATTGTCGAATTGTATATTCTTGATTGTCTTTCTGCTTTCAGCATATAACTTTTCTGCCAAAACGTATGAATGATTCTCGTCCGATTGGAACGACGCAATAATTAATTCCCTTCCATTTGCAAGAGCTTCTATTTTTTTAATCAATTCAATTTCTTGACAGTCTTCCCAAGTTTTGAAATATATTGGGTATATTTCATATCGTTTATCATTTGCAACAATTGTTGCGTCACTAACTTTTTTGCTTGTGAGCAAATCCAAATTGAATTGTTTTTCCGATGAAGTAATAGTATTTATGATAGAAATTTTAATTGAATCTAAATCAGCAAGTTTGCTCTGAATTTGCAATAAGTCAAGCATTGCTCCCGATTCAGTTTTTTCAAAGCGAAGGAATTTCTTTTCATTGCCAATAATTGCAGAAAATTGATAATCTGCCAAATCAATATTATTTAGAGTTAATGAAACTTTTGAAGGGTTAATGTCTAATGTGTCGCTGTTTACATAAGTGAATATGTTTAATGGTTTATTCACTTTCATAAAAATAGTTTGCTCTTTAGGATTATCTGTATAGTTATATTTGAATGCGATTCGCTCCTCATCTATATTCATTGAATTTACTAAAAACTCTTTAATGAAATTTGCTTTTGTGTCAGCAAGGAATTTAGAGTTTTTTGCAGAATCGAGCTCCAATTTGTTCAATGTTCGAATTATTAATGTGAGTTTTTCATTTTTATTTTCAAGTAAATAATCACCCATATTTCTTATGTTTTCAATTTCATAAAATTGGTCTGTGCTAGCTTTTACATTGTAATCTGAATAAAAATTATACGCAAGTTTAATTCTTTCTCTCCGCAAGTTTAATTTAATATTTTCTTGATCGAGCTTTGAAGTAGCCAATGCTATAATATTTGTATGGTTTTGCTTAACTGTCCCAAATTGTGCCAAATATAAATCCAAACCGCCTTTACCACCTGGTTTATTTGAAGAATAAATTGCCCTATTAGCTGTGATTTGAGCAAAGTCGCTTTCGTCATATTCTGTGTTAAGTTCTAGTAATGGCGATGGTCTTTGCCACAGTCCATCTTGTTTAGTGCTAACAAATATATCATAACCGCCTTTACCACCGAAACCATTTGTTGCAAAATAAAGTGTATCTTCGGATTGTAAATAAGGAGTTATTTCGTTTTCTTCGGAGCTAAGTTCTGTAATTAAATTTGGTTCAGACCAATTTCCAGAGTTATCTCGAAAAGATTGATATAACTCGGTCTTGTGTGTAGTTATATTCTCGGCTGCAATAACCATTGATTTGCCAGATTGAGATATTGTTGTATGTGAAACAAATCTATTATCTGAAAACAGTTCTAATTCCTTACCCTTTAAATATTGCCCATTTGCTAATCGGAATGAATAGACACGCATAACTGATTTTTTCTTGATTTTCTTAAAAGTAGAAAAATATCCCTCAGCTTCATTTGCAAAAGATAGATAGGATTGGTTGTTCCTTTCTTTATTCAAATCACCTTTGATTAGCTGTGGAACAGAATAAATATTTCCTTCATAATTCGAAATATAGAATTTTGAAAAATTACTATTATTAGAATTAAATATAATACCTTTTCCATCAGGCAGATGTCTTGCAGCAAATTCATCTTTATTGGTGTTTAATGCAGTAAGTGGCTCTAGCTCTTGCCATTCATTAGCCGATAGGCAAAAGTTTAATCCAAACAAATATATAAATAACAATTTTATCAAATTATTCTTTCACCTTGAGTTTCACATCGTTCAAATCCCAGCGAGCTTTGGGCTTTATTGTGCCATCTATTAAATAAGATTTTTCAGAGAAACGGAAAGGGTATGGATAGCCATTGTCGAATTTACCATTACTATTGGCATCGCAAAAACAATCCATTTTGTATTCTGCTGGTTGTAAATTCTCTAAAGAGAAAGCTCCATTTTTCACTTCGGTAGTGATTGTTCTTTTGTCGCCAGTTCTAAAATTCAACAATAACTTCCCTACACAATCTGGTGCATTTTGAATAACACCTGTCACGTTTGAACCAATTTCTTTAGCAATTGTTTTAAATTTTATAGTTTTTTCAATTGTCGAATCTTTTTTGTCGTCTTTGAATTTAGCACTAAATTCATATTTACTATTTTCTTCCCAACCATTTGGTAAGCTAATGTAGTAAATGGAATTATCTTTTTGCTTTAAATCAAAAGATTTCTCAGTACCCAATTGAGTAAGTTTAAATGAGATATTGTTTTTTGGTAATGGTCTATTCAGCTCCAATTTAATTGATGCCCCAAAAGCTATTGTAGAGCTATCATTAGGCGATAATTGTTTTAGTAATGGAAGCGAATCTTTAATTGAATTAGTGGAAAAGAAGGTAAGCCCACTCGGCTTATCAAGTAAATTTCCTGCAAAATCTTTTATTGATTTAGTAGAATCATAATCCAAACGGTATTCTTCTTCTTTAGTAAATTCAGAATTAATATAAACTTGTATTTTATTATTAGCTCCTAAGAATTTATAATCCAGTATAGCTAATTCCTTATTATTTTTAAGTGATGTGAACTTAAATGCACTTGCAGAGAGTGTTAGTGAATCAACTTCTTCGCTAAATTCAATTATAAGCGATGTTTCATTCTGTGAAGTAAGCGATTGCACTCTCGGTGGAGTGTTATCAACAGCTTTTCCTAAAACTAAACTGACATTAGGCACAACAGAGTTTCCAATTTGGTAATCTTCAACAGCCGAAGCATATTCATCGGTGTTGAAATTGAAAATTCCATCTTTTTGTTTGTCGCCAATTGCAAATATTCTGTATTTCCCAGCTTTCAAACCAACAATGCTAAAGTTACCATTTGAGCCAATAGGCACTTTGTAATCTGGCGGAGTTTTACCGATATTTAATGTATCACCTCTTGTGCCATCTATTCTAAAGGCAAAGGCAAAAAGCGAAGAATTTTTCTCGACGTCTATATGTCCGCTAATGCCACCACTATCAACTTGGCTGCCAGTAGAAAAAACAGCATTTAAGCTCTGCTTTGGTTTATTGCCAAGGAAATCGGAGTATTCAGTACCAATTTGGATTGAATAAGTAGTGTTTGGCTGCAAAGTATCAAGAAATTCCAAAGTCAAATCTCTACCACTCCAAATAGGACGGTACTTTATAGAAGGAGTAATGTTTAGATTATCAACCAAGCTTGTCTTGTTCAAATAGCGGTTGAATTCAAGCTCAATTTCCTTACCATTGAAATTGGTGGAAAAGTTTGCTGGTTTCAGCACCAAGACCTCTGGCTGAGTGGTATCCTTAGCTCCGCCCGATGGTGCTTGTACAGTTGCACAGCCATCAAACAAAGATAAAGAAGCAATTAAAGCCAAGAAAGTAAATATTTTAGTAAAATTATTCATATTTAGACTTGCAATTTAACTGAATTACGGAATAATTCTATATATTGGTGCATTATGATTAAAAAAATTTGGAATATTATCTCAGAATTTGGCGACCGACTAGATAGACATAACATCTATTTGCTCGCTGCTGGTATCTCTTTTAACATCATATTGTACATTCTACCTCTGTTTTTGGTGCTACTTTTCATATTGACGAACTTTTTCGATTACAACAATGTGATGAATGTTATCCAAGAGCTTGTACAAAATATGATGCCTAAAAATGCAAGTACAAAAGAAGTGATGCAGACCATTACAACAGAAGTTGGTTTGATTTTCAATAAGAGTTCATATCTTGGTTATATTGGGATTGTCCTTTCGCTATGGGTTTCCTCCACTTTAATTAGTGCTTTTCGAAGCTCATTGAACAAAATCTTCCAACTGGAATCACCGAAATTCTTCCTTATATATAAATTGAAAGATATTCTACTTACGATTATCTTCACAGTGCTAATTTTGATATACTCTTATGCACTCCCAATAGTTTCAATTAGCAACTCTTTGATAGAAACAATTTCACCAAATAGAATTGAATGGTTAGTTTCGGGAATAATGCTGAGCTTATATTCAATGTTGACAGGTACAGTACTTTATTACTTTATATTTAGCTATGTGCCAAACAAAATAATTCCACGAAGAGCAAGATATAGTTCCACTCTGATTTGCGTTGTTTTGATGGAGATATCACGAAATATTTTTTCTTGGTATATTAGCACAGTTGCAGATTATGGGAAGTTCTACGGCACTTATGCTATAATAGTGTCAATAGCTTTTTGGATATACTACTCCTCATTGATAATTCTTTTATCGGCAGAAATAGGCAAAATGTATTCAGATTTAAAAGAAAGGGAAAGGTGATAAAAAATTATTTTAATATATGGCTACTTAAAATTATATAATTTCGTCTCTTCCTAAAATCTTTTATGAAACTGGAAAAATACTTTGGAAAATCAGAACATTTTAATCATTGGCGGCACAAGTGGAATTGGTACTGAGCTTGTCCGTAAACTTAATCAATCAAATGCAAATGTTTATTTGGCTAGCCGTACTGCTAATAATTTAGAGGGGTTGCAATATGTTAGCCATCAAACAATTGATGTAACAAAAGAATTTCAATTGACTAATTTGCCTACAAAACTAGATGGCTTAGTGTACTTGCCTGGCACAATCAACTTAAAGCCATTCTCTCGAATTAGCGACGAGGATATTTTAAATGAATTCAATATAAATGCACTTGGTGCTGTGCGTGTTATTCGCCAAGTTTTACCAAGCTTGAAAGCAAGTGAGCAATCTTCTATTGTACTATTTTCAACTGTTGCATTCAAAGTTGGCATGCCATTTCATCTCTCCATTGCAATGGCAAAAGGTGCTGTGGAAGGAATTACTCGCACTTTGGCTGCCGAACTTTCGCCTAAGGTTCGAGTCAACTCTATCGCTCCTTCCCTTACTGAAACTCCATTAGCAGCAAATATTGTAAACACAGAAGAAAAGCGAAAATTTATCTCCGATAAAAACCCAATGAAACACATAGGCAAACCTGAAGAAATTGCTGGTTTAGCAAAGTTTCTACTTTCTAAAGAAGCAAGTTGGATTACAGGACAAATTCTTTCTGTTGATGGCGGAATGAGCACACTTAAGTTGTGAGATGTAAATAAAATCAATATGAAAAAAAAAACTTTAACAAAAGACCAGCAAA
>CAZYXG010000054.1:0-13922 GCA_964650885.1 uncultured Hyphomicrobiales bacterium | reverse complement strand
CCAAAAAGAAATCAGAAATGATTTTGGGCGGATTTAGTTGGGATTAAAAAAAGTAGGTTCGGTAGTTTGAGTTTTGCAATAGCTTATAAATATAGTTTTAGCTAAAAGTGAAATTGAGTTGTATTTTTCTCACAACTCATCACTCATAACTAAATTACTTTTTTGCTTTCAAAGCGGAAGCATTAGCTGATACTTTAAGTTTTTCAACTTCGTTCAGGTATTCGCCTTTTGGAAAGGTTTTGGTATATAAATCGCAAAGCCCAAGAGCTTCTTCATATTTGCGAAGTCTTACCAATAGTTCAATTTTTATGGAAAATGCTGGCTCGAAGTATTTTGTATCTTCGTAATCGCTTAAAATTTGCTCAAAATAAATCATTGCCGCTTTGGGTTGCTCCATTTTTATATAAAGCTCTCCAGTGGCAAATTCTCTTTGTGCAAGTTTGTTTCTAAGCTCTCCAATATAGGTGTTTGCTTCTTGGGTAAGCGAATCCTTTGGGTAAACCGATTGAAATTCCATCATAGCACTAAGTGCTTTTCGGGTGTATTCTTGATCCCTATCAAATTTTGGCGATTGCTTTAATAAGCTCAATGCCGATTTGAATAGCGATAACTTTGCATAATCGCTATTAGGGTAGTATTTTCTAAGCAAAGAATAATTAAATGAAGCGTAGATATAGCGTTCTTTTTCAAATTCAATTTCAGCTAAATAAAATTGAGCATCATCGGAGTATTGACTTGCAGGAAATTGCAACTTGATTATCTCAAAGTACTTAGTAGATTCTAAATAATCTTTCGATTCAAAACGTTCTTTAGCAGTTTTGAATAAATCTTCTAAATTTGAAGTGTCAAGTTTAGCACTCGAAGCACAGCTTGCAAGAGCAATGATAGAAAATGCAATGAATAAATAGAATTTGATTAATTTCATTATAAATCATACGTGGAAAACGGAATTAAGTTTACAAAAATAGCAAAATAATCAATAGAGTAGTGTGAATTCTGCTTATTCTGTGTCAAATTGTGTGCCTAACAGTGCTGGTTTTCTGAATTCATGTTTGCCCCAAGCGCTAAACATTTGGTCTGTAGTTATCACAAATCCGATTTTTCTTTGCTCCAAATTGTATGCAAAGTCGAACCTAAGAGTACTCATTCCGCCAGTGGCTTTATTATTATGTAACCGGAAGCCAAGCCCAATTGAAGAATAGAAACGTGATTTAGTTAAATCAGTTCCTCTATCCCAAACTGAACCAATATCGAAAAATGCAACACCAGAAAAATTGAAAATCCATAATTGATAATCAGTAAAAAAGCGAGATTCTAAATTAGCAATTATTCTATTATCTCCAATAAACTGATTTAAATTATAACCACGAAGTCCTGTTTCGGCATCTAGTATTAACTGTCGGGATTTATCCCAATTCCAAGTAGATTGTTGGAATAACCTTCCTGCTATTAATACATTTTCGCTTGGTTTATAAAATGCAAGCCCATTAAATTCCTGATAGGTATATCTTGCATCGCTTTGGTAGAAACCACTTCCCGCAGCTATATGACCAAAGAGATAGTAGTCTGTTTCCAGCCGAGACACTTCCCCTTCGCCAGCTATATAATAGAGATTATCGCCATCTTTGCTGCCTATCGGGAATAGCTTACCTAAAATTGCAGAGCCATAGCCGCCAAGAGGAACATCTTCATCTAAGTAATTATTTACCTTAGTAAGTTTGGTAAATTCTTTTGAAACTGATGAAAATTGCATTAACAATTTCCCAGTGTTATCGAAAGCCCTGCTGTACTTTTTATCTCCCCTATCCACAGTTTGATAATCGAGTAAACCAGTTATAAATACTTTATCTTTGCGAATCCAAGCTTTTGAAAAGAATAAAGATGCTTGTTTTGTGTTAGTAGGTAAAAAGGTAAATGAATTAGAAAAACTACTGTATAGAAAATCATTTCCTTGATCTGAATAAGCACTCACTCCATAAGCAGTTTCATCATAAAAAGATCGGTATGGATTGGTCAAATCAAAAATGTGCTTAGTGCGAAACTGGTGTGCAGTCAGTTCATAGTTCAAATTCAAATCTTGCCTGAATGGTCTAATCTTATTGAATGTGGCAGAAGCCTGCCAACCAATATCGTTTTCTTGGCGATACTGAGCTTCTCCACCAACGATAATACCATGACCAAATAAGTTTTTTTCGGCAAATTTTGCACCATAGCTTGCATTTCCTCCAGCTGTGGCATAGTATGCACTTGGCTGCAAGCTCCATTTATCCTTTGTCATTATAATTACATCGTACTCCCCATTGCCTATTGAGTCTAGTTTTATATTAACTTTTGAGAATAAATCAAGTTTTCGTAAGTTCTTTTCGGTTTCAGCAAGCAGGTATTCAATTATCTCATCATCTTGCCCAAACAGAAGCTCATCCTCAATTATGTAATCCTTAGTGTTGGTGTGCAATAAATTTGCAATACCAGCAGCAAAGAACCAATCACCATCGAGTGTGTCGAAGACTTCGTGTCTTTCTAATAGTAAGTTTCTAATTCTGCTTTGAGCAAATGAATTGCTATTGCAACAAAGAAAAAGCAGAGCAACAATGATTAAGATTGAACTTAATTTATTTTTAACGTAAATCATATCGCAATTTAAGAACAATAAGCAAAATCTAAATAATATTTTAGTAATTTTGGATAAATTAAATTAATAAAAAACGAAAATGAAAATAACTTTATATCTAGTTTTAACGCTAACTCTTCTTGTTAGTTCTTGCAATAAATCGAACATCAATGAAGAAAAGTTTATAAAAGCTTATGAACGAATACTAGTTATTCGCGAGACCACACCCGATAGTGCAGCGGCAGCACAAGCTATTGATAAATCGCTTGCTAGCTTTGGCTACGATAAAAAACTCTTTATGAATGATATGGTGCTTATAAGAAGGGATAATGAAAGATTTGTGAAAATAATTGATTCACTTCGCAATAGAGTAAAGTCAAAAGAATTTTTGAATGGATTGCAAAATCAATTGAAAAATGATTCTATTGAAACTGCCAATAAAAAGAATTAAAGTACTATTCTAAGCCCAAGCGAGCCGCCTATTCCAATAAAGTTAGTTCCACTTGGGCTTCTATCTATATAGGTACTAACTTTGCTTATGCCAGAATTTTGATACTGAAAGCCAATTCCCAAATCGAGCTTTGCAATATCAAGTATAGAAATTTCATAGCCAATTCCTGTTCCGAAATTCCAAACCCTGTTTATATCAAGTAGTGTGTAGTTGATTAGTTTGTCATTGATTTTCACACTTCTTGGCATTTCTTTTTCAAGATACCAAAAGCTAGTACCTAGGAACAAGTATAATCGGTTGTCTCTATTATCGCTTAGGTTATATTGCAGTTCAGAGCCAAAGATATAAGCTTTGTCAATATCTTTGCTCTCTCCATCGCTTGTATAGTATAGAAAGCCTGTAGCTCTTATTTCCACATCTTTATTAATTTGTGTGTGGTAGCTAAGCCCAGAGCCAGATATACTTGAAATATTGATACCAACTTGCCGTTCTTTCGCAAACAAATTGCTTGAAAAACTAATAGTAATTAGAATTGCGATATATGTGATATACATTTTCGTCGCTGTCATCTTTTTTTCTTTGTTGGTCTTTTTGAATAAACATTAATCTGAAATACTTTGCAATGTAATTATCTTGAAGTTTACTTAATTGTTCCTCATTTAACTTTTTAGTTAGCACAATATAGTCATACTTCTGATTTTCTAAATTTACTACAATTTTGCCATCCAATTGCTCTGACAAATTGTCCTTAAGTCCATAAACTCTATTTCTATTAGTAGCTTCATTGAGCAATGCTCTTATCATTTTAGGATTGTCGGTTAGCAATCTATCTAAAGCTTTCACATTTTTACTAAGATAATCTCTCATTTCGATTGTTTTGGGATAGTTTGTTTCTACCATAACAAATCTATAAACTGAAAATGCTGACATAAATAGCAAAAGTACATAAATAGATGCAACATACTGTTTGTTTTGCAAATAGAAGTATTTCAGCAATCCACCAGAAAATGCCAACATAAAAATGCTAGAAATAGCAGCGGCAAAGTAAAGTCTTTCAAAGCTAAAGCCTGTAATTACAGGAATGAATGACGCAATTATTAACAATGCTAATGATTCCATTTCCTTATTGATCAGTCTCAGCTGAAAGCGATACTGGTATGTAAGGAAATAGAAGATAATTGGAAGCAAAATATATTCAGCAATTATTTTGACCTTACTCATTGGTCGGACATAAATTGATGAAAAAAATAGTTCATCAAAAGGTAGCAGTTTCAAAAAATACAAGCCAACTATTATCAGGAAGAAGCCAATAATTGCAATTTGAAAAGTATTTTTACGACCAAGAGCAGCAATTATTACCATTGCAATTGCTATCGGGAACAATTCAATTTTAATTACAACTGAAATTACTAAAAGAAATATTGCTCCAATCAATTTGCCAATATTTATTGATTTGCTATTTGCATAAATAAACTCAAAAGCAATACTTAACAATAAAAGCAATAAGTTGTCAATTGCTAAATTTCTATTTAAAAACACTAAAAAAGGAGAAATGGAAATAAAAGAAACTGAAAGCAAAGACGAAATTCCTTCGTCATCAAAATAATTATTGATGTTGCGTTGGAGTGAAACAAAAAGCCCAACAAAAACAAAAATATTCAAAACTTTTAAAATTGTAAAACTACTGTATGAATCTACAAAATTGAAGCCAATTAGCGAAGCGAAAGAATTGATACTATCAATAGCATAAGTTTCAAATTCATAAGGATAGAAATAATTTGTGATTAATCGAAAAATTAACCCTAATGTCAAAGTGAATAAGAAAACAAGCGGAACTCTTTTGATATAAGTTAGCATAGATTAAAATTAAATTGGGAGTGTGAAGCAAAATTTAGTGCCTACACCAACAGTGCTTTCCACCCAAATTCTACCTTTATTTAATGAAATAAATTCTTTACAAAGAATTAACCCTAAGCCAGTACCAGCTTCTTTTGCTGTGCCTTTAGTGGTAAGAAATACATCTTCTTTGAAAAGTTTTTCCAAATTTTCTTCAGGGATACCAACCCCAGTATCTTCAATAATCACTACTAATTCATCATCCCTATTCTCGCAGTGAATTGTAATGCTGCCATTATCGGGAGTGAATTTAAGTGCATTTGAAATTAAATTGCGAATTACTGTATTTACTGTATTGAAATCGCAATAAGCTGTGGTATTCTTTTGCAGAGTGGAGTGCAGATAAATACTTTTCTTTTCCGCTGCAGCTAAATGTAGCATAATATTATCCTCAACAATATCAAAAATATTGTTAATCATAGGAGTATATTCCACTTTGTTGCTTTGCGATCTTGCCCAATTGAGTAAGTTATTCAGCAAACTTGATAAGTACTTAGTTGTTTCGTGTACTCCGTAAACTTGTTTTTTTACAACTTCTGGGCGCATACGTTCAAATTGTTGAAGCAACTCTGTACTTAATAGAATCCCTTGAATAGGATTTTTCAAATCGTGTGCTATTATAGAGAAGAACTTATCTTTTGTGGCATTTGATTTAGACAAACTTTCTTCAGATTCAATCAATTTTTCATTCATTGTAGCCAAATTTGCATTCAATGTCATCAATGCTTCTTCATTCTCTTTCAGCATTCTATTTGCATCTTCTAGCTTTTCATTATTAGTTTGCAAATCTTTATTGTGTTTATTTGTGGTAATAAATCTGTAATAAATACCAATGGTAATTAACACAACAATTAAGATTACAGCTATCAGTAGGAACTGGATTAATCGGACTGTTTCTTGTTTTTTCTTTTCAATTTGAATATCTTTTTCTTTCTTTTCAGTTTCAATTCGGACTTCCATTTCGGTAATTTTTTTGCCATTATCATAGCTGAAAATAGTATCTCTTAGGTCAGAATATTTCTTTAAGTATTCATAAGAACTCTTGTAATCTTTTTTTTGCAAATAGATTTCAGCCAAACATTGGTAAGCATCTTTCATTTCATTTCGATAGTTCTGACCCTGTATCAAGGTGATACCTTCGTTCAAATTATCTAATGCTAATTGATACTCTTCTTGTTTTAAATATGTTTGCCCAATTTTGATATTGGCTTTGCCGATTTCTAATTTGTTGTAAATATCAATGTTTTGCTGAAGAGCTTGCTTGAAAAAATCAAGTGCTTTGCTATATTTTTCTTTATTGGTGGCTGCAAATTTTTGCGGGTTATTTAAAGCAATATTCCCTAATTCAAAATAGCATTTTGATATTAAGTGCTTTTTCCCAAGTTCTTCAGAAAGTCTGATAGCTTCAAAGTATTTAGCCTGAGCAGTGGAAACTGATTTCTTTCTAGTATAAAAAGTGCCTAAATTAATTAGAGTACGAATTATTTCAAGCTTATCGCCTAATTTTATAGATAGGTTATAAGCATCATTCAAATTCTCACTTGCTTTTTCATACTTTCGCCATTCGGTATAAATCATACCAATATTATTATGAGCCAAAACTTTGCCAAGAGTATCATTAGTTTCATCGGCAGATTTCAATGCTTTTAAATTGTACTCAATTGCAGAATTATAATCGCCCCAGAGTTTATAGATAAGCCCTACGTTATTATAAGCAAATATTAATTTTCTTTTGTCACCTTCTTTTTCTACTTTATTCAAATAATTAAGCAAGTATTCCAATGATTTGCCATAATATCCACTGCTCATATAAGCAAGTCCCACTCTGCCAATTGCATCGGTATGCAGAGCATCATCTTTTAAAAAACTTGCCAAATCTACAGCCTGCTCAGCATAGTTTAAGCTTAGCTCAAGTGCAGTATCTTCATATTCTTGGCTAAGCTTCATTAAAATTTGGAATTTTTCAATTCCTTTTGAAGTTTTAAGTCTGCTTTCCAAACTGCTAATTTTGGGATTTTGCGCCGATAAAGATAAAACTGAAATAAAAGCAAACGCCAACAAATACACCAAAAATTTACTTAATGGTGCAGTCACATATTTGTTGATATTTCTTTTTCTATTCATTATTTATTCAGTATTCTAAATTCTGTTCTTCTGTTTTTTTGTCTGCCTTCATCAGTAATATTTGTTGCCACAGGTTTTGTATCTCCAAATCCATTGGAAATAATTCTATTTGCATCAATACCTTTTGAAATTAATATTTTTCTAACATTTTCCGCTCTATCTTTCGATAGCTTCAAATTAGCATCTGCTTTGCCAGTGCTGTCGGTATGTCCTTGCAATTCTATGCTTAAATTTGATTTCTTCTTCATTAGCTTATATAACTTATTAAGAGCCAAATCAGAAGTTTTTTGAATAGAAGCTTTGCCCAAATCGTAATATACATTCAATAGATTTAAAGTGCCTGGCAATGGGTCGTTGTTGAATGCAACGTTTGTAGTAATTGTTGTGTCTGGCAGACATAACTTCATAGTTACAAAGTGGTCTCCATAGTTTTCTGATTCAAATTCTACCACATAGAAATTATTCAAACGCAAGTATATATCTTTGAATAGCAGATTGAACTCATTACTCAAATAAATATGTTTGTACATACCCATTGATTGATCCGCTATTCGCTTCATATAGTTTACATCAATATTATTTCCGAAATCTACAGCACATATCAGCACATTGCTTGAAAGTGCTTTTGAAATTGCTACACTATCTTTTACTTTCGATGAATTTTCAAATCCATCTGTAAAAATAACAACTACTTTTCTATAATCTTTGGGAGCTTTAGAAAGTTCTTCAATTCCACCAACTATTCCATCGGCAATAGCTGTACCTCCACCAAATTCTTTCAATCCAATTTTAGGATTGTAAGTAAGAAGTGAATCTTTCTCTTTTGTCAATATTTGAGTTACTTCCACTTTGTGGTCATATTTAATCAAGGAAATTAAATCTTCATCTTTCTTATTCGAAATCACTTCATCAATAGCATTTTGTACCGCCAAAGCTCTTGCATTTCCCATTGAACCACTATGATCCATTACTAAAGCAATTGCCAAAGGTTGCGATTCGTCTGCTCTTTTATTTCTGATTTTAAACTTAGGTTTACTCACTTCACCATTGGAAGAGTCAATAACTTCGCACCAAATTTTAGACCATTCATTTTCTGCCGCACCAGTGAGCAATAAACTCTTATCATTGATTAAGTTTACATACATTTTAACTTTGTCGTTAGTGTATTGGTCTATTCTTCCAATTTGCACTTCGGCTTGAGCAAGCTTTACTGAGTCAATTTTTACAGTATCCACTACAAAGCTTGGGTTATATTCCACAGGTGGATTATCTGCCGAAAAAGCAAGTTCTCCAAATTCATCGCCTGGCTTAGGCAAACAGGAATTTAAAACAATAGCAGTGGTTAAAGCTAAAATTAGTAATCTCAATTTTGTCATAGTTTGTAATAAGTATATTAATTATTGATTTAATATGAAAAATCAAACGATTCTATTCATCATCTTTTTTAAGTTCTTTCAGCATTTCTTCAGCTTTTAGTTTGTTGATTTTCAGTATTCTCAATTCAACTCTTCTATTTTTTTGTCTGCCATCTTCAGTTTCATTTGTTGCTACTGGATATAGTTTGCCATAGCCCTTTGCTGTGAGCAGTTCTTTTTTCACACCTTTTTTAACTAAGTATTCCATTACAGAATTAGCACGTTTTTCAGATAACTGCAAGTTGTATTCATCTTTACCTACACTATCCGTAAAGCCACCAATTTCTACTAATTCAATTGGGTAATTTTCCAATAGCCAAGCTACTCTATCCAATTCAGGAAAACTTGCTTTTAACAAATTAGATTTGTTGTAATCGAAGAAAAGATTATTCATTGTAATTTTCTTGTTGCCACTCATACTAAATTGGTCATACATCATGTCGGAGTTTCCAGTCATCTCCAAATCATCACCAATCAAATCTGCAATTGAAACCATAACAATATTTTGTTCTTCCAATTTCAATGTGTTCTTTTCTTTTCTTAAATCTATATTTTTGGAAATTGGGAAGTAACCTTTTCTTTTAGCATAAAAACCATAGTTTCGTCCCAAAGGCAAAACGAAGAAATATTTACCATCAATTGGACTGGACTTTAATTCACCTAATTGTACTCCGCTTTCCAAATCTTCCCAAACAATATCTGTTACCAAGCTCTTAGCTTTATTATCTGACACCACCCCTGAAATCATAGCAACTTTGTTTGGTCTTGCAAATTCAGGTAGTTTCATTGTGAATAAATCCGAAGAACCCTCAATTGAAGTTGTTCTGCCGGAAGCGGCAAAATAAGCTAAATCACCTTCGGTAGAAACAATAGCACCTCTATCGTCCGATGTAGTATTAATCTCTTTACCAAGATTGATTGGCTCGCTCCATTTGTCCCAATCCACATCGTTCAATCTACTTGCTTTGAATAAATCTAATCTCCCAATTCCTGCTTGACCATCGGAAGCGAAATAAAGAGTGCGACCATCGGGATGAAGAAATGGCTTGCGTTCTGCAAATGGTGTATTTATTTTAGCACCTAAATTAATTGGTTTGCCCCAAGTGCCGTCTATATTTTTCTTTGAAATGTATATATCAGTATTACCTTGCAATGAACCGTGGAAAGGAATATTATATGGATGTGTTTCGCCAATTCCACCAGGTCTATCAGAAACAAAAATCAAGAATCTACCATCGGCAGAAAGCTTTGCATCGCAATCGAAAAAGATAGAGTTGATTGGCTCGGGGTATGGCTTAACATCGCTCCATTGCTTAACAGTATCTTTAATCCTTTCAGCAAAGAACAAGTCGCCTTTCCCCAAAGAACCTTTGAAGTTACCAAAAAGAATCAATTGGTTACCGTCAGTAGAAATTGACTGAGGTGCTTCCTGATTGATAGTGTTCACTGGTGCTGGCAAACGGCGAGCAGGTTGCCAAATACTGTCTTTAAAGTCTGAATAAAAAACATCTTCAGTGTCATTCATAAAGTCACGGCCTATACCAGTGAAGTATAAACGAGATTTATCGGCAGAAGGCAATGGTGAATATTCTTGTGCCTTTGAATTGATATTTATGCCTAAGTTGACTTCTATTAATTCATCGCCTGGCTTTTTCAGAATAGCAATAATCTTATCAATCTTGTCTTTAAATTTTGAGAAGTCTGGTTTGTATTCCTCGAAAATTCCAATAGCCCCAACCCAATCTTTTTCCTTGATGAATTTTTCTGAAATTCTTTGCAATGCAACAAAACCATCTTCAGTGTTGAGATTATCTCCCAAATATTCAAAATATTTTTCACTTGTAGCATCAGTCATAGACTGAATTAAGAATTTTGCGTTTGTTCCAGCTAAGGATTCTCTTTTTGGCTCATCGCTTTCTGATTCAGGTTGTGCAGTTATTTCGGACAAAAATGTGGCAAACAAAATTGCAATTAAAGTAAACCTAATAAGCGAAATCGAGTCAGTCATTATTTTCCTTATTTAAAGAAAGTCTTCTAATCAAATATAATTTAAAAAAAAATAGCGTTAAATAATTAGTTTTTTTATCCCAATGATAATTTTCTTTGTTATGTTTGTCAAATTGTATGAATTTTTCCACTCAATTATGCAATATTTCAGAATGTTTTGTAAATTTGTGGATATTTATTTAGAATTAACGAAGTAATTAAAAAATGAAAAAGCAAACACTATTTCTAATAATAGCTAGCTTCTTGCTAAGTTTTAGCTTAACATTAGCCCAAGGCGATGGATACATACAAACTGCATTCGATGCGATCAAAGAAAAAGATTACAGATTGGCTCAAGAAAACTACACAAAAGCTATAGACAAAGCACCAAATTATGCTCCTGCACATTATGGAAGAGGTTTGGCTACATATTTACTTGGTGATTACGAAATGGCTCTTGCAGACTTTGGCAAAGCTATGCAAATTGATAACGCTTACTTTGAAGCATTTTATGCTCGTGGCATTTGCCTTCAAAAAATCGGAAAATTTGGAGATGCTCTTAAGCACTTCACTCTCACTTTGGAAAAAGCTAATGGCTACCCAGAAGCATACTATGCTAGGGGTTGTACTTACTACATTTTAAAAAACTATGAGCAAGCACTTCAAGACTTCAACAAAGCATTGAACTTGCAACCCAACCATGGACTTTCTTATTATGGAAGAGCTATTACAAACAGAGTTTTTGGTAGAAACAAAGAAGCCTTGGACGATTACAATAAATATTTACAACTTAATGGCAATTCAGACAATTTGGAAGCGGAAGTGAAACGATTGATGAAAGAAATTGTAGATGCCGACAAACCACAAGAAGATGAGGATAAATAATTTGCGAAAGGACAATAATTCATTTATAATTCCAATTTTTGTTGCTTTTGTACTTTTAATTTTTGGGAACAAACAAAACACCATTGCTCAGAATTCATCAAACGTTAGTGGCAATGCTCAAATGGAGATGCAATATTACAGAGTTGATTCTTCAATTGGTGCGACTAAAGTGCCTGAGCAAGTTTTAGCCCAAGGCTTTTTGAATTTGATTTACACACAAGGTAAATTCAATGTTCATGTTCGTTATGAGAACTATTCAAATCCTTTACTTGGCTATCCACCAGAATTTAAAGGTAGCGGAATTGCTTATAGAAATTTAAGCTACAAAGGTGATTTCTATGATTTCACTGCTGGAAATTTTTACGAATCTTTCGGCTCGGGTATGCTTTTGCGAGCTTATGAAGAAAAAGGGCTTGGATTCGATAATAGTTTAGATGGAATTAAAGCTAAAGTACGACCTACTAATGGTTTGGAAGTCACTGCTTTATTCGGAAAGCAAAGATTCTTTTGGGCTCAAGGCGATGGAATTGTACGTGGTGGGAATTTAGAAGCCGACCTTAACCAAATTGCACCTAATTTATTGCCAGAAGGTTATAATGTGATGCTCGGTGGAAGTGTAGTTAGTAGATTTCAACAAGATTTACAATCCACATATAACTTACCCGAAAACGTTTTGGCATATTCAGGGAGACTTGGACTCAGTTCGGAAGACTTCACTCTCGATGGCGAATTTGGTTACAAATATAATGACCCCAACGCAACAAATAAGTACAATTTCAATCCTGGAAAAGGAATAATTTTGAATGGTTCTTACTTAGCAAATGGTTTTACTTTTTCGGCTAACTTCCATTACTTAGATAATATGGACTTCCGTTCATCTCGCAATGTGCTGGGCAACCGTTTGAATATGAATTACATTCCCGCTCTCACTCGTCAGCATAGCTATAGATTGATGACAATCTATCCTTATGCGAGCCAAATTAATGGCGAGGTTGGAGCTCAATTCGATTTGAATTTCCAAATTCCTAAAGAGCATTTCCTAGGTGGAAAGTATGGTTCAAATGTATCTATTAATTTTTCAAGAGTTAATGCTATTGACACAACTCATTGGACTGTGCCTGCTGGAACTAAGTTAGATAATGGGTTTGCTTATGATGCTCCACTTTTTGGATTTGGTAAACGCACTTATTTTCAAGATTTCAATATTGAATTTTCGACTAATTTATCGGAAACATACAAGAACACTTTCACTCTAGCAAACTTAGTTTATGATAAAGATATTCTCGAAAATTCTGGTGCTGTGAAGTACGGAAAAATATTCGCAACTGCATTGATTTACGAAGGACTAATCAAAATAAACAAAACAGACGCTTTGCGTTTTGAATTACAGCAACTTTGGGCTTCCAATCAATTAACTTTGACCGAACCCGATAACATAAGTGGCGACTGGGCAATGGCATTTGTAGAATATACAGTTTCTCCTCATTGGTTCTTTTCTATTATGGACGAATACAATTACGGAAATAAATACGAAGACAGACAGTTGCACTACCTAAACTACTCAATGAGTTATTTCGTTGATGGTACTAGATTGCAATTTAGCTATGGTCGCCAGCGTGGTGGTTTGCTATGTGTTGGTGGTATTTGCCGACCAGTGCCAGCTTCCAATGGGCTTTATTTAGTGCTTAACTCAACTTTCTAATTCAATAATTGGATAATCAAAAATGAAATCAACATTGTTTTTATTTATAATTTCTGCTTTTGCACTTTTTACTGCTTGTGATCAAGTGGATCCATTGAATTCTAAAAAAACAGTAATTGAAGAACCCGAAGACACTACCAATACTAATAAAGTATTACTTGTGGAATTCACAGGACATTTCTGTGGTGAATGTCCTCCTGCAGCAGAGTTGGCTCACAAACTGCACGAATCTTCAAATGAAAAAGTAGTATTGCTTTCCATACATTCAGGTGGCTTTGCAAACCCAACTTCAAAACATCCTGCCGATTATAGAACTCCTGTTGGCGATGCTCTAAATAGTTATTTCACAGTTTCATCTAACCCAATTGCTACAATAAGCTATAAGTCGTTTGATGGAACAAAACTTTTAAACTACGTTAAACCAGATTTGGAATCAAAAATTCAAGCTGTTTTGAAACAAGAAACGAAAGTTAAACTAAGTATGGATGCGTCTATTAGCGGAAATTCATTAAACGTCAACGTAAGCTCCACAGTTTCAATAGCTGGCATTTTCGACCACAGTTTAGCAGTTTATCTAACTGAAGACTCTCTTCAAACATGGCAAAAAGATGCACGTTTGAATCCAACTGATAATTATAACTATTATCATAACTCCGTTTTAAGAGCAAGTTTCAATGGTGCTTTTGGCGAAACATTTATGACTGGATCATTACCTAAAAAGTCAACTCTAAGTAAATCGTTATCTTTAGCAATAAATCCCAAGTGGAACACAAAATACCTAAGAGCAATAGCATTGATAATAGACAACACGACTAAAGAAATAATCCAGGTTGAAGAGATAAAGTTTTAAAA
>CAZYXG010000053.1:0-14729 GCA_964650885.1 uncultured Hyphomicrobiales bacterium | reverse complement strand
ATAGAACAATTATTTAATAGAGAGAGATTCGCCAGGTTGGCTTTGTGCGAAAGAAATAAAACTTCCATTTAAAATTAGAAAAGTACTTTGATTTTGAAATAGTAATTTCTAATTATAATACCTTTTTGTTAATTATATAAAAATATTTATCATTATTTCTCTTTGCGTTCCATTCAACAAAAAAGTGAAATATGGCTAAATATTTAACTTAAAAACAAATCAAGGTCTTTCTTGTACAATTTTCCATTTCACATTGTAATAGCCAGGTTTATCTTCTATTACTTGCTTTAAGAAGTTATTGTCATAGCCAATTCCTTTAGGGCTTCTGCCATTGTTGATATTCACATCGTTTACATAGCCATCGTTATAGCGAGTAGTAATATATTTCCAAAGTTCTTTCCATCGCTCGTGGACAGATTCCGATTGCGAAATAGAATAATCAGATAAAAACATAGTCGCCATTTTCGGATCTTCTTTATACATAGCAAGTGCCGTTTTTTCTAAATAGGGCTGATAGCTAAGAAATTTTCCTTCGAAAGAAGATTGCACTTTATTAATATCTTTCGATATTATTTTATAAAAATCATAAGCTCTATTTGAAACTAAATTAAATACCCACCAAGAGCTATTCCAATCGAATTCACGAATTGTACCACTTGCGAAATTTTTTGGAGTTTCATTCATAGCCAAATAAAGTGGAATATAGCAAGATGTTGCCGCATGGTCTACTCCATACCAAAAGCAACCACCAATTTCATTTGGCATATCGTCTCTCATTTGTGCTATAAATGAAAATGCTGTTTGCTGAGTGCCAATTGGTCTTTCCCATGCAAATTTATTGATAGTATCGCCTTCCAATTTCCAAGTAAGTCCTTTCCAACGAACTGGGCATCCGTAAGGGCCAGCGGCGGCTCCTTTGGTCATATCGAAAGGAGTACCTTCGAAATGATCTCTCATCCAATTCATCAAATCGTTTACGCTAATTTTTTTCTCTGGCTTTATAAATAATGGGTAAGGCTCTGCTCCTTTCACAGCACGGAAGTAATCGGGCGATAAGTTTGAATTTGGGGCTGCCAATGTGAAATATCGCCAAACACGGCCTTCGCAAAATAAAGCAGACTCTGCATCGAGTGGATTATAAGTGTCTGCAAAGCTAAACTTGCCATTATGTTCTTTGTAAAAACTATGTTCTTTTGCGAATGACTCAACATCCGCCGAAAATAGACATTCATCTTTATCGTTCGATAAATTTCTAATTCTCGATTGATTTGCGTGTGCAGCTATATATCCATCTGGAATTTTCACAGCAGCATAGATTATGCCTTTTTTCCATTTCCCTTTAGAAATCAAATCCATAATCCAAACTTCATCTTTATCGCCAATGGAGAAAGATTCGCCACTTGAATAATAGCCATATTCTGATGTTAGTTCTTCTATTATACGGATGGCTTCACGAGCTGTTTTGGCGCGCTGCAAAGTGATATAAATTAAACTACCATAATCCAATATGCCAGTAGTATCTCGCAATGTATCCAAACCTCCAAATGTAGTTTCGCCTATTGAAACTTGGTGTTCGTTCATATTGCCAATCACTTTATAGGTGTGGACTGCTTGTTTGATTTTGCCAAGATATTTGCCCGTGTCCCAATCGTATATGTCGAGCATAGTGCCAGATTTGTAATCCATAGCAGGCTTGAAATTTAATGGCTCCATAAAGCCCCCAGCATCGGCTGCGTAGGTAATAATATTTGCACCGCTGGCAGATGCTTTTTTGGTAACGATAAAATTAGTACAGCTATAAATATCGCTCACCATTAATACAGAAAGCAGGATAAGTAAAGAGCAGATTTGTTTGATTTTCATTCCACAACTCAAAAAAGATTAACTTTAAAAAAAGCAAGTTAATTAAAACTACATAAAAATTATAGATTTATTTAGCCAATTAGATTTACTACAATAAAGCATTTCCTTTATTCGTTAATTATCAGTAATTTTGTAATCTGTAGTAAAATTAATTAAACAAAACTTTTTAAGGACAAAATGTCGAACATTCCTGCAAAAAAAGCGAGCGGTACATTTAGCGAAGGTGCTAACTACTGCGTTCGCGATATAAACCTCGCTGCCGAAGGCAAAATGCTTATCGAATGGGCTGAATCTCGTATGCCTGTTTTAATGAAATTAAAAGAAGAATACTCAAAAACTAAACCTTTCAAAGGTTATAAAATTGCTGGTTGCTTGCACGTAACTAAAGAAACTGGCGTTTTGATTAGTGTATTTCAAGCTGCTGGAGCCGAAGTTTATTGGTCTGGTTGCAACCCACTTTCTACAAACGATGCTGTGGCTGCTGCTTGTGCTGCCGATGGTATTGGTATGTACGCTTGGTATGGCAATCACGAAGATTTTTATTGGTGCATAGAGCGTACTCTTGATCCACAACCACATTTAACACTTGATGACGGTTGCGATTTGATCAACACTGTTCACGAAAAATACCAAGATTACGCAAAAACTATCGTTATTGGTGGAACTGAAGAAACTACAACTGGTGTTCACCGTTTGCGTTCTCGCTTTGCCGATGGACAATTGTACTACCCAGTTTTCGCTGTGAATGATGCAGAAACTAAATGGGATTTCGACAATGTTTACGGTACTGGTCAATCTACATTAGATGGTATTATCAGAGCAACTTCTGTATTATTAGCTGGTAAAAACTTCGTTGTCGCAGGTCACGGTCATTGCGGTAATGGTGTTGCTAAACGTGCTGCTGGTATGGGCTCAAACGTAATCATTACTGAAGTGAAACCAACTGCTGCATTGAAAGGTGTATTGGAAGGTTACGAAGTAATGACTATGGACAAAGCTGCTGCTGTTGGAGATATCTTCTGTACTGCAACTGGTGTGAAAGACATTATCCGCAAACAACACTTTGAAGTGATGCGAGATGGTGCAATTATTTGCAACACTGGACACTATGATGCAGAAATCAACATTGATGAATTAAACGCATTAGCTGTATCGAAACGTACAATTCGTCCGAATTGCGAAGAATACACAATGAAAGATGGTAGAAAATTATATCTACTTGCTGAAGGTCGCTTGATTAATTTGGCAGCTGCCGAAGGTCACCCATCGGAAGTAATGGATATGAGTTTCGCTAATCAGTTCTTGGCTCACTTAGCTTTAGTTCAAAAAGATAGAGCTGGCGAGAAATTCCCAGTAGAAGTTATGGATATCCCATTTGATCAAGATGAATTCGTAGCGAAAACTAAATTAGAGCTAATGAGAATGAATATTGATATATTATCTCAAGAGCAACTTGATTACATCAATAGCTACAACTCTGGTACTTAATTTATAATTCTGCCAATTATTTTGGTTAGAATGAATTTACTGAAAGCCACCTCAATTTAAATGAGGTGGCTTTTTTTAATCTTTAAAGCCATTTTTCAAATGTGAGCTATCGCAAATTGGTTTTTTGCTGGATCCACCGCATCGGCAAAGATAAACGTTCTTTCGTGTAGGGACTGTATTGAAATCTTTATCAATTACATCAAAATCGCCATTGACCATATAAGGTCCATTTTCGAGTGCAGTGATTGTGGTAGTTGCTTGTTGTTGTTCTTCTTGGCTCATATCGTAAACCTATTTACTTTTCCAATGTTTTTTTAATTTTTATTTCAACTGTACGAGATATAAAGCGTTCTTCTGGGCTAGCGTACGATGTAACGCCTGGAGCAAACTTATCTGAACCAAGACCAACTACTTCAATTATTTTTGCAGTAGAAGCGGTTTGCTTAATGAAATCACGTACTTCGTTTGCTCGCACTTGCGATAAACTCTTATTGTTTTCAGCATTGCCAAGATTGTCGCTATAGCCACGAATAGAGATGGTACTATTTGCATCGAGTTTACTTATAAATTTTTCAATTTCTTTCTTGATTCTATTATCTAAAGTATATTGTGAAACTTGGAAAACAGTTAAAGTTAAACTCTCAATTTCTATTAAAGATGTATCTTTTTGTACTCGAATTTCTTTTTTGACTACTTTAGCTTGACCTTTATTATCATAAGCTGTGAAGTTAATTGTTAGTGGGCTAACATTATTTAATAATTTCGCATTGTTCTTTGTAATGGAAATTGGCATTGCAATAACTTCCGATGCAGACTGATGTGAAAGGAAATTAGTTTTGCCTTGATATACTTCCAAATTCCAGTTTGCTGGTGGGAAGATTCTGACATCATCACCTTTAATTTTATTAATTACTGAAAATGGTTCAGCAACAATTTTTGTAGGAGTAATCAAAGTAGGATTTTGATAACGTGCATTTACAACAGCAAATAATACTTCGGGTTTATTTGTGCCGATTTCAACTCTTCTATTCTCTTCGTATCCTTCCAAAGTAGCAGACCGTGTTAAATCTTTAGGGTAGCAAGTAGCTTCTTTATTGAGTGAAATTCTATTGTCTGCTATTCCAAATCTATCAACTAATAGCTGTTTCACTTGGCTTGCTCTTTCATAAGCTAAATCACACATATCAGATTCTGTTGTAGGATCAACATATCCAGTCAAACTAATCTTTGCATCAGGGTTTTCAAGCATTCTTGATGCTAAAATTTTTAAAATATTTCTATGATAAACAGTTGGACTTGGATTTAAATCCATAGGACTGAAGTCTTTCAAATTACCCATTTGAGCATAGCGTGAGGGAAGTTGAGATTGCTTTTCATCGAAGAAAATATATGGTAATAAAGGGTAAATCTCACGAGATAATTCTACGTTTAGTTTTACTTCTTTGACTTCGCCAAGTTCTTTGTCGCCGTCATATCCTATCACTTTCAAACTTGCAATTAGTTCTTCTCTTTCTTTTTCTTCAAGCTTCGGTTTTGCTTTGTTCGGATTTGGATAAAACAATGTATCTGAACGGACTATTAATTTTTCATAAATAGTGGTATCTTTGCTTTCGTAAGTTCTTTCTTTTATACTTTGCACACCAGCAATAAATTCTGATTTTTCAATAATATCTGATTTGATTTTAACCGTATCAATTTGCTGTATCTCTCTATTTATCTTGTTTTGTTCAAATGGTGAGTATGCAACATTTAAACCAAAAGCTAATTGTGCTATTCGCCAAGTGAATTCACTAGAAGTAGAGGTTAAACCAAATGAATAATTTATAAATGGATGTGCTAAAAGTGTCCTTTCAGAGTTTAAAGGCAATGAATTAAAGCTAAGTCCAACATCTAAACCCATTCGTAAACTAGCACCATTAATATTAAAACCAGTTTGCTCATTTCGGGTACGCTTTCCATTCTCTTTGAAGTAGCCACGGTCGCTTGGTGAAATTATCTCTTCAATTAAATCTTCATTCTTGGTCAAAAAATATCCTGCACTAGGGCCAATTTTCACAAAAACATTGCTAAATAGATTGTATGAATATAATGCTTGAAAAGTAAAAGCTTGTAAATTAGCTTTCATTCTATGCTGAATAGTTCCATCAATTGATGTATTATTATAAGCTATTGGTTGTATCTCATTTTTGCTAAAATCCCCACCATAATTTTGTAAACTCAAAATTAAGTCTAAAGTGGAAGTGTTTGAATTTTTATAGATATATCCAACTTGGAAATTAAAACCTTTTCCTGATACAAAGTCAAAATTAGGTGTGCAGCAAGGTGCTGCTGACTGAAAGAGTCCACTATGTAAATTAATTCCATAGCTTGCTCCAATCAAAAAGCTAGGTCTGAGAGTATCAGTACTGGCGAATAGTTGCAATGAACTTATTGCTATCAATAATACTAATATATATTTTATCATTTGTTAATAGTAATTTTCTTAAACAAACTTTGATTAGGAGTTTCCAAAATTAACAAATAATTGCCACTTGAAAACATATTAATATTAAACGCTGTAGAGTGGAAACCTTGTTTCATATAAGTAGATTGTAATTCAAATTCACTTCCACTATTTAATGAAACCAATTTCAATGTAGTTGGGCCTGTTTCTATCAATTCAAACTCTACTTTCAAATTATTATTTAATGGGTTTGGTGATATTTCATTCATATAAAAATTACCGTTCAATTCAATCAATCTCTCACCACCCGCCATGCAAATATTACCTATTGTCAATAATTCCGAATAAATTGTGGGATTTGCCATGCCATCAAAATTTTTGAAATTACTCAATTTTAAAGTATCTCCTGCTGCATTTCCCAAATTGATTTTGAAAGTAGGGGAGTAATATGTTTCGTTAATATTAACGGAATCAATATTAAAAGTCATAGAATATACATTTCTATCTCCAACTTTTGTGAAACTAGTACTTGGGTTAATAGGAGTGAAAATTGTAGGATTTAATGATAAGTCAATTGTGAAATTTCTAAACTCAGAAAGCTTCACGGAATTGATATTGTTGCTTTGTAGGTAAATAGGGATGCTGATAGTATCGCCAGTGTTCCTTGAAATATTCTTTGTAGTTAAATTAAATTCCGCTTCATAAGTGCCGTAAGCGAATAATGGAATTAATTTTGTCCTAATTCCACAAGGGCTACTATAATTTATTTCCAATGTATCAAAATTCTCTTTGAATTTTGGAATTAATGATAAATCAACTTTATTAGAGTCTTTAGACTTTAAAGGGAAAGAAAACTGTGAGTCTAACTTGAAATTATTCGACAATGTTGTAATACTAACAATATTGAAATCCGATGTTCCTGTATTAGTAATATTAAATGTTTGGCTCGCTGTTTCACCCATTTTTACTTTGCCTAAATCAATGCTGTTAGTTGAGCTAAGTATTACAGACTGTGGATTGGCAGTAATGCTGAAAGTTTTAGAAGTGTTGCACGAATCGAAATAAATTGTTAGTGTTCCAGTAATAGCTTTTGCTTCGTTTGGTGCGATAAATAATTTTATATTTTTTGGTGTGTTGATTAATAAACTATCACCAACAAACATAGATAATCCTAAATCTGGATTGTCAATCTCATAGCGAGTAACTATAAGAGATTCGCTTGAGTTAGTATTTGTGAGCGTAATATTTTTTTCAAAAGTATTGCTAACATTGCAAAGATATACATCTCCAAAATCAACAGTTGTAGGTTTAATAATTTTAAAATCTCGCAAACCAGACAAATAAATATAAGTAGTGATCACATTAGAATTATTTTCTATGATTAATGTATCAATGGCAACAATAGAATCAATAGGCGTAAATTCAATATTAAGAGGGAAAACCTGACCATCTATCAATTGGTTCTTACCACCATTTAGAGCTTTGAAATATTTCCCATTTGCAAATCTAGTATTTGAAATTTCAAAATCACCAGGTCCAAGATTAGATAAATTAATTGTCATTTGTTTTGATTTTTCACAAAGTATATTTCCAAAGGCAATTGATTTTTTGTCGAAACCTAATTGGTTTGCTTTTAGTCTGTAAAGATAGTTAGCTTCTTGAGCAGTAATTGGTCTGTTGTAGATTCTTACTTCATCGAGCCAACCATTGAAATAAGCTTCTGTTATTTTCTCTGGAATAGCCGCACCAATTGCGAAATTCATATTGCGTGAATTCTTTTCGCCACGAGTTGTTGCAGAGTCAACTAATTGCCCGTTCAAATAGAGATAGACTTTCTTTGCGGTATAGTTACATACAGCTGAAACGTGATACCATTCGTCATTTATCCAACCAGCAGCAGGTCTATGCTTCGCCACGGGCTGCATATATCCTGCAATACCACCTTTGCCATCAACTCTGAAAATCAAATTTCTTTCTTCATTGCTCACATCACCAAAACCTAAGATAAAATCTTCGGTTAGTGCAGTATCCATAGCAGAAATTAGTGTTTGACTAAGTTTATTAGTAGAAGTTTTGGGTATATCTTTTCCCTTAAACCATAAGCTCCAAGTGAAGCCAGCAGTATCGGTAAAAATATTTGTGTTTGTTTTAACTGGAGTGAAATAATCTTTCTTTCCGTCAAGTAAGTATGCGGAATTAATCTTCCCAGAGTCACATAGAGGTGCTCCATTGGGAAGTAAGTTGTTCAAATTTGCAGTAGTATCTTGAGTAGTGCATTCAAAGGGATACCACGCCACCAATCCTTGGTTGATATTTTGTGCAGTTGCTGGTAGTATAGCTAATGCACAGAAAATTGCAAAAGAAATTAAAAAAAATTTCTTCATCCTCTCTCCATCTTTTATTATTCTTATCGGCTAAGAATTGTTCGTCTGTATTAGTAGAAATACCTAATTATGGCTATTTCTATACACCTTCTGTCCAATATTCGCAAATGCAAAAATCATCAAAATGCCACCAATAGGAGTGATAGCACCAAATAAACCCACATTTGTAAAACAAAGGGCATAGAGTGACCCTGAAAAAAGCAAAATTGAAGCCAAAATGCAATTGAAATCAAGTTTAAAGTTAATTTCGGGATATTCCTTTTGTAGAAGGCCAAGTATGACTATTGCGAATGAACAGATAAATTGATAGAATTCTGCTTTTTGGAATGTGTCTAATCTGTTATTTGCCAAAAGTATTGGCTTCAAGCTATGAGCTCCAAATGCACCAATAGCAACTGATAGAGCTAATAGAAAAAAACCGTAAGATATTATTTTATTGGATTTCATAATCTTCAAAATCGGCAGTAGTTTCAAAATCGAGATGTTTAATTGCTTTCTGTACTTCTTTTTCTATTGAATCAATTTCTTTCTTATCTATATAAATAAAAGCACCGTTATCTCTATTACGATAAAGCCAAGAATTAATAATGCGAATTTGATCCATCTCTTCGCCGTTATAATTTCTCAGACCGCCAATAGTTTGGAAATACTTATCCTGCACAAGTGCTAATGTTTCTGAAAGATTTGCTTTTCTGCCAATAGTTTCATGGTGAATTAATAAATTCTGTTTAATAAAATACACATCTACTGTTTTATCACGTCCAGAATTAGGCATAATAACTATTAAATCTTTTTTATCGAGTGAGCCTGCCACATTCTCTGGTCGCATTAAAGCACGTTTTAACTCTTCCAAACGTTTTTTAGCTTCACCAGCTTCTTCAAATTTCAAATCTTTTGCGTATTCTTTGATTTGTGTTTCAAAATCGCTAATAATTCCGTTTGAATAATCGCTCAAAAACTTTCTAACTTTCTCTACTTCAAGCATATATTGTTCTTTACTCTGGCTCAAATTGCAAGGTGCTTCACATCTGCCCATTTGGTGCAATATGCAAGGACGTTTGTCCACCGATGGTTTGAAGTTAGGTTCGCACTTCACCATTTTGAACTCACGTTCTATAATTTTCACCATTTCGCTCACAAGCAATTGATCGTAGAATGGTCCGAAATATTCTGCTAAATCTGCTTTAGTATTATATACTTTTTCTAGGATAGGGAATTCATATTCATAATTAATTTTGAGTAACTCAAAGTGTCTTGGAAATTTATCCATCAAATTGAATTCTGGCTTATTGAGCTTTATTTCTTTGGATTCAAGCATTAAAGCTTGCAATTCCGATGGTGTTTCTTTCCATTTAATATCGTAAATCTTAGTTAGCATTTTCATAGTTCGTTTGCGAGACAAACTAGCATTAGTAAAATAGCCACTAACACGTTTTTTTAATGATTTGGCTTTACCAACATAAATAATATTTTTTCGACCATTAAGAAAATAGTAAACTCCAGGAGCATCTGGCACTTGACTAAGTTTTTCTTTTATTCTATCGAATGTTACGTTGTTTGGTTTATTTTCAGGAACTCGTTTATTTTGATATTTGAAAAGCTCATCGAATTCGACAATACCATAGCGTCTTTCGGCAATATCAAGCAAATTAATTAGAATTTGAGCTGTAGCTTTTGCGTCATCTAAAGCTCTATGGCGAGTCTTCATCTTAATGCCGAAATAATCGGCTAATGAGCCGACATTTTTTTTCACATCTTTGATTAAAAACTTACGAGCCAATCGTAAAGTGCAAAGTTGATTCATATCCGCTGGCATTGTATAGCCCTCGCGAATATGAGTGTGGTAAACAAAAGCCCAGTCAAATTTCACATTGTGTGCAGCAAAAACTGCTTTATCCATTTGATAGAGGTCTAATGTATTTTTCAATACATCATTTGCCTCAGGCGAATTGTAAGCGATTTCATTAGTTATTCCAGTGAGATTTGCTACAAATGGTGGAATAAATTGATGCGGATTGACCAATGATGAATATTCAGATAGGACTTGCCCATTCTGAACAACTACAACAGCATACTCTGTGATTCTATTGTGAATTGCATCGTGTCCATTAGTCTCTACATCAACTACTAAAAAAGGAATATCTTTTATCAAACTCATAGTACAAAATTAAGAAAACAAGTCTTTCATTTAATCGAAAAGACTTAACAAATTGAATAATCTTGTTTTTTAGTTTGATATTTTTCGCAATTTGCACATAAAAAAACCATCAGTTCCATTCATTGGATATAGGTTAATGCCAATACCCACTTGATTTGCAGGTATATTGAAGTAGTCCAGAAATTCTTTGTTTGGTGGCACAAGTTCAAAATTGTCATTTTCCTTCAAAAATTCATTAATCACATTTTCATTCTCTTCAGTGAAGACTGAACAAGTGGAATAAGTGATTTCTCCATCGCGAAGCAGATAATTTTTCACTTCGTCTAGTATGTCAAGTTGGATTTTAGCTCGTTTTGTAACTTCCTTTTGAGTGATTTTATACTTCAAATGTGGGTCTCGTCTAAGAGTGCCAGAGCCAGAGCAAGGAGCATCAACTAAGATTTTATCGAAAAAGCGACCATACTTTTCAGCTATAATACCAATTTTTTCAATCCAAATAGTTCGGTATCTAAATTTTGAATTGCGTTTAAATATCTCTTTTGTTCTAGAGTGATCCTCATCGGTTGCCACTATTGAAGATGCTCTGTCATTTGTAATGTCGGCGATATGAAGAGTTTTACCGCCAGCACCAGCACAAAAATCAAGTATTCTATCTCCTTCCATAGGATCCATATAGAAAGAAATTAATTGACTTCCTTCATCTTGAATCTCAAACAAGGGAGATTTGCTCATTTCCAGTAAATTTAAGTTAGTTCTATTGGAGAGTTTTATACATTGTTTGTTGAATTCACCTTGTTTGTATTCAATTCCAGCTTCATCCAATTCTTTGTAAATATTTTCTATTTTGGCATTAGAAGTTATTCTAATTGAAGTATCAGCTTCTTTATTGAATGAACTAAAGAAATTATTTCTTTCGTAGTTAAATTTAGTTACAATATCCAAAAGTTTAGTGGCAAACAATTCATTCATAGAGAAAAGTATAGAAAGATCCTCTGGGCTTTCACTATTATTAAGTCTTTCTAATTCAGTATAGATAGATTCATTTTGATACTTCGTTAAATCTACTTTCAATTCATTTGCAAATTCAGTTAAAGGCACAATAGTTTGGTCGAAATCAATAGAAATTGGTGGTTCGAATGATATATTGTAACTTTTTAATAATTCATTCATTCTATGTTCATTGAGAATTACAAAATAAATGTAGTCTTCGGCAGTTGGATTTTCGATTAAAACACATTTTTTAATCAAATGCGAAACTAAAAAGTAATGTTTTACAATTTTGTAATAAATTGGTTTTATAGTTCTTCTGTCGTGACTTCCTAAGTTTTTGTTTTCTTTAAAGAAAAATTGCTGTACAAATTTATCGCTATGCTGTTTGTTTTCAGAGAGTTGTATAAGTTTGCTCAACTTATTGAAGATATGTTTGTTCATTTTGAGAGATTAAATAAGTTGTTAAATATCAATTGATTGAGAAATTGATTTGAAAATAATTGTTGCAAAATAAGAAAAATAGAATTATTTTGCATTCTAAGCAGCAATATAAATAAATAAACTAAACTTTTGCAACACAAAAAATTAAGGAATTCAACAACAAAGTTGATACAAAAAGTGTCAGGAAATCTTGACACTTTGAAGAAATATTAACAAAAGATGAATTTAAATTAATTTAGAGTAGGGTTATTTTGGGGAAAATAATTGAACAAGTTGCTTAAATACAATTGTTTACCTCTATAATGAACCGAAAGTTAAGTTTTAATTAATTTTGGAGAAAAATTAATTAAACATTGCATAAAAAATATGAAAATGTTAAGTTGCCAATGACAAAATGTAATTTTGCCAAATAGTGTGCTATATAGAACATAATTCGGCAGAATTTTGGAATATCTTTAGAAAATGAAATTTAAAAAATATTTAAGGTCAATTATGATAACAACAAGATTTATGCCAATTATTCTGTTAATCGGAATCTTTGGATTTGCTATTGGGAATGCCCAAATAACAATGCCAAAATCTATAATGTCTAACAGTGGATTTCAATCAATAGTCACTAGTGGCTATTCAATGAGAGCAACTGGTAGCCAATTAGCTGTAGGTAGATTACAAAACGTATCACCTACTGATGCAAGACTTTACCAAGGTTACTGGGGGCCTATGGACTCTTTAGTTAATAGCGTTGAAGACGAAGAAATTGCAGAATACAAGAGAATCAATAATTCACCAAATCCTTTTAGCAGCAGAACAACAATTAAATATTCTGTACCTGGATACGCTAAAGTTACTTTGGCTGTTTATGACATAAGTGGAAATGAAATCACTAAACTAGTAGATGCATTCCAACAAACTGGTAGTTATACAGCGGATTTTACTGCTGTTAATGAAAGTGGAGTGGCTTTAGGTTCTGGTTCATACTTATATGAATTAAGAGTTGAGCCATATTCAATGGTGGGAGCAGATGCATTTGGTGCTTATACTGTAAGAAATATTATGGTGTTGGCGAAATAAAAATGAAAATTGAAACTAAAAAATATAATAGATTTATTTTAACTAATAACAGGAGTTTTCCGATGAGGAAATTTTATCTTTTACTATCCATCTTGCTGATTGGCTTGGCATTTAATAGTCAAGTAGAAGCACAGGTGCCGAGATTGCTAAATTACCAAGGTAATTTATTTGATGCATCAAACCAACCAGTCAATGGTTCTCAACCAATGGAATTTACAATTTGGAACTCTGCGACAGGTGGTACAATTGCACTTTGGACAGAACAACAGTCTGTACCTGTCGATCGTGGTTATTTTTCTGTGACTTTGGGCTTAGTAAGTCCATTGGATATAGATTTTAATCAACAATATTGGATTCAAGTAAGAGTTGGAACACAACAACCTTATAGTAGAGTTCGATTAGTTGCATCGCCTTATGCTTTCAGAGCAATTACGTCAGACTCTGCAAGAGCTTCATTTACTACATACAATGTAGAAAATGGTGTAGTAGGTTTGGCTGGATTGAAAGATGAAGTTAAAATTATGGGTGGCGATTTATTTGGTACTTTGCCAAACCCAAAAATTAAACCTTCTGCTATTTTGGATGCAATTCCAAACGGTTCTATTGGAATGGATAAATTAGCTCCAAATATTACTGCAATTCCTTCTGGCGCTGCTGGTGGCGATTTGACTGGTTCATTCCCTGATCCAATCATTGCTCCAGGTGCTGTAAAAACAGATCGTATCTTCGATGGTGCGGTTACTTCTCAGAAAATTAAAGACTTTACAATTCAAACTGTAGATTTTGCTCCAGGTGCAGTAGATATTATTGCCGTTGGAACAAACGCTGTTGGCCCTGATGAATTAGTGGCTACTAGCGTTACTGCTGGTGTTTATGGAAACGCAACTCAAGTACCTACTTATACAGTAGATGATGATGGCCGTTTGACTGCTGCTGCTAATGTGAATATATCTGTAAAAGATAATGGAACGACTTCTGATTTGACAGTTTCTGGTGCAAGTTCATCTTTCTTAGATTTGCAAATTAATGCAAGTAAAGTTGGTATTCCAGAATTGACTGCTTACACAACTGGTTCTGCTACTACTACTAAGCCATCTGGCACAATTGATAACGGTAGAGTAATGATGTACAATGGTGCTACAGCAGCACTAGAGTATTCAGCTGCTCCAATTACTACAGGTCATGCTTTAGTTTTTAATGGAACAACATTGGCTTGGGCTGCGACTACAGTTACTATTACTGGTAATATGTTGCAAGGTAATGGACACCCAACAAATCCATTGAAATTGACAAATGGCTTAGCTACTGACGATGTAATTGTTTGGAATGGTTCTGATTGGTTCCAAAGAAAAATATCAAATGCAAGTATGACTTCAACTGGTATCGCAAATAATTTCTATTTGAAATCAAATGGTGCTGGTGGTGTTGTTTGGTCTAACGATGTTAGTGCAGCTACAGCAAGTATAACTAATTTAAATGTAACGAATGACGTTGTAGGAAACTTTAGTTCTACTGCTAGTGCTTCTTTGACAGGTCTTGTAAACATTAATAATATTGGCACTGGAAATACTAATATTGGAACTGGTACAAATACTGGTGCAGTAAGTATTGGTAATTCAAGCAATAATACAAATGCTTTAAATATTAATAATGGTACATCTGGAATTAATATTACTACTAATAATGGACCTTTTACTTTGCTAACTGGTACAGGTAATATCAATTTTGCTACATCTGCAACTGATAATATGGTAAATGTCGGTACTGGTGCTGGTTCTAAAACAGTAACTTTAGGTTCTACTACTGGTACTGCTACTACTAATATTCAAGCAGGTACTGGCGGTGTAAACATTACAGGAAATTTAAGAGCTGGAAGTGCTAATTTTTCAAC
>CAZYXG010000052.1:0-14760 GCA_964650885.1 uncultured Hyphomicrobiales bacterium | reverse complement strand
AAGTTTTTTTCAAGTACATCGCTAAGGCTATAATGCAGACTGGGATTTCTATATAGAATAGTTTGGCAGTTTGCCATAGCATAGCTGGTAGGTTTTGCCATGTAGTTTTTGTTTCTATTAGCGATAAATTAATTGGAGAGAAGTAATAGTTTGAAAATGGAAAGAAAATTGCAACTCCGATTCCATTGCTAGGGTTGGAATCTAATATGCTGTCTATTAATAAATGTAGTAATATTCCTATGCCGAGCGATAGTATTTTGTTTAATTTATTTTCAATTTTGAAAAGTGATAGAATAAGACAAGCAACTAAGCCAAACAGTAAATTATGAGTCCAAAGCCGATGAATCTGATTGAAATAGCTTGCAAAAACAAACACAAAATCAATATCGGGCAGCACTCCACCTATTATTAAAAGTGGGATGCTTAGTTTATTTAATGTTTTTCCTGCAATGTATGAAATCGCAGTGTGTCCTATTGGTGTCATTTACTCATTTGTTAATTGACAATAGCACGCATTGCAAGAACTATTTCTTCCATTCGGCAGCCACGTGAACCTTTCACTAATATGAGATCATTGGCTGCAATGTTGTTTTTCAGGTGCAAGATAAGTTCTTCTTTGCTCTCGAAAGCCTCAGTTTTGCCTTTAATTTCTTTTGCGGCAGCTGTGAAATCATTTCCAAACGTATAAACTATATCGCAAACATTTTCTGCAAGAGTAATAATATCCAAATGCGATTCGGCAGATGCATCGCCAAGTTCTCGCATTTCGCCAAGCACTGCAATTTTCTTTCCACTTGCTTGCAAATTCCCAATTGTTTTCAGAGCCATTTCCATAGATGATGGATTAGCGTTGTAGCAATCGTTTAGCAATGTAAATCCAGATAGCTTTTCTAATGCCATACGTGCATAGCCAGTACCTTGAAGCGGTTTGAAGCTATTTATACTTTTAATAATATCTTCTATGCTAACTTCATTGTGTATTCCAATGGCTATTGCTCCAAGCGAGTTGATAGCTCCAGCATAGCCGATTATGTTTGAAGTTACTGTAAATTCTGTTTCTTCTATTTTCACACTTATTATTGGTTTCAGCTCAGCATCGTATTCCACAGAGCCATTGACTGCAAAATCAGAACCGATTCCGAAAGTCATATTTTGTTCAATTAATTGTGCGTACTTGCCAAGTCTTGGGTCATCGCAATTCAAATAAGCAAAACCGTGGTGTCTAAGCAAATGAGCAATAATAGATGTTTCTTCCATTTCAACACCATCTATATCAATTAGCTTTTCCAAATGCTCTAAGCCAATGTTTGTGATTATTGCTTGTGTAGGATTTGCTACTTTAGAAAGCAATGACACTTCGCCAGGTTCATTTGTTCCTATCTCAAGTACTGCATATTTATAAGAATCGTCAAGCATTAAAAGCATTAGCGGAACACCAACTTGGTTGTTGTAATTGCCATAGGTTTTCAATATTTTGCCTTTGCTTGCCAGCACATTAGCAATTATCTCTTTTGTAGTTGTTTTACCATTGGAGCCAACTACAGCTATTATTGGCAAATGAAATCTCTTTCTGTGGTAATGGGCAATCTCTGCCAAACTATGCAAAGTGTTTTCTACCACAATAAAACTTTTATTTGGGAAATAATCTGCATTGCTTTCTAACCATTTTTTCTCTACAATGCAAACAGCTGCTCCATTTTCAAAAGCATCGGCTATCTTGGTGTGTGCATCGAAGACCTCGCCTATAAGTGCAACGAATATATTGCCCAAAGTAATTGAGCGAGTGTCTGTGCTGACCCCAATATAATTGGAGTTTTGAGGAATGTTCACAAAGGATTGCACTCCAAAAATAGCAACCATGTTTTCAAAAGAAAACTCTGCAAAGTTCTGAGTTGGGTTCATAATTTCTGACATTTCTAAATAAAATTCAAATTGGTGGAAGAATGTTTATGCAAATTAACTGATAATGACGTAATTTAGTTTCATTAGATTTCTTCAATTAAAATTTATTTCTATGATTTTAAAAACATACCAAAAGTTACTACTGGGATTTTTTCTCTTGGGAATGTGTGTTTGGGTGGGTGGAAGCTTAGTTCGCTCAGTTGTTGCCTTTGATTTGTTTATGCCAACTTCCGACTTTGCATTGCGTCCTGGCTTGCTCAATGAAGAAAGAGTACAATCTGTTTATGCATTCACAATCTCAGCAGCTTATACAGATATTGCTTATTTAGTATCTTTTGTAATGTTTTTGATATTCTCATTCACATCGTACACCAATTTTCGCAAACACGGCTGGCTTTTTATGATGGCTGTGCTATTCTTTGGGTTTTCGCCTATAAGTTTCTTAAATATTTATTACGATTGGCAGCTTGCCCAAGTTGTTTATTTCAATAATATTAGAGAGTTTAGCGATCCTGGGGTCTATGAGTTTTTCATTGCCCGATTTAAAAGTATTTTGCTGAATTCCGCTACAACTTTAGGACTTTTCTCGTCCATAACTGTTATTGTATTGTTTGTGTTTCGTCCTGTGGATAAAGCAGTTACGTCAATTGCTAAGACAACTGATGAAGCAAAAGCAATTAATAAAGCTACTTTAGAAGGGTAATCTCAAAAAATGCGTTTGCTAAGCAAATAGCCCATTGTTACAGCTGCCAAACCAAGCACTATGCTAATGGTAATATTCAGCAATGCTGTAAATGATTTGCCACTTTGCAAAAGTTGATATGTTTCTATACCGAAAGCAGAAAAAGTGGTGAAGCCACCCAATAATCCCACAATTAACAGAAGCCGATAGTTATCTTTTTCGGGAGTGGCAAGAAATACCGACAAAAAGCCAATCAGAAAACAGCCAACTACATTTACCAAAATTGTGCCTATCGGCAAATCGAACAGTATCCAATTTACATTTGCATACCGACTGGCCAAATACCTAAGCACAGAGCCACAAGCTCCTCCAATTGCAACTAAGAGAATATTCATTTTTTATTTTCTTGATAATTAAATTCTTTAAAACAAAAATACTGAATTTACTTTAACTCTTATTGCAAATATTAATCATAAATTTAGCTTTACATTATATTTTCTAATTTCTTTTCCTTAATTTGTTTAATTATAGAATTTATAGTTAAAATAAGTATGTATTCACAATTATTTTCAGCAACAGTTTATGGTATAGATGCTTTCCGAGTGGAAATTGAAACCCACTTGGATAACGCTCTTCCGAACTTTACAATAGTTGGCTTGCCCGATTCGGCTGTGAAAGAAAGCCGAGAAAGAGTAACCGCTGCTATTAAGAACTCACAATATATATTTCCGAATAAGAAAATCACAGTAAATTTAGCTCCAGCCGACATTAAAAAAGAAGGTAGTGCATTCGATCTGCCAATAGCAATTGGATTGCTGGCTTCCACTGGGGTGGTGGATAAAGATAATTTGGCTGACTGCATAATACTTGGTGAACTTGCTTTAGATGGCACTCTGCGAAAAATACACGGAAGTTTATCTATATCCTACGAAGCAAGTAAACTTGGCTATAAACGAATAATACTACCCAAAGCAAATGCCGAAGAAGCCGCTTTAGTCAATACTTTAGATGTGATACCAGTTGAGAATCTTCGCCAAGCAGTTGATTACTTAAATAAGGATTTGAAAATAGAACCTACATTTATTGATTTGGATTCTATCTTTAACAACAACTTAGCAAATATTTCCAAAGATTTAGCGGATGTGAAAGGGCAAGAAAATGTGAAACGGGCACTTGAAATAGCAGCAGCTGGCGGACACAACTTACTAATGATTGGGCCACCAGGTTCGGGCAAAACTATGATTGCTCAAAGATTGCCAGGAATTTTGCCACCGCTCAGTTTGAGTGAATCGCTTGAAACAACTAAAATTCATTCCGTTTCTGGTATGCTCGAAAAGGGTGAGGCATTGGTAACCAATAGGCCTTTCCGTTCGCCACACCATACTATTTCCGATGCTGCACTTGTTGGCGGTGGAATGAGTAAAATTCGCCCTGGTGAGATTTCTTTGGCCCACCATGGGGTGCTATTTTTAGATGAGCTGCCTGAATTTGCTAGAAACGTGCTTGAGGTGCTTAGGCAACCAATTGAAGAAAAGAAAATTGTAATTTCCAGAACTCGACTTACTGTGGAATACCCAGCCAATTTTATGCTGGTTTGCTCAATGAATCCGTGCCCTTGTGGTAATTTTGGCAATCCAATGAAGGATTGCTCTTGCACACCGCAGCAAGTTCAGAAATATATTGGCAAAATATCGGGTCCGCTACTCGATAGGATTGATATTCATATAGAAGTGCCAGCTGTTAAATTCCAAGATCTAAGCTCCAAGCGAAAAGCCGAACCTAGCATAGATGTGAGACAGCGAGTGATAGCAGCCAGACAAATTCAAATAAAGAGATTTGCCGAAAAACCTACATTACATAAGAATGCGGATATGGAATCTAAACATATAGCCGAATACTGCGTGCTAGATGGTGCTTGCGAAGCACTGCTTGAAGTGGCTATGAAACGAATGAATTTATCGGCAAGAGCCCACGATAGAATAAAGAAAGTAGCCCGCACTATAGCCGATATGGAAGGAGCAGCAAATATAACAGTCGCCCACATAAGCGAAGCAATTCAATACCGCAGCTTAGATAGAGAATACTGGAAGTAAGAAGAGAAGTTAACTTTGCTTTACTTCACAATCACAAACTTACTTAGGTTAAACTCTTCGCCATTTTTCTGGAAATATATTTTGCAGTGAAATGCAGTAAAATATTTTTTTTCTGTCATCTTGAATTTGAGAAAGATTTATTTTCTTTCGTCTGGAATCGCAAAATTACTTTTATAAAACGAGATGCTTAGAATTCTATTTCAGTTAATGCAGTGAATATTTAAAATTGAATATCATCTCCATAACTATATTCACCTTCGGGTTCTGATAGTAAATAACTAGGTAAGCTAATTGAATTGCTAAAACCAGAAATTTTGTTTTTATAAGCTATTGCTACATTTGGGTTTTCAATTTCTAGTTTTCTATTCTTGCTAATTTCTAGGAATTCATTTCCGTGTCGTTAATACACAAAATAATCCCCAAATGACTTAGCTCCCAAATGCAAATTAAGTTCTTTCGGTTATTGAGTATTTATGCTGCCATATATTGATGATGCAGTTATGCAAATTAGTGCTTCGTAGCCACCATCTTCTATTTCTTTATAGTAGGTCATTGCTATATAGGTGTGTCCTGTGTAGGAAGTGTTACCCTCAAATTCATCGTTGGAATAATTCGTAACAGTATTGGTTTCGTAATTAAGTGTGCCAGTGGTGTATAGATAGCTATGTCTTCCTCGGCGAACCCATTGGCGAAGTTTGTAAAGTTTGTCGTTGTTGTCGAAAAACATTTGCCAGTCTTTATTTGGTTTCCAATTATTGAACGAACCAGTAACGAAAACATCATTCTTTGGCTCTAAGTTAATTGGGTCTAATATAAATTCTGTATAAACATAATCATCGAAGTAATTTCCCAAATTCCCGCTTATCATTGCACCATCGTCGTCTTGAATTGTAAAGCTTCCATTACGTGGTATTTCGCTGAAAAATATGCGTTGAAGTGCGTTCGATTGCCTATAGTATGTTGTGTTTGTCAAATCTAATATTCTATAGCCATTTTCAGCAGGTAAATTTTCTATTCTGAAATTTTTCCCAAAGCTTGCAAAGCCACTTACTGATTCATGTATTTTATATCGGAAAGCAGTATTACGTTTTAAATTTTCATTGTTTGAACAAATCCATGGCTCAAGCCATCTATGATTCTTATAAAATACTGTTGTTGCCATATTTGGCTCTATTAGGTTTTCTCTTGTGGCAACTGATGCCTGAAGAAATAGTGAAGTTTTCGATGTATTAAATTGCGATTCATACAAATCGGTATTCATTAGTAAAATACCTTGTGCTTTTGGCTTCACTACAAATATTCTTGTTTCAGCTATAGTAGAATCGTTATTATAGTCAATAATTTTAACTTTATAATTCCCAGAAAATTTGAATTTGAATTGAGCATTTGGCAATTTGAATTTGCCTCTGTGAGTGAAGAATCCATTAGATATTAATGAGCTTGTCCAATCAATATCCGAAGTTTTCATTGCAAAGCTATTAACAAATACATTTTCTGTTTCAGTCCAATCGGAATTGCAATGCACAATCCTAGCATAAAATCGTGGAGGAGATGAAGCAGATACATCAAATTCAATAGAAACGAATTCGCTAGTCAATGGAGTTGGGTAGTTCTTTGTTTCACTCGTTTGGAGCAATATAATTGGAGGAAGCTTTTCGTCTGTTCCGCCAAAGGCACGTATGAATCTAATTTTTGTGGGTATATTCAAATCTCTTGGGTTCACATCGTCGCTAGCCCAAGCAATGGCAACTCCTATGAGCAAGGAGCAAAGAAAGAGAACCGATTTATAGATTGATTTTACCAACATTAAAAAGATAGTTGAAACTAATTCTGAAACTTGCTACTCTAAGATTAAATTCATCGGTAACTTTCTGCCTTGGATCGCCATAAGGTATTTTTGTTTTTAGCGGATCGTTCTGCGGAAAATTGTTGTATAAATCATTAAGCATATAGCCGAAAGTGAAATTCATATTGAATTGGCTGCTTTCATCTTCAATTAATACAAAGTTACCGCCAAACTTTAATTCTGCCAAACTATTAACGATATTTATGTCAATATTGTTTCCATTTCTTGCCGAAACAGGTATCCCATAAGTCAAACCAAATAGCATTCCTTCAAAATCAAGCATTGCAGTGAGGGTAGTATAGGAGAAATTATGAATGAAATTTTCTCCAGAATTGAAATTTTTCATTCCAAAAGCATAATTATCAAATCCAAGTATAGCTACTCCTTTCAGATTCACAGTTTTCATTAGCGGAGCTTTCAGCAGAAATCCCATTGATGGTACAGAAGTAAAAGCCATTCCATTTTGTCTGCCATCTACCGGAACTACTATATTGGAGCCTATAGCCATTGAAACAAATGGACCGACATAGATTGTATTGCTTGTAGTATCTAATATTTCTTCTTCGTTTTCTTGTGCAATTGTGCTACCAAACGAGAATAAAACTGAAAGAAGTAGAAATATTTGTTTAATATTCATCATAATTCACCTATTTTTTCATATATTAGCAATTATTATGCTAAAAATAATTGAATTACATATTTTTAAAATTTTAAATACAGATTGTGATAAATTTTCTTTTAAAATTAATTTCACTGCTTGGCAGAAATAAGCAAATTGCTATATTAATGTTAGTTTTATTGCCAATTGCAATAGAATTGCCAATGATTCTTTCACCACAAACTTTTTTAAAGACAGTAAAACGTCCTGGCAATGAAGCATCTGTTTATCCCATTGATACAGAGATGTACGCTAATTATGTTCAGTATTTTCGTGGCTTAAAGCATAAGGGAGAGGGAATATCAGTTCCATACACATATCGCCCACTAACTCCAATTCTAGCAAGTTTTTTGCCAATAGATAGCCCAATATATTCGCTTATTGTATTGAATTTGCTATTCATTTACCTCACAATGTATGTACTTTATAGCATTGCAAAAGTATTGCAATTAGATTTTAGTTTCAGTGTATTTGCCGCATTACTATATTCATTTTCGTTTCCAGTGTTCTATTTTTCACCACTTGGCTTGGTGGATGTAGTCTGTTTGTTCTTTATTTGTTTAGGAATTTATTCGGTATTGAGTGAAAAGTTTTGGCTTTTTAGCATATCCTTAGTACTTGGAATTTATTCCAAAGAATCAATTTTGATATTAATTCCATTTGCTGTAATCTATTACTTTCAAAAATATGGTTGGCAGAAAAAGTTCTATCTATATTCGATTACATCTTTGCTTTTATATTTAGTTAATTTCTATATCATTCGCAATTATTTTGCTTTCAATGATAGTTTCTATTGGTATATAGAGATTGATGCATTTTGGGCTAACTTATTCCGCAGAGGAACTAATATTGGCTCTCTATTGACTTTTGGGCTGCCAGGAATCTTGTCATTAATCTTCATTGGCAAGAGCATCAGGAATAAAGCAAGCAACTTCAAATCTATTATCCCTTGGGCTTTCGGTTTTATGTCAGCTTTGGGATTATATGCTTTTGCATACTTTTCAGCATTTGCAGATGGCAGATTTGTATGGTATGTTTATCCATTTGCGATTCCAATGAGTTTGCTCTACCTATCACAAAAAAAATCCTCTAATACATTTCTGACTTAGAGGATTTGAATTTCATTAAATTGAGATTTAGATTATTTTTTAACAATCTCTAATAGCTCAACTTCGAAAATTAAAGTTTCATTAGCACCAATTAAACCGCCAGCACCTTGTTCGCCATAAGCTAAGTTGCCAGGTATATAAAGAGTAGCTTTGCCACCAACTTTCATCAATTGTAAGCCTTCACCCCAACCTTTGATAACTCCATTTAAAGGGAATTCAACTGGTTGACCACGATCCAATGAAGAATCGAATACTTTACCATTCAAAAGCATACCTTTGTAATGAACCTTAACTGTACTTTCCAAAGTTGGAGCAGGTCCTTTACCTTCTTGAGTGATTTTATATTGAAGACCAGTCGCTGTAACTTTTACACCAGCTTGATTCTTATTGTTTTCTAAGAATTTATCGCCAAGAGATTTATTTTCAGCACCTTTTGATTGTACTTCTTTCATTTTTTTGTCTTGCATTTGTTTATTCAATTCTTGAAATACTCTGTCCATATCTGCTTTTTTCAAAGCGATTTTGTTTGTATCTCCAGAAAGCACATCATTAATAGCAAGTTTGATTAAGTCTGCATTCATTTTCAATGAATCACGTTGCAAACCAGTACCCACTTGAACACCGATAGCATAAGAAATTGAGTCATTTGTTGTTTTAATGTCGCTTTTGCTTACTTCTTTATTGCAAGAAATAACAACTAATGAGCATAATGCCGCAATAAATATTTTGATTTTCATGTGTTTGTTTAGGTTAATTATTTAACAATTTCAATTAATTCAACTTCAAAGATTAAAGTTTCTTTTGGTCCGATAAGTCCACCAGCACCTTTATCGCCATAAGCTAAATCGCTAGGTATATAAAGAGTAGCTTTACCACCAACTTTTATTAATTGCAAGCCTTCTGTCCAACCCTTGATTACTCCGTTCAATGGGAATTCAGCTGGTTCGCCTCTATCAATAGAAGAATCGAAAGTTTTGCCATTGATAAGCATACCTTTATAGTGCACTTTCACAGTGTTTTCTGCTTTTGGAGATGCTCCTTTGCCTTCAAGAGTAACTTTATACTGCAAACCACTTGGAGTAACTCTCACACCAGGTAGTGATTTGTTTTTTTCTAAGAAAGCTTTTCCAATGTTTTCGTTTTCAGCACCCGCAGTTTGAGCTTCTACTGCTTTTTTCTCTTGGATTTCTTTATTCAAATTTTGAAATAAATTATCCATATCTTCTTTTTTCAAAGCAAGGTTGTTTTCGTCTGCTAAGAAATCAAGAATAGCTGATTTAACTAAGTCAGCATTTACTTTGATATTGTCTCTTTTCAAGCCATTGCCCACTTGTACGCCAATTGCATAAGAAAGAGAGTCATTTGTTGTTTTAATGTGGCTTTTGCTTACTTCTTTATTGCAAGAAATAACAACTAATGAGCATAATGCCGCAATAAATATTTTGATTTTCATGTGTTTGTTTAGGTTAATTATTTAACAATTTCAATTAATTCAACTTCAAAGATTAAAGTTTCTTTTGGTCCGATAAGTCCACCAGCACCTTTATCGCCATAAGCTAAATCGCTAGGTATATAAAGAGTAGCTTTACCACCAACTTTTATTAATTGCAAGCCTTCTGTCCAACCCTTGATTACTCCGTTCAATGGGAATTCAGCTGGTTCGCCTCTATCAATAGAAGAATCGAAAGTTTTGCCATTGATAAGCATACCTTTATAGTGCACTTTCACAGTGTTTTCTGCTTTTGGAGATGCTCCTTTGCCTTCAAGAGTAACTTTATACTGCAAACCACTTGGAGTAACTCTCACACCAGGTAGTGATTTGTTTTTTTCTAAGAAAGCTTTTCCAATGTTTTCGTTTTCAGCACCCGCAGTTTGAGCTTCTACTGCTTTTTTCTCTTGGATTTCTTTATTCAAATTTTGAAATAAATTATCCATATCTTCTTTTTTCAAAGCAAGGTTGTTTTCGTCTGCTAAGAAATCAAGAATAGCTGATTTAACTAAGTCAGCATTTACTTTGATATTGTCTCTTTTCAAGCCATTGCCCACTTGTACGCCAATTGCATAAGAAAGAGAGTCAACTTGGTTTGTGAATTTAACAGTTTGTTTTGCAGAACTTGTGCTTACAAAAGCAAAAGTTAATATTGCAATACTTGCTATCGTAACACGTAATTTCATAATAAAATCCTAGAATTTTTAAAAATTTGAATAAACAAGTTTTAAAATTAAGCATTTTTTTCTACTTTGCTATCATAATTTCTTCATTTTTCATAAACTATTTAAAAAATATGTACAAAATTGTTGAAGGTAAATTCGATGCTAAGGGCAAGAATTTCGCAATTGTCGTTGCCAGATGGAACGATTTCATAACTACAAAGCTTTTGGAAGGTGCTCAAGACGCAATTATTAGAAATGGTGGAGACCAAAAAAATGTGTGCATTGCATATTGTCCAGGAGCATTTGAAATTCCAATTGTAGCTCAGAGAATTGCTCAAACTAAAAAATATGATGCAATTATTGCATTGGGTACTGTAATCAGAGGAAATACTCCGCATTTTGATTTCGTGGCTGGCGAAGCTATTAAAGGTTTGTCCAATGTTGCTTTGGCAACTGGTATTCCTTGTGTGAATGGTATTTTGACTACTGATTCAATAGAGCAAGCGATTGAAAGAGCAGGAACAAAAATGGGAAACAAAGGATTTGAAGCTGCCATGGTGGCTGTGGAAATGGCTAATTTAATGCCGCTTATCAAATAATGAAATAACTTTGTAACTTATTTCATTTTTTTGTGTTTATATTCTAAAAGAAACTATCAATCTTTAAAAAATAAATTTATGAGATATGTAAAATTCTTAGCTCTATTCTGTGTAATTATTGCACCAGTTTTTGCGGAAGGAATTAGATTAAACAATTGGAAAAGTTACACAGCAATGAGCAATGCTAGAGCTGTAGCAACTGATTCCAAAGGTAGATATTGGGTGGCTTGCAATGGTGGAGCTTATTGTTTCAATCCTGCCGATAGTAGTTATATTGAATTTAGAAACGACAACGGGCTTTTGTCTATTGATTTGACAGAAGTATATGCCGACACCTTGAATAAGAAAATTTACTTTGGCTCAAGCTCTGGCAATATAGATATTTGCACTGAAGATTTCCAATGGACAAATTTTTTAGATATTAAAAATGTTGGTTTTTCCAACTCACAAATAAATTCAATCACTTCTTACAACAACAAAATATATATTGGGGGTGGGTTTGGTTTAGCTATTTTCGACCCAAAACAGAATATATTTTTAGAAGATGTGAAAAGACTCGGCAATTTCAACTCCCAAACAGAAGTAACAAAAATATTAATCCTCAATGATTCTATTTGGCTTACAACTAATCAAGGTTTGGCTATTGCTCCAATTATGGAATCAATAGTGGATAGATCTATTTGGCGAAATATTACCAGACTTAATTCAATTGCTTTAAATAACTTAGTTGACATTAAACAATCTGGTGATTCATTGCTATTAGTTTCATCAGATGGCTTTGCTTATTCATTGAAAAATAATACTTTAAATAAAATATTTCAATTCGATAAAGCTGATAACTTAATTGGTATTTTTAGCCATAACAATCAGCTCTTCGTTCATACAGCATTTACAATTTTCAATATGAAAGGCGAACCAGATTATAGTTTGCCTTACAAATCTAGATTTAATAAAATCTATGATAATTTGAATTCTTCCATAGTATTGGCCTATACATTAAATTCAATTTGTGTAGTCAATAGCTCTTCCATAAATTATTATTCTCCTCCAACTCCAATATCTAATGGTTTCATTGCAATGGATGTGGACAAACAAGGTTTGCTTTGGGCAGTTGGCGGCAGAACTTATGGAAGAGGAGTTATGTTTTTGGATAATGGAGTTTGGACTAACATTACTCCTTCTCAATACCCAATGATTAGAGATGAAGTGTTCACTAAAGTCTCATCATTAAGCGATGGTTCGGTTAATTTTGCTGGCTATGGGTCTGGTCTTTTGAATATTAGAAAAACTGGCAACAAACTAGATTTTGATACTCTTACAAGCCTTAATTCTCCGTATGTTGGCTACAACGATGCAGCAAGATATGTTTTGATGGGAAATAGCAAAGAAGATACTTATGGCAATGTGTGGACTATTAATGCAAGAGCTTTAGACGGCTCTCCAATGATGTTTGCAAAAACCAAAACTGGCTATTACCCACATATAAATTGCGACGGTAGCAACAAAAATTCCTATTTCACATTGGAAATTGACGGCAACAATACAAAATGGCTTGCCACAAGCAACCCCGACGTATTTGCTTCTAGCGATCTTGGCTCTTGGGGATTGCACTATTTCAATGAAAGAGGTACTTTCGACAACGAGAATGATGATTTTTGCGGCACAATCACCACTGGAAACTATCCATTGCTGAAAAATAATACTAATTTGGATTTGAAAGTAGATAAGTCTGGCTATCTTTGGATTGCAAGTGCAAATGGTTTGTCTGTTCTTGTAAACCCAAGCGCTGCTTTAAGCAAAAGTCCAAAATTTATTTTTAGAGAAATTAGAGCATTAAACGAAACATTGGTAAGACAAATTATGGTGGACGCACTCGACAACAAGTGGCTAGCAACACCAAAAGGAGTTTATGTTTTGAACGCCGATGGATCCGAAGTGCTTGCTACGTATAATACAAGCAATTCGCCTTTGGCTACAAATGATGTCTATTCGCTTGCGACAAATGTGAACACTGGTGAAATCTATATTGGTACTACTCGTGGTCTATTTTCGGCTTCAAGTTTATCTATTGAGCCGAAAGATGATTTTAGTTTAATATGCTATCCGCAGCCATACAAACCTAGCAAAGATGGGCTTTTTGTGATAGACGGGCTGACAGAAAATAGCGATGTTAAAGTGATTACCGAGGGTGGGCAATACGTTCGCTCATTCCAAACAATAGGTCGCACAATCACTTGGGATGGCAGAAATGAATCTGGAACTATTGTACCAACTGGTGTATATTTGGTAATAGCTACATCGAAAACAAATGGTCAATCTGCAATCACAAAATTTGCATTGATAAGAGATTAAATCTATCAAATTTTAAGCTAACGAAAATAAAAATTGAATCAAACACAAATAAACTTTTTTTGTTTTGTGGAAAATTCGTATTTTTGTAGTCCTTGAATTCATAAAAAAGGGAATATAATGCCAAAAATGAAGTCAAACTCAGCTGCTAAAAAACGTTTCAAGAAAACAGGCAGTGGCGGTTTCAAAAGAGAGAAAGCTTTTAAAGCTCATATCTTGACTAAGAAATCTAGAAAGACTAAACGCAACTTGCGTCAATCTACTATGGTTTCTGATGTTGACTTGCCAAAAGTGAAACACCTTTTGCCAGGTTATTAATTATTTGTTGTGGTGATTGGGAAGAAGCTCTCCTAAGCCACTTATTTTAAACAATATTACAGGATTTCAGTAAAATGAGAAGTGTAAATAAAGTAGCTTCGCGTGCCAGGAGAAAACGTTTCTTAAAATTAGCTAAAGGCTATTGGGGAAAAAGAAAGAACGTCTGGACAATTGCGAAGAACCACATTGAGAAAGGCTTGCAGCACGCTTATGTGGGAAGAAAATTAAAAAAACGTGTTTATCGTAGTTTGTGGATTGTCAGAATTAATGCAGCTGCAAGAATTAATGGCACCACTTACTCTCGTTTAATCCACGCATTGGATACCAAAGGTATAATCATCAATAGAAAAGTCCTTGCTGACTTTGCTATGAATAAGCCAGAAATATTCGTTTCTATAGTTAAGCAAGCAATGGCTTAAATTTAGATTTAAAGATTAAAACATAAGTGAAGCTCGATTCAAATGAATCGAGCTTTTTTTTATCTTTAGAGAGATAGATAAAAGTAAATTATTTTATGAGCAAAAAATGACTTTCTAAAGTAGCACTTACCCAATGCTTTAGCATTGGAAGGATTTGCACATAGTCTCCACTTTTCAGCTCTACCGCTGCTCCACTTTCATCTTCATATTTTGCTTCCCCTATTACACAAACTAACAGTGCTGGGACTTTACTGATATGCTCTAGTAATTTTTCATTTGCCAAGATTCTAATAGCTTTAATACTGTTTTGCTGATTGGCATTAACTTCAATAGCTGAAACACCATTTAAGTTTTCGTGTAAATCTTTGATATTCATTTTTTCTCCAAATTGAATTAGACTGTAATTAAAGCATACAGCACCTACTTATTAGAGACTCATTCTGCACATCTATATTGTTTTGAATAATTTAACAAAATAAAGCTCTATTATCTTTCGATAGCAGAGCTAATATTTTTATAAAACTTCTTCATAGTTACAAATTCATAAATAGAATAGGATTTGGAATGGAGACCCACTATTTCATCTTCTCGAAATGATAAATACCGCCAGAGTCTCGCCATTTGACTAAGT
>CAZYXG010000051.1:0-15207 GCA_964650885.1 uncultured Hyphomicrobiales bacterium | reverse complement strand
CAGTTGGTAGAGCACAACCTTGCCAAGGTTGGGGTCGCGAGTTCGAGTCTCGTTTTCTGCTCGACGAATAATATTCGTTCTTCCTCTTTTATGCTGCATGCCTTGCCGACATTTCCCCCCGTTAGCAAGGCATTTTTTATTTACAATCAAAATACCTCAAAAACAAAAAAAGGGAAAACTTACATTCTCCCTATTTACTAAATCTTATTCTTAATTAATTCTTATTTAAAGTAAATATCGCTTTTTACTATTCCAATTCTATTGAAAAAATGCACAAACGAAGTGCCAAGAACTCCTATTCCATACTTCACACTTCGGCTGAAGTTGATTGAAGAAGCTTCTTCGAAGTATTTAGTAGGGCAGGTGATTTCGGCAATATCGAATCCAGCCATAAATATTTGCGAAAGCATTTGATTATCGAAAACGAAATCATCGGAATTCTTATCGAAAGCAATCGTCTCAAGCACTTCTCTTGAAAATGCTCTATAGCCAGTGTGGTATTCTGAAAGCTTTTGCCCAATAAGCATATTTTGTGCTAATGTCAGGAATCTATTAGCTATATACTTATACATAGGCATACCACCTTTTAAAGCACCCTTTCCAAGTATTCTCGAACCCAAAACGACTGGGTAAACTTCGTTCGCAATTAAATAAGCGATAGAAGGAATCAATAGAGGAGTATATTGATAATCTGGATGCACCATAATTACTATGTCAGCTCCAATTTCAAGGGCTTTATTGTAGCAAGTTTTTTGGTTCCCGCCATAACCCTTGTTTTTTTCGTGGCGTATGATATGGTTAATGCCAAGCTGTTTTCCAAGCTCGGAAGTCTTATCGGTAGAATAATCATCTACCAAGATTACATCATCGACTATATCCTTAGGTATCTCTTTATAAGTTTTTTCCAATGTCTTCTCAGCGTTATATGCTGGAAGTACTATTACTACTTTCTTGTTATTTATCATTGCGTTTAATTTCTTTGTTTCTCTTCTAAGTAAAAAATGCCTTTGCAAACCAAGTAATTTTCCAAAATTACAAATTTTTTCTCTTTATTTATTAAATCGTAGATAATTTCCGAATATCCACCAGTAATCACAACTGTCAAATTTTCTTCATCTATTAGCTTAATTGCAGATTCAATTGCACCTATCAGATTCAACAATATACCACTAGAAACCGCATCAATAGTATTAGAAGCAGGAAATTTTGCTTGGTTATTTATAGTTGCAACTTTAATTTTATCGGTCTTTGAATTTAACGAATCAAACTGAGTATATAAGCCAGGCAATATCGCTCCACCAAGGAAAGTCAAATCAGAATCTAAATAATTCAAGGTCATTGCAGTACCACAATCCACTACTAAAAGTGGCTGTTTCGCTTTAGTTAAAGCTCCAAATATGCCAAGAATTCTATCCTGACCTGAATTGCTAATTCGTGAGAGATTAATTAATATTTGCTTTGAGAGTAAGTCATCAACTAATTTAAATTTGATTTTTTGTAGAATTAAAGCAGTTTCAACTAAGGTGTAATTGGACGAATTTACTGAAGAAATAAGTGCTAAAACATAATTAACTTCCAAATTCAACTTAATCAAACTATTGGCGAAATTATCTGGGGTAGTTGCCCAGTAACTCCCATTATATCCAATTTTAACCTGACTATTACCAATATCAATTGCTAAAATTTGCTGTTCCTTGTTCCTATGCATTGAGTTTATCAATCTAAGTTATACCTAATAGATTGTCCATCGTCTATTTTACGAGTAATATCGGATTCTAAATTTTGAATCAGCAATCTGCCATCTCTTTGAAGTGATTGTACTTTCCATTTATTGGCTTCGCTAAGAATAATTATATCCTTACCTTCTATATTCAGCTCATTTCTCCAAAGTTCAAATAAAGTATCGTCACCCATACTAATATATTTTTTTATAATTATTTCTAGTTGGTCTATTAAGTATTGAATTTCGAAGTCAAAACCTAATATCTTCAATGAAGTTGCAATTTCCACAATTTGATTTGTAAATATAGTTTGATTTACATTGATTCCAATACCAATTACAGTGTTAGTGCATTTATCGCCAAGGAAAGTGTGTTCGATTAATATCCCAGAAATTTTGCGATTTACTCTTTCTTGCACTTTAGCATAAATATCATTCGGATATTTCAATATAAACATGTTTTTTTTAGTAACTGTCTTGAGCAACTCCAAAGTAGCCAAACACCCAGAAATTTGATAATGTAGATAGCTTTTAGCAGGTTTTTCTTCTGTATGGCACAGTCCGTAAGAAAAGTATATGTTTGCTCCATAGTCCCCTTCCCAATTTCTTTGGCTTCTGCCACGTCCTTTGGTTTGGAAATCTGCTGTTACTACTACTTCTTGTTCACTTTTAAGAAGCTCTTTGGCAAAATCGTTTGTGGATTCTATTTGTGGAAAATGATATTGTTTCATTTTAATTTAAAGTAACAAAAGTAAAATAATTGTAAATTCAGTTTTAAAAAGTTTAATTTAGCAAATATTTAATTTCAAAAAAAAAGAATGTTTTACTTTATTTCTGATGTCCACTTAGGATTCCACGAAAGAAAAATAGATAGAAAGCGAGAAGACAAGTTGCTTCAATTGCTTTCAAACCTAAGTCCAGAGACAGAAGGCATAGTCATATTGGGCGATTTATTCGACTTTTGGTTCGAATATAAAACAGTAGTTCCTGCTTATTTCTATCGCACACTTGCCAAATTAGATGAACTTGCTAAAAGTGGGATAAAGATAGAATACTTAATGGGAAACCACGATTTCGGGCATAAAACATTTTTTGAAGAAGAGCTTGGAATTTCCATAGTTAAAGAAGACACTGAAAGAACTTACCACGGCAAAAAATTCTATTTGGCTCATGGCGATGGCAAAGCATTCAACGACACTGGCTATCTGATTTTGAGAGCAATTCTTCGCAATCCAATCTCATTGAAATTATTTGGCTGGCTACACCCAGACTTAGGCATTTGGCTTGCTTCGAATAGCTCCAAGCAAAGCCGTGGCTTCACCGATAAAAAAGATTACGGCAATGAAAAAGACGGAATGAGAGAATTCGCCAAAAGCAAACTCGAAGAAGGTTTTGACTATGTGATAATGGGACACCGTCACAAAATTGAAATCATAGACCACGCAAAAGGTAAATACATAAATCTGGGGCATTGGCTTGGCGGAGACCCAACTTTCGGAATACTTGAAAAAGGCGATTTAAAAATTGTGAAGTTTAGTGAGTATTTCACAAAATAAGATGCAAGTTTTTTTTGAAATATTTTGTTTTATGGGTAGTGCAGAAAACCGCCCATAGTTTCTCTACTAATTTTAGGATGAGTTGTTTTTCAGGTCAAACCTTCGGAGCTTTGGTTTTGGATAGGTTTTGTTTCTACAAACAGGCAGTTCCTACGGATTTAGTTTTGATTATGTGAACCTTTCTATGTTTCTAAACCTTCTCCAATACCAATCTAAATATATCGAAACCCCTTTTTAGCACTGTTTCTTCTTGGTTTGTGCTTGTAAGGTGCCAAGCTTCATTTGGTTTAAGTTGCTCAATATTAAATTTGCCAAATTGTTTAATTATTTCCAAGTGCCATTCGTTCACAAATTCAACATCAGTTTGAATGTAGAATTTTCCGCCATTTCTTTTTAGTATTCTAAAGCATTCGGCAATTAATTCCATATTGAATGCTCTTCTTTTGATGTGCTTATTTTTATACCAAGGGTCGGGAAAGAAATAATAAATTTCTGATATTGAGTCATCGGCTATAAATTTCAAACCATTTGCCACACTATATCTGCGAACTAATAAATTGGTGAGTTTTTCAGTATTTATTACATTTTGGATATAATCTACTGGCACTTCTCTAACTTCCAAACCCAAATGGTTATAAGTAGGTTTTGACAATGAGTTTTTTATTAGAAATGCACCAAAGCCACAGCCAATATCTAAAGTGTCTGGAGTGTGTCCTTTTGCAAATTCTTTAGCCCAATCTATTGATTCTATCAAAGGTGGATAGCTGGGTGGAATTTCTTTTAATTTATCTAAAGCAATATATGCATTGGGCGAAATATGGTGACGGAATCTGCGTGGTAGCGGATACTTCACCAAATTGAACACTTCTGAAATAGCATCATTTGGAATAATTCTCTGGCTCATCGAACTTCTGCACCTGTAAGAATGTCATCATCTAAAGTAACTACTCTAATTTTCCCATCGCTTGTGTTGGCAGCTAAAAGCATTCCTTGCGATTCCAATCCCATTATTTTAGCTGGTTCCAAATTAGCAACTATTATAATCGTTTTTCCAATTAAATCACTTGGGGCATAGTGTTCAGCTACGCCTGCTATTATTTGGCGTTTCTCTCCAGATACTTCTACTTGCAATCGAAGGAGTTTTTTGGATTTGGGAACATTTTCAGCTTCAATTACCTTAGCTGTTCTTAGGTCGGTTTCTCTAAATTTATCGTAGTTAATCAAATTTGTATTAATTGGTGGTGTATCAATAGTTTTAAGTGTAGTATTCTTTTTCTTATCGTTTGCAATAGGAGTACCAAGTTTTGCTGTTTGGGCTTGAATTTGCTCATTTTCTATTTTAGTAATTAAAATTCTTGGCTCATTGATATTTGCACCAGCAGCAAGAGAAGGTAATTTAGCTATTTCAAAGTAATTAGTACTTTTCAATTCAAAATGATTGAATGTAGTATTGTGATTGAATATTTCAAATATTTCGTTGCTAATATGTGGCAAAATAGGAGCGAAAACACAAGCTAAATTTACCACCATTTGGCAACAAGCATACATAGTTTTTGCAGTTTGCTCAGGGTTTTGCTTAATGCTCTTCCAAGGTTCTTCATCATTGAAGTATTTATTGGCAGCCCTTGCAATATTCATAGTATTTGAAATAGCATCTCTGAATCTATATTTCTCGTAATTAATTATTGCTTCGTCAATATTTTCAGCAAGAGAATTAATTAATAACTTATCATTTTCGTTTAATGCCGTTGTTTTAGCTTCATCATCATTAATCAATGATTTCCAGTCTGCAGTAAATTGCTCTATTTCTGTAAAAGTTGGCACCTTAGAATCGAAATTCTTAATAGTAAACTGTAAAGTTCTATTTATAAAATTGCCAAGAATAGCCGCTAATTCATTATTGTTTCTTGCTTGGAAATCTTTCCAAGTGAAATCGCTATCTTTCGATTCTGGAAAGTTCATAGCCAAGGCATAACGCAACGTATCTACATATTGTGGCTCGGTAAAGTCCTCAAAAAAATCTTTTAGGTCAATACTCCAATTTCTACTTTTAGAGAACTTCTGCCCTTCTAAATTTAAAAATTCATTAGCAGGCACATTGTTCGGCAGAATATATTTATTCTGATCATCATAACGAGCGTGTAGCATAGCAGGAAAAATAAGAGTATGGAACACAATATTATCTTTACCAATAAATGCTAAATACTTTGTTTCTTCCGCTTGCCACCAATTTCTCCATTCGTTTGCGTCAGCACCTTTTTCTTTGAAGTATTCTATTGTGGCAGAAATGTATCCTAAAACTGCATCGAACCATACATAGAGAGCTTTGCCCTCCACTTCTTCATTGCTCAAACCTTCAATTCCAGTAAGCTTCACCCCCCAAATCAAGTCTCTTGTGATTGCTCTTTCTGTCAGTCCTACGTTCAACCAACTACGAGTTTGCTGCAAAACATTATCTTTCCAATCTTTACTATGTGATTCAATATATTTTTCCAAAAATTCTTGGAACTGTGAAAACTGGAAATACCAATGTCTAGTAATTTTCTTGATAGGTGTTTTATGTGAAATTAAGCTGATAGGATTGATTAACTCAGTCTGGTTATAATAAGAGCCGCATTTGTCGCACTGATCGCCACGTGCCGCATCATATCCACAATTAGGGCAAGTGCCTTCCACATATCTATCAGGCAAGAACATTTGTGCTTCTTCATCGAAAAGTTGCTCTTCTTCTTTAGCTATTAAGTATTTCTTTTTCAGAAAATCAGCAAAAAACTCACGAGCAATTTCGTGGTGACTATCTATAGAAGTGCGTGAGTAATAATCGAAACTCATTCCAAACTTATCGAAAGCAGCTTTATTCGCATAGTGGTATTTATCAATAATATCTTTAGGCGTTACTTTTTCTTTTTCGGCAGCAATCGTAATTGCCACTCCGTGTTCGTCCGAACCACAAATAAATAATACATCATCGCCAACTAATCTTGCGTAGCGAGCGTAGATATCGGCAGGCAAATAAGCACCAGCACAGTGTCCCAAATGGATATAGCCATTTGCATAAGGTAAAGCGGAAGTTATGAGTTTTCTTTGATTCATTATCTAAGTATAAGTTTATTTCATCTTGAACTAATTCAGTTTACAAATTTCGCAATATTTTGTGGCTAATAAAAGGATTAAACAAAATTTGCAAAAGTTTTTGCCAAGTCATTTAACCAATAAAGTCGAAAATGTGGGAAATTTGTAATTTTTTTCAATTTTTAAGTAATTTCAGTAAAGCAATGGAGTTTATAAAGTTAAAGTCTAATTATCATCAGATTGCTTCCAGAGACAATGAAATTTTAATTTGATATTAATGTATTTTTGCTTTAATTGCATTCGCAAAATAAATCAGTTGCCGGTTTTTGGTTCAGAAGAACCATCCCTGTAGTGACAGATAGTTTTTCATAACTTGATGAAGCACAAAGCTTTATCTTTAAAAAAAGGGAGAAAAATGAATACTAAACTATTAGTTTCAATTAAAAACTTACTAATACTCATACTAGTTCCTTGCTTGTTTTTTGCTGCAACAAATGATGCATTAGCAAAAAAGAAGGGCAAGAAAAGAGGTAAATCAAAAAAATCACGCGTTTACAACCCTGCTAAAACTCGACAATTAGCAATTTCTACTATTGTAAATAATTCACAAGAAGTTTCGGATATTGCTGGATTGCAATCCAATCCAGATGCCATACTTACTGCTGCTAACAAAGAATCTATTTTCAGAAAAGATGAAGAAGAAGCACAAGATTTCCAATTCCCTGAACAATCTATTGACCTAGAAACGGGTGAAGTAATTGGTGATTTGGGTGAGGATATTGCAGCATTGGAAGCTTATGATGATATTATAGTAGATGAAGAACGCATTATGTCACTTTGGTCGCAATTTATAGACGATAGCGATGAAGATGAAGTAAACATAGAAGAAATTCCCCAAAATCAAACTGGTAATGTCAGTTTTGCAACTTTGAAGAAATCTGATATGATGAAGAAAATAATGGGCTGGTTTGGTACTCCATATAGAATGGGTGGCATGGGCAAAAGAGCAATAGATTGCTCTGCATTCACTCAAGCTGTGTTCTATCAAACTGCAAATATAATGATTCCCCGCACAGCCAGGGAACAAATCCAAATTGGAAAATCTATTCCAAAATCGAAATTGCAATTCGGCGATATGATTTTCTTCCATACTTATAGCAAACGTTTCGCTTCACACGTTGGAATATACTTAGGCGATAATTTATTCGCTCACGCCAGTTCTCGCTTCGGTGTTACAGTATCATCTTTAGAATCAACATTTTATACAAAAGCTTATTGTGGTGCTAGAAGATTAAGAGAGACAGATATGAAAAACTTATCACTTAAAGTAACAGCTAACAAAAAAGCTGCTATGGAAGAAAACGAAGAAGAAAGCAATCAGTAATCTTTATTAATAAAGTAAGTTAAAATTGAAAACCACCCAATTGGGTGGTTTTTTTTGGCTTATAAGATTATATATTTTGTAATTAATTATTCTTTTCTTATTTTTGAACAAACGTTCAATCAAGATTATGAAAAACTTAAAACAAAAAGCAAAAGAAAATAGTGTTTCTCTCATTTTGCAAACTGCATTGGAGCTAATGTCTGCCAAAGGTTTTGATTCAGTTTCTATGAGAGATATTGGTAGGAGTGCAAATATATCTCCTGGACTAATCTATAACTACTTTGAAAGTAAAGATGATTTATTGAGAAGTATATTCTTGCAAGGCAAACAAGAGATAATCCAAAGTTTTCAATTTGAGAAAAACGAGATTCCAATTATAGAGTTTGAAAATTATCTAAATCAGACTTTTGGATTAATAAAACAAAATACTCGCTTTTGGAAACTATTCCATTCCATTCGCAATCAAGAGCAATTGATGTCAATTGTTTCCAAAGAAACTGAAGAACTTACTCAGGTTATTTTTACAAATTTAGATGGTCTTCTTTCTCGACTAAATCTTAGCGGCAAACTTTCCGTGCTTACATTATTTGCAATGTTAGATGGTGCAATTGCACACTATCTATTACTCCCAAATTACCCAATTGACCAAGTAAAATACGAAATATTAGAAATTATTAAAGGTATGCAAAATGGTAAATAAACTAATTACTGGCTTCAATTTTGAATCGAAATATATTGAATTTGAAGGAAATAAATACCACTATCTCGATGAAGGCGAAGGTGAGACTATAATATTTATACACGGAACACCAGACTGGAGCTATAGTTGGCGGTATATAATTGATGATCTAAGCAAAACAAATAGATGTATTGCATTAGATAATCTTGGCTTTGGGCATTCCGATAAGCCAGTTAAAGCTGGCTATACAATTAAAGAGCAGGCAATCAGACTTAACTCAATCATTAAAAAGCTAAAATTGAATAATTTTCATTTAGTAGTTCACGATTTTGGAGGCCCAATTGGAATTTATTCAGCTATAGATACAGAACTAAATTGCAAAAGTATTAGCATAATGAATACTTGGCTATGGGATTTGAGCGATGACAAGAACTTTTCGGCAAGTAAATTTTTTCATAATGCTTTGGGTAAATTTCTTTATCTAAATATGGGATTTGCAATAAACGTAATGATGAAAAATGCTTATTACGATTCAAAATTAGCCAACAAACAACAATTAAAACCCTATTCTGATATATTCAACAGTAAAGAGAAACGCACAGCTACTTATACTTATGCCAAAGAGCTACTCAATTCAAGCGATTTCACAAAGTCTCTACTTACAAAGCTTAAAACATCAAATATTAAAAAGCAATTAATTTGGGGAATGAATGATAAATTCTTCAAACCGTATATAATGGAGAAATTTAAAAGCGAAATGAATTTCAACAACATAACCGAAATAAAGAATTGTGGGCATTTCCCACAAGAAGAACAGCCCGAGCAAGTAGCTATGGCTGTTAGGGAATTTGTGGTGTAATTTGTAGAGACTTATAAATATCCATCTTTACCTAAATCTTTCAAAATGAAAAATGTCTTTTCCGTCTCGTCATATTAAAAAGGTAGAGGTGAATAATTTTCAATTTCAGGTGTTAGTTTTTTAAAGCTAGAGAAAGTGACTATGCTTCTGATAAGTATGAAGTAAAGTTCAATGTGAGAATTTTAATTATTACTACAATCAATCCTTGTTTTAGGTTCATAAACTTTCTTTTCAAAATCTACTTACTTCTTTCGTATTCTAATTCAATTAGTTCTATTTCTGTTGGGGTTAATTTTTTGTTTCTTCTTTTTGCCACAGTGTGAGCAGTTTCGAGTGCTTTGGAAATTTTATAGATTGGTGAGCCGAGTTTGCCACCCCATGCAAAAGATGGGATAAAGTTGGGGAAGAAGCCAGTATTGACTAGCACTCCACAAATACCAGCCATTGTGCCAGTTGTAAATTGGGAGTCTATTGCAGATTTAGTATGGTCGCCACAGAATAATCCAATAAACATTTTATTAGTGACTATTAACTTTTTGTCTATTCTCAGCTCAATATTACTGTAAGTATTTTTTAAATCGGAAGTGTTAGTGTCAGCCCCTAAATTCACCCATTCGCTTAAGAAAGAATGCCCAAGGAAGCCCTCATGTTGCTTATTGGAATATGATTGAATTATAGAATTTTCTATTTCTCCTCCAATTTTGCACCACTCCCCTATTGAAGTTTTTTCGTAGATTTTCGCACCTACTTTCAAAGTAGTATTGGCTGCTATGTGGCAAGCTCCAATAATTGTAGCTTGTGGCATCAATGTTACTTCATCGCCTATTATAATTGAGCCATCAGTAGCATCTAAAACGCATCCTGGCTTGATAGAAACATTGTCACCAAGGTAAATATTTTCTTTATTTATAAAATATACGCCTGGGTATTTTGTTTCATCTATTTTACTATTTTGAAATAACTTAACATCGGAATTAATTGCGTCGTTATTAATATATAGCAAATCCCAAATTGAATCATAGGATTGGGTTTCCACTTCAATAGTTTTATATGGCAAACTTGAATCAAAATCTATTTCAGCAATATCTATTCCATTTGCTAAAATATAATAATTTCCATCTATTAATTTACTAATTGTTTCAACTATTTCAGTAGTAATTAAAGCATTGCAATTTAAAGTGAGAGTGGCACCTTGGAAAGTAATGTCAACGCTTTCATTTATTAAATTAAATCGCTCTAAAAAAGATTGGATATGCTTTTCTCTACCATTAAATTGCATTTTTGCATAAGGAAAAAGTTTAGCTATTCTTTCGAAATATCTAAATGCACCATACCTAATTTCAAAAATTGGGTGTAGTATGCTGAAAGGATAGAATCTATCCATATCGCATTTATTTTCATCAAGAACAACTATATCAATTTTCATTTTATTATGCCAATTTTGCTGCTTCTTTGAGCTTTCTTTGCTTTAAAGATGCTTTCACAAACGAAGTAAACAAAGGATGTGCTGTTACAGCACGTGATTTTAATTCTGGGTGGAATTGCACTCCCAAAAACCAAGGATGATTTTTCAATTCCACTATTTCTACTAATGAACCATCGGGTGAAGTACCGCTCACAATAAGTCCATTTTGTGTCAATAGTTCTTTGAAATTATTATTAAATTCAAATCTATGTCTGTGGCGTTCAGAAATGTCTTCACTTCCATAGCAATCATAAGCAAGACTTCCTTTCACTAATTTACAAGGGTATGCCCCTAAGCGCATTGTGCCGCCTTTCTCACGCACGTTTCTTTGTTCTTCCATTAAATCTATCACGTTGAAATCATTTTTCTCGAATTCAGCTGAGTTTGCTTCTTTCAGTCCACACACATTTCTAGCGAATTCAATTACCGAACATTGCATTCCAAGACAAATGCCAAAGAAGGGAATATTATTTTCACGAATATATTTAATAGAAAGTATTTTACCTTCAATTCCACGGTTACCAAAGCCAGGAGCTATAAGCACACCATCGAAATTACTTAAAGTTTCAGCCAAATTTTCTTCATTGATTTCTTCAGAGTTCACCATTGTCAATTTTACTCTAGTATTATTGACAGAGCCAGCATGTACAAAAGCTTCAACTATAGATTTATATGAATCTTCATACTTAGTGTATTTACCTATCAATCCAATATTAACTTGGTATTGTGGATTTTTAATTTTGCTTACGAATTTTTTCCAAGTAGTTAATTCTGGTTCTCTTGGCTCAAGATTTAGTTGTCTTAATATAGAACCAGTTATACCTTTCTTTGCAAAGTAAACAGGAACTTCATAGATAGTGTCCACATCTACTGCATCGAAAACAGCATCTTCATCTACATTGCAGAATAATGAAATTTTCGAGCGTATGTCTTTGCTTAAACTATGTTCTGCTCTGCAAAGAAGAATATCTGGGCGAATACCATATTCCATTAACATTTTAACTGAGTGTTGAGTTGGCTTTGTTTTGAACTCTTTTGCTGCATTTATATATGGCACATAAGTCAAATGAATATTTATAGAGTTACCTCTACCCAATTCATGGTTTAATTGTCTTTGAGCTTCCAAAAATGGAAGAGATTCAATATCGCCTACAGTTCCACCGATTTCGACTAAAACAAAATCGTATTTCCCATTGTGAGCTTTTACTCTGGCTTTAATTTCATTTGTTATGTGAGGAATTACTTGGACTGTTTTGCCAAGATAATGCCCTTTTCTTTCTTTTGTTATTACATCAAGATAAATTTGTCCAGAAGTAGTGTTATTTTTCTTAGACATAGACTCATCGAGAAATCTTTCATAGTGTCCCAGATCCAAATCTGTTTCCGATCCATCGTCAGTCACATATACTTCCCCGTGTTGCATTGGGTTCATTGTGCCTGGATCAATATTGATATATGGGTCAAGCTTCATAATGGTAGCTGTATAGCCACATTCTTGAAGCAAATGCCCTATTGAAGCAGAGGCGATACCTTTACCTAAAGAAGATAGCACACCGCCTGTTATAAAAATATACTTTGTTTCTTTTTGTGTAGTTTCTGTGGAATTCATTTCTTCTTTAGATTGGTTCATTTGTCGGATTCAAAATTACCTAATCTTAATACAATTTCAAATTATGTGGATAAAAATGCTTATGTTCGGGTAATAATTTTGGGCATAAATTTGAATAAACTTTTCCTTTTGACACTTGTTTTAGTTCTAACTTTAGGTCAATCTGGCTGTAAAAAAACTGCTGAGAATAGCAATGAGATTACCTTTTGGCACTTCCAAAGCGAACCAAAATATAAGGCAGCACTTAAAAAACTAATAGAAAAATTTGAAACCGAAAATAACTGTAAAGTTAAAACTGTGGAGCTAAGTTGGGGGGACGGAAAAACTAAGATTATTTCAGCATTTAATTCAAGGATAGCTCCCGATGTCTTAGAATTGGGTTCAGATTGGGTAGCCCAATTTAGTGGTGGTGGTGTTTTAGCCGATATTACAAACGATGTTGACTTAAATCAATTCATTCCAGCTAGCCAAGCTCCTTGTTTGTGGAAAAATAAAGTCTATACTTTACCTTGGTATGTTGATACTAGAGTGATTTATGTGAATAAGTCATTGTTGAAAAAGTATAATGCAATAGATTCAATTGCAACTTGGCAAGACATATTGAAAGTATCGCAAATCATAAATGGCAAAGATTCTTATGGCTTTGGAGTCAATGGTGCAGACCCTCATCGCTTATATAAAAAAATAATGCCATTACTTTGGTCGAATGGAGCTGACTTATTCACAAACGGAAAAGCTACTCTAAATAGTGCAAATGCTATAGAAGCATTGAAAATGTATATTACACTTTCTAAATTTGGTATTGTAGAATCGCAAAAGAACCTTGATAATCTTTTTCTTCAAGGTAGAATTGGATTATTGTTTTCTGGTGGCTGGCTGCTCGATAAATTGAAAAAAAGTAGCAATTCATTTGAATTTGAAATTATCAACGTACCCAATTTCAACTCAAACCTTGGCAAATCGTTCACTGGTGGTGAATATATTGGGATATCAGCTTCCACAAAAAAGAAAGAACTAAGCGTTAAATTTTTGAAATATATAACATCTGGTGCTGTTACTTTGGAATATTGCAAAAATGAAATTGGAACTGTTTTGCCAGCGGATAAAGATTATTTCAATCATCAGTATTTCCAAGAAAGACCTTATATGAACTACTTTATTCAGCAAATAGCCAATTCAAAGATGACAGATGTTCATAAGAACTGGTTAGATATTGAAGAAATATTAGAAAATGCTGTTGAAAAAGCTCTATATGGAGTCAAATCGCCCGAAGCAGCTTTGAAAGAAGCAAATCAGGAACTTAGAAAATTTGAAGTGAAGAATTAGATCAAAATCTTTTATTTTGAAACTCTTGTTTCAATGCAAGCTTTGAAATAACTAATCAGAAAATTCCTTAAATTGCATTATGTTTATTTACTAAAATTATTTTGCAAAATGTACGGAAAATTAAAAGAACACTTAAGCACTGAAATTGCTTCACTTAAAGAACAAAAACTTTATAAAACTGAACGTATAATTCAGTCGCCACAGGGTGCGGAGATTATCGTCAACAATAAGAAAGTGCTAAACTTTTGTGCAAACAATTATTTAGGGCTTTCTTCACATCCAGACTTAGTTGCAGCGGCCCACAAAGCTATAGACGAGCGTGGCTACGGTCTATCGTCGGTTAGATTCATCTGTGGTACTCAAGACATACACAAAGAACTTGAAAAGAAAACTTCGGAATTTTTAGGCACAGAAGACACAATTCTTTTTGCTGCTTGCTTCGATGCAAATGCCGCCGTATTCGAGCCACTTTTCGGCGAAGAAGACGCAATTATCACCGATGCTTTAAACCATGCTTCTATCATTGATGGTATTCGTTTATCGAAAGCGAAACGCTGGATATACAAACACGGCGATATGCGTGATATAGAAGAAGTTGATGGAGCTACTGGCAAATTGGCGAAGGGATTAGAAAGATGTTTGCAAGAAGCTCAATCGCAAAGATTTAGAATAATCGTTACCGATAGTGTTTTCTCTATGGATGGCGATATTGCTAAATTGGACGAAATCACAGCTTTGGCCGAAAAATACAATGCGCTTGTTATGATTGACGAATGCCATTCATCTGGTTTTATGGGTAAAACTGGACGTGGAACCCACGAGCATTTCAATGTGATGGACAAAATTGATATAATCACTACAACTTATGGCAAAGCACTTGGCGGAGCTTCTGGTGGCTGTATATCAGGCAAAAAAGAAATTATAGAATGGATGCGAAACAAAGCTCGTCCATATTTATTTTCAAACACTATTCCACCTGCAGTGGTTGGGGCTTCGCTAAAATGTTTGGAATTACTATCGGAAACTACTCAATTGCGTGATAAATTAGAAGCTAACACTATACTTTTCCGCACGAAAATGACAGAAGCTGGATTTGATATTATCCCTGGCATTCACCCAATTGCGCCAATTATGTTCAGCAAATTTGAAAATTCATCGGAATTAGCTGTAGAATTTGCCAATAAAGCTTTAGAAGAAGGCATCTATGTTATAGCATTCTCATTCCCTGTTGTACCTCGTGGAAAAGATAGAATTAGAATTCAAATCTCGGCAGCCCACGAAACAGAACATATCGAACGAGCTGTTGCAGCATTCACAAAAGTTGGCAAAGAAATGGGAATAATCTAAGCAAATATTAGGAGACTTGGCTCCGAATCGGCAGGACGCCCTTTTATTTTTTCAATGATAATTTGAATAAATAATAAATTTTATCTAACGAAAAGTTTTATCTAAATTTATTTAAATCATTCAAATAATTGCTTAGTTTGTTTTTTGGGGCAGTCCTAAAAAACACCCTCCGTCAGCAAGCTGACACCTC
>CAZYXG010000050.1:0-18771 GCA_964650885.1 uncultured Hyphomicrobiales bacterium | reverse complement strand
AATGGAATTCCCATTATCCGAAAGGATATCGGCTAGTACTCTAAGGCAATCTCTTTATTTGTTTATCAAAAAGCAATACCCAAATTTTAACTCAAATAATTATATTTCTGTTAGTGAATTGAAGAAATTCAGAGAGAAATATATCACCGAAGATTTACTTAAGGATTTGGGAGAACTAACTGAACTTGAAAAAACCGTACTCAAATCGCTTTCAGAAAAAACAACGCTATCCGATAAATTCGATGACGAAGAAGATACTCAGAATCTGACTTACGGACAAAGATTAGCAGATATTGTTGCAAAGTTTGGCGGTAGCTGGAAATTTATTATCACCTTTGGTGTTTTTATTTGGATTTGGATACTCACAAACTTCTATATTTTTTTAAATCAAGGTTTCGATCCATACCCATTCATATTATTAAACTTAATCTTGTCCTGTTTGGCAGCACTTCAAGCACCTGTGATTATGATGAGTCAAAATAGAAGAGAAGAAAAAGATAGAGAAAGGGCAAAAAAAGATTATATGATAAATTTGAAATCTGAACTTGAAATTAGAATACTCCACGAAAAAATAGATCATTTGATAATGCATCAAAACAATAAAGACGCATCCGAACTTTAAAAAAAAGCCCTAACAAAATTTATATTTGTTAGGGCTTTCGTTTTATATCTCAAATTGAATTTATTTAATCAAGCCGAACTGTTTACCAATTTTAGCAAATACTTCCAAAATTCTATCTAAGTGAACTTTTTCGTGTGTCGCCATATAGCTAGTACGCATCATAGACATATTCGGTGGTACTCCAGGCGGAATAAATGCATTCACAAAAACACCTTCGTCATATAGAGCTTTCCAAATATCAAAAGCTTTCACAGCTGGGTCAATATTTGGGTCGTCATAAGTACCAACAATAACTGGTACTATAGCAGTCGGGTGTTCAATTACATTGAAACCAAATTTTTTGAAACCATCACGCATATAGTTTGCATTCAAAATTAATCTGTCAACTAATTCTGGTTGTTCTTCTAAAATATCCAAAGCTACAAGTGCAGCCGCACAAGAAGCAGGAGTAGGAGAAGCTGAGAAAATTAATGCAGGCGAATGGTGTTTAATATAGTTGATTACTCTTTCAGGACCAGCCACAAAGCCGCCCAAAGAAGCAAAAGTTTTTGAGAATGTACCCATAACCATATCTACTTCTTTATTAGTGAAGCCGAAATGACTGTGAGTGCCACGCCCGCCTACGCCAATTACACCAGTAGCGTGAGCATCGTCCACCATAACTCTTGCACCATATTTTTTTGCAATTCTTACAAGTTCTGGTAAGTTTACAATTTCACCAGTAACTGAAAAAACACCATCTGTTACCACTAACTTAGGAGCATCAGCAGGAATTGATTTTAGAACACGTTCCAAATCTTCTGGGTCATCGTGTTTATAGCGTTTAAATTCCGCCATTCCACTTTTTGCCAACATTGCTCCAGAAATCAAACAAGCGTGATTTTCTTTGTCGCCTATTATATATTCGCCACGTGAAGCCATTGCAGAAAGAACTCCAAGTGCAGTTTGATAGCCAGTACTGAAAAGCAATACCGCTTCAAACCCTAGGAATTCTGCGAATCTTTTCTCAAGTTCAATATGTAAATCAATTGTACCAGTTAAATAACGAGAACCAGAGCAACCAGTACCAAACTTATTAATTGCATCAATTGCAGCTTGTTTCACTCTTGGGTTTGCAGTTAGCCCCAAGTAGTTGTTTGAGCCAGCCATTAAAATTTTTCTACCTTCGATTTGGACCACAGGCCCTTCATTTTCTTGTACTGCACGGAAGTATGGGTAGATTCCAGCAGCTTTAACAGCGTCAGCCCGAGTGTAATCTATGCACTTTTCAAAAATATCCACTTCAATCTTAAATTAGTTAAAAATTAATGTCATATTGTTTATTAAACGTCTTAAATTTGCCTTGAAATAGATTTTGGCAAATAATAGTTTATTTATCATACATTTATCAATATCAAATATACAAAAAACACTTTTAGAATTAAAAGAAAATTGAAATTTATGTGAAGATTTAGTGAATTATTTCTCCACATTGCGTTTTTCGATAAAAAAAACTGCTAATTTTAACATTAGGAATTGACCAAATTTTCTTTTAAATCTAATAGTTTAGCTCTCGCTTTGGCAAAAATAACTAAAAATATAGATGAAGCTATTGAATTACTCCAAAAGGGGGAAATTGTAGCTATTCCAACTGAAACAGTATATGGTTTGGCAGCCAATGCTTTCGATGAAGATGCTGTTTTGAAAATATTTGCAGCCAAAAATCGCCCTCATTTTAATCCTCTTATTCTGCACATTGGAAATTTAAATCAGCTTCAAATCTTAGTTGAGGAATTACCCACTTTAGCAATTGAAATTCTTGGAAAGTATAGCCCTGGCCCAATCACTTTGTTGCTGAAAAAGAAACCAATTGTTTCTGACTTGGTAACAGCTGGAAGTGATTATGTAGCAGTTAGAATACCTAACCATTCACTTACTTTAGAGCTTCTTAAAAGAATAGATTTCCCATTGGCAGCTCCAAGTGCGAATCCATCTGGTTATGTCAGCCCAACCAAAGCAATACACGTAGAACAGCAATTAGGCGGGAAATTACAACTTATATTAGATGGCGGAGATTGCCAAGTGGGAATTGAATCCACTATTTTGGGGTTTGATACTGGGAAAATTATCATTCATCGCCTTGGAAATGTTACACCTGAGCAATTGATGCAAGATTTCCCTGATTGGGAAGTCATTATAGCAAACGATGGCAAGGAAAGACCAACAGCTCCAGGTCAATTAAAGTCCCATTATGCTCCTTCTAAAACATGTTATTGGGGCAATATAACTGAACTTATTGAAAAATACAATGGTGTGAAGTTAGGTGCAATTATGTTTAGAGCAAAGACTAACTATATTGCAGAGGATAAACAAATTGTACTTGCCGCTGATGGGAAACTAAAAACAGCTGCAAAAAATGTATTCACAGCTTTAAGAGACATAGAAAGTATGGATTGCGATATTATTCTTTTGGAAGAATTGCCCAACCAAGGAATTGGCTTAGCAATTAATGATAGATTGAAGCGTGCTAGTTCAAACAATTAGGTAGAGAAACATGAAGCATTCTATAAATCTTGAAGATGTAACTACAAAAAGAGTTTCTGATAAACTGCACGAGCTTGGCACTATTAGAACTTTTGCTGAGAACGATGTGATTTTAGAAGAGGCATCTTGTATGAACTCAATCCCCATAGTTACTCAAGGTATGATTAAAGTTACACGCACAGAAGAAGACGGGCGAGAGATTTTCCTATACTATATAAAGCCAGGGGAGAGCTGCATAATGTCTATTCTTGGAGGTATGCATCAGGAAACAAGTAAAGTAAGAGCTATTGCCGATGAGAAAACCGAAATCCTCTTTATACCAGTTGAAAAAGTTAGCTACTTGATAAAAGAATATCCCGAATGGCTTGATTATATTTTTAAACTCTACCACAAACGTTTTGAAGAACTTTTAGATGTAGTGAATGCAATTGCTTTTAAAAAACTTGATGAACGATTATTAAGTTTAATTCAGAAAAAATGTGAAAATGCAGAATCCAAAACACTCCACGTAACACACGAACAGTTAGCAAATGAACTAGGCACATCAAGAGTAGTTGTCTCTCGTTTGCTAAAACAAATGGAAACAGAAAATCTTGTTAAGCTTGGCAGAAATAATATTTCTCTTGTGTAACAAAAGTAGCTGTACATCTTTCCAACATAACTTAACTTTGTATTAGATAATAAATCAAATACAAAAAATGAACTTTCTTAAAAATTACAAATTGATAATTGGAACGGCACTAGGCGCTTCAGCTGGCTATGCTTATTACTATTTTGTGGGCTGTGCAAACGGCACTTGCCCTATTACATCGAACCCAATAATTAGCACTTTTTATGGAGCTATGATTGGTGGAATAATGTTTGTGCCAAATATCAAGCTCAATGCTAAAAAAGATGACACAAATGAGGAAAAACAAGTATGAAAAAATTACTATTTCTATTAGCAATTATCACTGGTATTACTTTGCAGAGTTGCAAAAATGATGCAGTTTCACCAATGAGTATTTCAAGCCAAATTGATGCTTATCCTAAAGAAGAATTAAGCTCAACAGAGATTTCAAGCTTATTATGGATGCGAGAAGAAGAGAAGCTTGCAAGAGATGTTTATTTGACATTGAACACAAAATGGAATATGCAAATATTCTCTAACATTGCAGAGAGTGAACAAACTCACACTAATGCAGTTCTGACTTTGATAAATAAATACAGCTTGGTAGATCCCGTAGGTACAAACGGGATAGGAGTATTCAAAGATACCACATTCCAAAAATTATATATTCAATTGGTAGATGAAGGTAATAAATCGCTTTTAGATGCTTTCAAAGTGGGAGCTACAATAGAAGATTTAGATATATTCGATTTGAATAATCTTTCTAAACTAGTTGATAATCAAGATATTAAATTTGTTTATAGTAATTTGAACAAAGGTAGCAGAAATCATTTGCGTTCGTACTATAGCCAAATTACTAGCAATAAGGGAGAATATAAACCCAAATACATTTCGCAAACAGAATTTGATGCTATAATAAATAGCGACAAAGAAACTGGTTCATGGCAATAAGAAAATACATTATTTTAAATTTAAACAAAAGGATTAAACAAATGAGTTTAGAAATAATTCTCAAAGAAAAAAGAGGAACTATCATTGATGTCCGCTCTCCAGAAGAATACCGTGGCGGTGCAGTTGCAGGGTCTATTAATATTCCTTTGCAAGAAATTCCACACAGAGTAGATGAATTGAAAAATTATGCTCAACCACTTGTGCTATGCTGTGCATCTGGTGGCAGAAGTGGACAAGCAGACCAATACTTAAATCAAATTGGATTTGACTGCATAAATGGTGGCCCTTGGACTACAGTTAATTATTATCAATCTCAACAGGGCTAAAAATGATTAGTTTAATAAAAAAAATATTAGGCATTGGCCCAAGAGTGGACTATAAAGAATTAATGACTTCTGGTGCTGTGATAATAGATGTAAGAAGTCAAGGTGAGTATTCAAGCGGGCACATAAAAGGGTCATTGAATATCCCACTTGACCAACTCAGCAATAATTTAAATAAGTTTAAAGACCAAGATAAAACAATCATTACCTGCTGTGCTTCTGGAATGCGAAGTGCTTCGGCAAAAAGCATTCTAAAATCCAATGGCTATGCAAACGTTCACAATGGTGGCGCTTGGGCTAGTTTGAAATCAAAGTTAAATTAAGGAATAAATTATGAGAAGTTTTATTTTAGCATCTTTTCTTGCGGCATTTGTTTTATTTATTGGTTGTGGCGAAGCAAATTCGCAGAATGCAAAGTATCTTTTGGATGCAAGTAGCTTTGCTCAAAAAGTGAAATCCACTCCCGATGCAGTCATAGTAGATGTACGAACACCAGTTGAATACATTGGTGGGCATTTGGAAAATGCTCAAAACATAGATTGGAGAGGAAATGATTTCGAGGTGAAAACTGGCAAAATAGATAAATCAAAACCAGTATTTATCTATTGCCAAAGCGGAGGCAGAAGTGCTTCAGCTGTAAGCAAACTTCGTGAAGATGGCTGGAAAGAAGTCTATGAGTTAGAAGGTGGAATTAGTAGCTGGAAATCAGCAAATCTACCTGTGAAGAAGTAAGTTGAAAACTAAATATTTAAACAAAAAAGGGATTGAGTGTTAACTCAATCCCTTTCTATTTTAGTATAAAATACTTTTTAATGCTTGAAGTGTCTCGCACCAGTGAATATCATAGCTAAACCGTTTTCATTGGCTGCTTTTATCACGTCTTCGTCTCGCACTGAGCCACCTGGCTGAATGATTGCAGTCGCTCCAGCTTTCACTGCTTCCATCACTCCATCGGCAAATGGGAAAAAGGCATCGGAAGCAACTACTGCACCTTGCAAACTAAGTTTCATTAGTTCAGCTTTTTCCACTGCTATTCGAGATGAATCTACTCTCGACATTTGTCCAGCGCCAATTCCAAGAGTGCTATCTTTACTTGTATAAACAATAGCATTTGATTTAACGTGCTTGCAAACTCGCCAAGCGAACATTAAAGCTTGCCATTCATCTTCTGTTGGCTCTCTATCTGTTACGACTTTCATTTTTTCGGTATCAACCAAAGTCAAGTCCGACTCTTGCACTAGCATCCCACCTGCCACCGAGCGGAACTCAGTTCCCAAAGCTGCTGCTAATTTCTTAGCTGAGAATTTGATTAATCGGCGGTCTTTCTTTTTAGTAAGCAATTCAAGTGCTTCTGCAGTAAAGTCTGGTGCTATAATTAATTCTGTAAATAAGCTATGTACAGCATTTGCAAATTCAATATCTACTGTTTTATTTACAGCTATTATTCCACCAAATGGCGAAACTGAATCTGTGGCAAAAGCTCTTTCATAAGCTTCAGTCAGATTTGCACCTGTTCCTACTCCACAAGGATTCGTATGTTTAATAATTGCTACTGTTGGAGTTTCATCGAATTCTATTACTAGTCGAGCAGCCGAATCAATATCTATAATGTTATTATAAGATAGTTCTTTGCCATGCAACTTTTCAAATATTGATGAGAAATTACCATAAAGTGCAGCATTTTGTTGTGGATTCTCACCATAGCGCAACTGATATTCTTTAGCAAAACCGAAAGATTTTTTGTTGCTAAATTTATTTCCAAGTTCCGCACCCAAATAATTTGAAATCAAACTATCGTATTCTGCAGTGTGGCTAAAAGTTTCGGCAGCTAATTCCATTCTCAATCTTTCATTGATTGTCATTTCGTTAGTTTTCAATTCTTCTATTATTGCTGCGTAATGTTCTGGATTAACAACTGGTGCAGTCCATTTATAGTTTTTAGCAGAAGCTCTAAGCATTGCTGGCCCACCAATGTCTATATTCTCAATTTTATCTTCGTGGGTAGAATTAGGATTATTCAAAGTTTGTTGGAAAGGGTATAAATTCACAACAAGCAAATCAATAGATTCTATTCCCAATTCATTCATTTGCTCTAAGTGAGTTGCTTTTCCCAAATCGGCTAGTAATCCACCGTGTATTTTTGGGTGCAAAGTTTTTACTCTGCCATCAAATACTTCTGGGAAGCCAGTAATTTCTGTTACATATTGCACTGGTATTCCTGCCTCTTTTAGCAAAGCTTTTGTGCCACCAGTAGAGTAAATTGTAACACCCAATTCAGTTAATTCTCTTGCAAATTCCACTACACCTGTTTTATCTGAAACAGATAGAATAGCAGTTTTAATTTTATGATTTGATTCGTAACTTAAGTTTATCATTATTTTGTAGATTTTGAGTGATTTTATTATTAAAACATGTCAAGTTTGTTCGTAGCAAGATAATTTTCAAGCACTTCGAGAGCTTCTCCAGCTAAATAGAATGAGCCACAAATTATTATTGGCTTTTCGCTGTCTATCGCATATTTTACAGCAGTTTTGATAGAAGGAATTATTTCGATATTTGAAAAGCCAAGAGCCTTGGCACTTGCTTCAATATCATTGACTTCTGCTGCCCTATCAATTTTTGGCTTTGTCAGGATTAGCTTGTCGCAAAGTGGTTTGAAATTATTTAGCATAATTGAATAATCTTTGTCTTGCATAGCAGCAAAAATAAAATCAAATTTCATATCGCCATAGCCACAATTAGTAAGTAATTTCACTAATGCGTTCATTGAAGCAGGATTGTGGGCAACATCCAATATAATCAATGGATGCAAACTCATCACTTCAACTCTTCCAATCAGTCCAGTATTGTCATAAACATTGGTTAAACCTTTGCTTAAGTTTTCGTTTGTCCAATTGAATTTACTTTTCAAACTTTCGAGTGCTAAAATAACTGCTTTCAAATTATTTGCTTGATGTTCACCAGCCAAACGGCAATTCAAATTGTTGTATTCAGCAGTTTCTGTTTTTACATTCACATACATAGATAAGTCAGCCAAAAATTCTGTAATTTTTGCTTCAACTATTTCTTCAGCAAAAACTACAGTCGTTCCAATTTCTTCAGCTACTTCTGTAAATACTTTTTGAAGATGTTTATGGCTATCAGATATAATGCAAGGAACACCGCTTTTAATTATGCCAGCTTTTTGAAAAGCAATCTCTTCAAGAGTATCGCCAAGATATTCTTTGTGGTCTAAATCAATTGTGGTGATAACTGTTACTAATGGGTTTACTACATTTGTTGAGTCAAAACGTCCACCCATTCCAGTTTCTATTACTGCAATATCTATTGATTGTTCGTAAAGATATTGGAAAGCAATTGCAGAAGTTATTTCAAAAAAAGTAGCTTCTAAAGTTTCTGCTTTTTCCAGAATATCCGAGCCAATTCGCACCAAATCCTCATCGGAAATAGTAACTCCATTGATTCGTACTCTTTCATTGAAATCGAATATATGTGGCGAAGTATATAAGCCAACTTTAAATCCCGCTTCAGTTAGCACCGATGCTATTGCAGAGCAAACAGAACCTTTTCCATTTGTGCCTGCCACGTGGATAGTTTTGATTTTCGTTTCAGGATTGCCCATTTTTTCCAAAAGAGCTAAGGTTCTTTCTAATCCAGGTTTGATGCCAAACCTATGAAGAGAAAATATTTTTTCTAAAATTTCTTCTTTACTGAGAGTATTCATTGACTATGTAATTTGTAGAAAAAAGTTGCTAAAATTAAGCAAATCAAACTTTGTGAAACTTGATTCTCGTTTAATTTGAAATTGTAATGCAAAATAAGATATTTTCTGAACATTTAATTGACAAAATCTACATTAATCATTTCATTTTCATTGATTGAATAATAGAAAAAATAATTAAATTGCAAGTATGACTAAAAAACATCTAAAAAATAAAATTTCAATAGTTTCTGGTTCATCGAAAGGAATCGGTTTTGAAATAGCTAAAATACTCTCTAGCCACGGTTCTTTCGTGGAAATGAGTGGAAGTTCCCAAGCCCCAAGTAGCATAATAGGGCCAAGCAATACCAACTATACACAAGTAGATTTTGCCAATGCCGATGCAGTATCTTCTTATTCAGAAGCAATTCTTTCGCATTATAACGAAATTGGATTGTTGATAAACAATGCTGGAATTGGAGACTTTAAGCCATTTACAGAATTTTCAATGGAAGATTACACAAGAATGATGCAGATAAATCTACATTCAGCATTCCAACTTACGAGTAATTTGATGCCATTGTTAGAATCGAAAGGAGCAATAATTGTTAACGTAGCTTCTATAGCAGTGCCGCAAACATTTAAAAATTCATCGGTCTATGCGGCTAGCAAATCAGCTTTAGCAAAAATGTTTGCAGTGGCTAGAGAAGAATTGCGAAGCAAGAATATTGCAGTTATTAATGTATATCCTGGTGCAACTGCCACTGAGATTTGGAATACAGAATATTTAGAAGCTAATAAAACAGCAATGATGTCTGCCAAAGATGTGGCATCTGCAATTTGCAATGCAATTGACCAAGCTTTACAAAGCAATATAGTTACAGAAGAATTATATCTACGACCCAAAAGTGGTGATTTGAGATAGTTGGGGGGGGCACTCCTACGGAGTTAGTATAGATAAAAGAAATTGAATTACTACAAACAGGTAGTTCTATTGGAACTACCTGTTTGTGATAAGTTATGTAAGACAATTATAAGTAAGCTGCTTAGGTGCGACCTTTTACCTTAAATACTTATCGTCAAACTCGGTGTTTTCGATAAATCATAGTTTTTGCGGCGAACTTTGGCTACAATTTGATCTGTTATTTCTATTATCGCTTTTGATGTTGCTGCTTCTTGATTCTTAATTACCATTGGAATTCCGCCATCGTTTGCTTCTCGCATTTCCATTGTGATTGGTATTTGTCCTAAAAAGTCCACATTGCTTTCTTCTGAAATTGCTTTTCCTCCGCCTTCACCAAAGATATTGTATCTTTTTTCTGGCATATCGTCTGGAACGAAATAACTCATATTTTCAACTATACCTAGTACATCTACATTCACTTTACGAAACATTGCAACGCTACGGCGAACATCGGCAACAGCAATTTCTTGTGGAGTAGTTATAACGACAGCCCCAGTCAATGGGATTTTCTGAGTTAATGTCAGTTGTATATCGCCAGTGCCAGGAGGCAAATCGAAAACTAAGAAGTCTAAGTTTCCCCAATAAATTTGTTCAAAAAGCATTGAGAAATAACCCGCTAGCATTGGCCCACGCACTATTACAGCATCTTCTTTTTCCATAATGAAGCCCATAGATGCCACATCTATTCCAAATTTACTTACTGGTTTGGCAAGGACTTGTCCATCGGGAGTTTGAACAGCATCGAGTTTTGCATTTGTCAAGCCAAACATTGTCGGCTGGCTTGGCCCATAAACATCGCCATCTAATATCCCAACTTTAGCTCCACGCAATGAAAGAGCTGCTGCTAAGTTTGCTGCCACAGAAGATTTACCAACTCCGCCTTTCCCAGAAGCTACAGCAATAATATTCCGTACTCCATTTAGAACTTGTCTTTGAGGCACAGGATACTCTTTTTCAGTAACGACTATTTCATAGATTCCATTCGGATCTAATTTTCTTAATTCCGCCACACAAAGTTCATTTATAGGGCGAACAACCCAAAAAATAGGTTGAATTAGTCTAAGTTTGATTCGTACTTTAGTTTCTTCAACAGAAACTACTTCTATTGCGTCTAATTCATTTAGAGTTAAGCCCAAGTCTGGGTCTTTAATGCCACCAATAGCAGCACGAATTTGTTGTTCAGTTAAGTTCATTTTTCCAATAATGTGTTTGTAATTTTATGCAATTTAATGAGAGTTTCAATCAAATTTGTAACTAAATGACGAATTAAAGTGTTTTATACATAGAAAGTGATGCCAAAATGAAAAAAAGGTTTGTAATTAGCAAAAACAAACTTTATTTTTGAGATTACATAAATTGTTGAAATTAAAATAAATGTTAATTTTTTGTTAATTCATAAAGGATCTGTTATGAAAAAATTATTTACCCTTCTTGCACTTGCTGGCTTTACTGTCGCTTCTGCAAATCCATCGCCATTGGGTATGGCAAATGGACAACAAGTTGCGACCCAAAAAGTTGCTCCAACTACTATTGAATCATTCTACAACAATGTTGTAGCAAACACAGTTGATAAATCGAACTCAACACAAGCGACTTTCGTTACCGTGATTCCAAATGTGCCACAAGCACTTTTCACATTTTATAATGATGGAACTCAATTCCAATATGATCCAGGAGCAGACGTATATTCTGTTTATTACAATACTTATAAAATTACAGGTCAAAACATTTCAGGTGCTGTAATAAGTGTTTATACTTCTACAAATTCTGGAATTTCTTGGAGCAATAATCCATTGTATAATCAAGATGGCCCTTTTGCAATTTATGGTTCATTTGCAACTGTAAATCCAAAAAAATCTAAATTGTTTGCAGATTGGAATTTGTTAGGAAGCAACATTAATTTTGTGTTAAATTCTGCACAAACATTCTTTGAAGATAAAGGTAGATTGTTTCAAATCAAAACAGGTTCTGATATTCAAAATGCAGTTTTTGAAACACCAAATACTAATAACTCATTGAAATATGGTTATCCTTTGTATACTCAAATGATGCCTTATGAAAAAGATGGTAAATCTTATGTTTTAGCTGCGGGTCAAAGTTTTAGACCTGCTACTGTTGCAACTACAGAAGATTTGATTAAATATTGCTTCTATGCATTCAACTTTGAAGATGGTGAATTTACAACAAGTACTTTCCCTTCTGCTTTGACAACTTCAAATTTTGCATCACCATCGCCACAACAAACTGCGGATAATTATTCTAGTGTTTTGAGTATGGGATATGACGAAGCTGGTTCTATTTATATTGGTGTTACTAACTACTTGTCAGATGACAACACATTGCGTGTCCCTGCTGTTACTAAAACTACTGATTTGGGTAAAACTTGGTCTAACATTTCTACAATGGCTATGCCAACTTCTTTACTAACTGAATACACGAGAAATAACTACGCTCCTAATGGAACAGATGCTATCTCTACTTTAATCTCTGGCCCTTACGATCAAAATGGTTTCCAAGTTACTGGTGTAAATAAATTTTCATATTTAATCAGATTGTATTCAGAAAATACAACTAAAAATATGGGTTACTTAAACTTAATCGAATGTATTTATGATAATGGTGTTTGGTCTTTAAAAACTATTCACGAGTTAGCTTCAAATCCAAGAGTTTTGGCATTAATTCAATCTACTACAAGCCAGTTTGCTGGGCGTACTAAATATGAATCGAATGGTCAAGGAAACGAAGTTCAATTAGCTAAAACTGCTGATGGAAAATATTTAGTTGCAAAATGGATTGATGAAGACACTACAAAAGGTGTTGATGGAGACTTTACTTTTGTGGCAAATAACAATCAGAATGTTGAGCAGTTATTTTCAATCAAAAGATTGAATCCTACTGATGTTTTCATGGCTTATAAAGATTTAGCTTCTGGTAATTGGACAGCTGCTGTAAATGTTACTAATGACCTGACTTTCCAAAAAGCAACTAAAATGCCTAATATAGTACCAAGTATAGATAAAGTTCCTATCGTTTTCTTAGAAAATAGCTTTACTACTTTGCCTCCTGCCGATTCTGCTATCTCAAAAGCACCAACTTGGGTACGTGGTATGTTTGCTGATGGTTATTCTCACCCGCAAAAATTACAATTCCAAAAATTTAATGCTGGTATAGCTTCTGTTAAAGATGATTCACCAGTTGCAAATGGTCAGTTTCAATTGAATCCTGTTTTCCCTAATCCAGCTACTGGTGTTTCTGAAATCACTTTCTCTATGAATAAACCTGGTATGGCTAAATTAGCTTTATTAAACCAAGTTGGTCAAGTATTAAAAGTAATTTACGAAGGTCAAGTTTCTGAAGGTTTGAAAGCAGTTACTCTTAATACTGATGAATTGGCTTCTGGAGTTTACTACTACACTTTAACAGTTGGTGAAAACACTGCTACTAAAGTGTTGAACGTAGTTAAATAATCTTTAATTATAGATTTCCACTATTCTTTAGAAAAAAGGGCTTTGAGCATTCCGCTTAAAGCCCTTTTTCTATTCTAATTGTTGAATTTAAGTGCTGAAATAGTTTTAACTTTGGTAGCAAAGTAAGCTGGCAAAAGAGTTGAAATAATTGATAGCAGTAAATTGAATGTAATCACAACTGCATAATGCCAAAAGTAAATCTTAACTGGAAGTGCTTCCAAAAAGTAGATATCACTTGGTAATTTTATTAAACTAAACTCTTTTTGTAAGGTTAGCAAAATAAAACCAATTAAACATCCAAGCAATCCACCAGACATTCCAAGCTTCAATCCCTGAAATATAAATACTCGATAAATTTGACTTCTCATTATTCCCATTGTTTGGAATATAGCAATAGATTTAGTTTTCTCTGTAACAACTATTATAAGTGATGTTAGAATATTCATAATAGCCACAAGCGAAATTATGCCAAGGACAATCGGAATTGGCTTCTTTTGAATTTCAATCCAAGTGAACATTCCTCTGTGTATATCATCATAACCAAGAACATAGAAGGGGAGTTTGAAGTTGCTTTTTAGTAAATCTTTGTATATTTCTAAATTATCTAAGTGTGGCAAATAGATTTCAATAGCAGAGTAATCTTGAACTTGTACAGCGTCTATTGTAGAATCAATTGCAAAAACAACATTGTTGTCATATTGAACCATCCCAGTTTGATATAAGTTTGCAACACGTACTTTAATTGGAATTATTTCGGGTCGGCTCGAGCTTGATTTGAGAGGAACGTAAACAACTAATTGATCACCAATTATCACTCCAATTCTTTTTGCAAGCATTTTTGAAATGATTATTTCATTTTTTTTCGGCACAGTTAAATTATTCTGCTCAAGTATTGGAGCTATTTTATTGCCATAACTTTTAATCAATATGCCATCTGTGAAGTCCTTATAGCGAAGAATAGATTCGGATTGCTTCACTAAATAGCTTTTTCCTTTGACTAAATTGCTCACTTTGGGGTATATATACTCCAATGCATTTCCATTTAATTTGGAAAGATTCTCAACTTTTATGTGTGAAGTGAATTTTGCGGAGTTATTCCTAAGGTAATAATCATATCCATCTAGCACAGCGAAAGCAACAATTAATGCAAACGAACCAAGAAAAGCACTTATGAATGCTACCCGTTGGCTAAGTTTGAATTTGTTTTTGTTAGATTTTGAAGCTAATTCTTTATTAAGTATTTGAGTGAGAAAGTTCATTTTTACCTTTGTATGTACTCACCCGAGCCATTAATAGACGGTTCTAAAGTTATAGGAGTCGTATAATTAATAATATCGCCGCTACCATTTATAGTGAATTTCATTAAATTGCTTGAATTCAAAAGGCAATCGCCAGAAGAATTTAAAGTTATAATGGCATTGCGGGTTTTAAGAGATTTTGCATTTATATCTTCATTGCTGTATGTTTTCACCACAAAATTATTACATATCCCTTTGAAACTGACTTCAGTATTTCCCATATCGTTCAAAATAAGAGAATCGGTGTTCACACTCAAGTTTACTTCGCCCTTACCACTTGTGTTTACATAAATATTTCGCATTTTCAAATCATTAAGTGAAGTTAGATTTCCTTTGCCATTTTTTGTGATTTCATTAAAATCGGCATTGTTTAAATATATTTTCAGCTTATTGTGATATACTTTTTCGTCTAAACTAATTTCTAAATCGCCTTTGGTAACGCTTGTTGTCAGAAACTTTAGCAAATTTTTGTCACATTCTATTGTTATCACTGGACTTGATGTGTTTTGCTCAATCACTACATCGGCATCGCAATTAATAATCAAACGATAAAACCTTGATATAGTTCTTTTCGCTTCCACTATTTTCCCATTGCCACGTACACCAAAGTCGTATTTCCCACCCAATCCAGAGCAAGAAGTAGCAAATAAGCCAACGATAAGAATTGTTATGTTTAAGTAAGTTTTAATCATAAGATACTTTAATCAAATTTTATACCAACATTAATAGATGATATTGATTGGTATTTCGTTTAATAGTGTTAGATTTACACATAGAAGTAAATACAAATATATATAAAGGTTGTTAATTAAATGAAGTCAGTTTTAATTTTTGGTGGTACAGGTTTTATTGGTAGCGTGCTAACTAAAGCTTTACAATCTACAAACCACAAAGTTACAATAGTTACAAGAAAAAAAGGGTTAGACGAAAACGACTACTTCTACTGGGACTTCAAAGATAAAGTACGGTTAAACGATGTAATAAGCAAACACGAAGCAATTATCAATTTAGTTGGTTCGCCAATTGTTGGCAAACGTTGGAGCAACGAATACAAGCGTGATATACTTGAAAGCCGTACTAAGCCAACTAAGCTTATAGTTGATGCAATCAATAACTTCCAAGGCAAATATTTGCTAAATGCTTCTGCTATTGGATACTATGGCTATAGTGCAGATAAAACATTCACAGAAACTAGTGAACCAGCCACAGAAGACTTCGTTTCAGAAGTATGTATAGATTGGGAGAAAGCAGCCAATCATTTGAATGAATTTAATTCAAAGACAACTTTACGTATAGGAATTGTACTTGGCAAGAATGGTGGAGCATTAGCCAAAATGGCAACACCATTCAAATTTTTCGTAGGAGCAGCTCTTGGAGATGGCAAACAGTGGGTGTCTTGGATATCTTTATATGACCTAATAAGTCAAATTATGTTTCTGATAGATAATGAACTGACAGGTGTATTCAATGGTACATCGCCAAATCCTGTGACAAATATGCAACTTTCTCAAGCAATTGCAAACGCACTTTCCAGACCTATACTTCCATTGAATGTACCATCGTTTATAATGGAATTGATGCTGGGAGAATCAGCTTGTGTTGTTATGCAAGGTCAGAAAGTGTTACCAGTTGCATTTATGGAACACGGTTTTAACTTTAGAGATACAGATGTACAAGATTATTTAGCCAAAGAATTGAAATAGAATTCAATAATTTTTTTTACTTTTTTAGGTTAATTATGAAAAACTATTTTCTTTCTTTCTATAACATTAATAATTGCTGACCCTGTTGTTAAAGACTCTAGGGTTGGATGTACTTCACAATCATGTACCTCGCCATGCATGAATGGTTCAAAAACAATTACGATTTCAAATTATCCACTTTGCAATCCAATGGTTGTGAATTTTAAGTGTAGAACCTGTACAGGTGGTAAAACAGAATTACTTATTTCAACAAATTCTCCAAAAGTACTTGAAGAATCTAATTCATCTACAACAAATGAAACATGTAGTACATATCAAATTCCTAAGAATACTTGCCCTACTGGTGTATATAATTTTCAAACTCCATGTGTTAAATTTTGTGGAAATCAATAATAGGTAAATTATGAAAAGTATTCTAATATTCTTTGTTACTGCTTTATTTTGTCAAAGTCAGCCATATATTAAATGGTCAAACTCAGAACAAATTATTCAAAGAGATGATGATGGATTAACTTGTAAGTATTTCACAAGTGATTTGTTAAGTAATAACTACATAATTGCGAAAAGTTTCACTGGCTTCTTTGTCATAAAATTTAATGATAAGGGTAACCGAATGTGGGAATGAGACTTTATGTTAAACGAAGGGCATTATATTGATGACACTTTGTACCATCCACTAAACCTGTTCTTATTTGATTTTCAAAATAATATTGCTGTTCCTTAGCTAAAAAAATGCCAAGCAACAATACAAAGTTTAATTTGTCTTATTTTGGTTATCTCAACATTGATACTTATGGTAGTATTACCAAGAATGCTTTAAACAGTAACGATACAACATTGCTCCAGACTCCACAGACTATCCAGCTTGATTTTTCGAAAAATGAATACTTAGTATTGGGTGACTATTTTTTATTTGATAGTATCACAAGCAATAAAATAGATAGTAATGCTAAGGTAATTGAAAACAATACTTATAAGTCATTTATGAAAAACGCTTATATAAGTAAAGTCGCAATGGATGTTTTTAATTTGCCTTATCTCTATTGCTTATATGGAGATACTCAAGCTACTAATATACCTCAAATCAATTGAAAACATTAAAAACTTGACACTTACGAATTCAATTGGTCAGATTGTACCCCAACACAACCACTTCACTTCTAAAGAAATATCTATTGATAAATTTCAAACAGGCGTATATTTTGTCACTGTAGAAAGTTCTAATGGGGTAATTTGGACTCGTAAATTTGTGCAATAGGACAAATAAAAATAAGAGAGCCACAAATTTAGAGGCTTTCTTTAATTAAAATCCAATCATTGTAGTTAAACTGAGAGTATAAACTCGCTTTAATCCATCATCAATATACTTTCTATTCAACATAGGCACACCAAGATTAAGTGCAATGCTACTGTTTTCATTTAACTTTTGTTCAAACCCTAGCAATAAATTCAAAGTTAGCCCATTAGAATTAATTGCCACCGCATCGCCATCAATAAATTTATAGTTGTTCTGTGAAATAGAATCCAAAGTAGCTCCATTTAAGCTCCATACATTTTCACTTACTCTATATAAGGATAGTAATCCTAGCTTAAAAGTAGATTTCTCACTTATATTGATAAGTTGTTTCATTCCAAAAGCAATATCTGGAGAACGCTTTAGCTCATTAAGTCGAGTATCCCCTATCAAAGTTATATTTTTATTTGCAGTTAAAGGTAATTGAACTCCCAAAAAGATCTTAGTATCATTATATAGATAGTCAAAACTAGCAAGCAAATCGAAACTTCCTTGATTTGTTTGCATATACATAGGTAAAACTATTCCTTTTTCAATTACATCAGCTTTATTTGTGGGAATCTTCGCAGCAAAAGAGAAGAGCAAAGATTGTTTGTTGTCATTTAACAAGCTATAGTTTGCTCCCAAACTAATATCACTTATGCTATAAAGAGCAGTGTTATTACCATTTGGATCGCCAGTGAGACCAGATAAATAAACAAAAGGTAGTCTAGCAAAAAAGGTAAAATCATTTATCTTATATGTAGGAAGCAGATTGAAATAGTTATACTGAACTAAATCTCCACCAGATTCAGTTCCCAATTCAATCCCCAGATTGAAAAAAGAGCTACTTCTATTAGGCGAAGAGTTACTTAAATTGCAGATTCCAGCATCGCTACATCCCTGAGCCTGCAAAAAATCACTTGTATATATAAGTAAGAAAGAGAAAAAGAGTAAATTTCTAAACATAAAAAAGAGAGAATTCTTGGGAAATATCGGCAACAATAGTCAATAAGTTAAATACTTATAATTTCATATTGAAAAAACCGCACCCAGTAATGACTCCTTAAAGCCCAAAATGTTACAAGATTTAAAAAAAATATTTAAAAATTACTTCATTTAAGTTAATAAGCAACTCATTAAAATAATGATAAGTTGAAGAGATAAATATGTGTTTATAGTTAAGATTGGGTAAAGAAATATTAACTAATAGGTTAAAAAAGATTAGGATATATCGGTAAATAGCCATAACTTTGAAACTCCTTTTGAAACACAATCACAGTAATGAATTCTAAAGAGAACTCAGTGAGAGAAAGACAAAAAGAGATGTTTTTTGA
>CAZYXG010000049.1:0-19087 GCA_964650885.1 uncultured Hyphomicrobiales bacterium | reverse complement strand
GTGATTTGCTGTTACAAAAACAAAACAACTCTCAATTCTATAAAAAGAAAATTAGAGAAGTAACCTAAAAATGTACGAAAATATTCTCTAATGAAGGATTGTTTCTATGTTAAATTTATACAAAATTAAATTTTCTTCACTAATTGTGAATATAATTGCTGAACTTAGTTTATATTTAGAAAATTCGCATTTACAAATTCAATTTTAAAGTTTTCCAAATGGAAAGTCCAAACGATAAAATGAGAGTTTACGCTCAAAAGCCAGAATGGAAGATTATTTTAGATCTTATGGTCTATCAAGAGTCTTCTATACTTTATAGAATTTGTCGTAAAATGATTATCCATCTGAATAGGAGAAAAATAACTCAAATTCAGAACCTAATGGAAGAGCTAAATCCTACAATAGAAAACACAAAAGAAACCCAAAACCTAGGAATGAACTGGCCTAAGCCAAAGGGTAATCCTTTTATACCTAGAGAAATAGTCAATAAAGTATTTGCAATAGCTGAGGAACATATCTCCGATGCAGAAATCACTCAGTTAATGACTGAATGGATGCATAGGGAAAAACTTTCCAATTTAGCAAAATCTATTGAAAAGAAAAATGCTCCGTTAATAGAAGTAGTAGAAGCTCTCAAAAAGTATTTCAGCTTAGGAGGGAGCCGTGAGTTCACATCTATTGATGAAAGAATTGGAGTGCGAGTAGCCATCATATTTCGCTTTCTTTCCGAGAATTTGAAGTATATCAATATTGCTAAGAACTTTGTTCGCTTAAGTACTTTCGAAGTAATTTTTGAGCATATCATTGGCCCTGCTTATGGCACTGGAAAAGTTGGTGGAAAAAGTGCAGGTATAATTCTTGCTGAAAATATTCTAAATGAAAGAAAAAAAGAAAATTTAGCTTTGGAAAATGTATATACCCCTAAAAGTTGGTTTCTTACTTCCGATGGTATTCAAGAATTTATGTACCATAATGCTCTTGATGAGTTTGCATTCACAAAGTACGACACAATTGACAACGTTAAGCTTGAATATCAATTTTTGGAATATGTTTTTAAAAATTCAAAATTTCCACCAGAATTTCTATTTTCGTTTAATATGATTTTAGATGATTTGGAAGGTAGACCAATTGTGGTTCGCTCTTCGAGTTTACTGGAAGATAGTTTTGAAGCTGCTTTCACAGGAAAATATAAATCTTTATTTATTTCCAATGTAGGTACAAAAGAAGAGAGACTTGCTGCTCTTATGAATGCAATTGCAGAAATTTATGCTTCTACATTTGGTCCTGACCCTATTGCTTACCGAAAGGAAAGGGGATTGATTGACTTCAGAGAGGAAATGGGTATATTAATTCAAGAAGTAGTTGGTAATAAAATTGGTAAATATTTCCTTCCTAGTTTTGCTGGTGTTGCCTTTTCGCATAATGAATTCCGCTGGACAAATCGTTTGAAACGAGAAGACGGCATAGTGCGAATAGTTGCAGGACTTGGCACAAGAGCAGTTGATAGAACAATGGATGATTACCCAGTGATGATTTCGCCAGGTGCACCCGATTTGAAGATAAATCAATCGTTTGAAAACATTATGCATTACAGCCAAAGCTATTTAGATGTGATTGATTTGGAAACAAATTCATTTGAGACTGTTACATTTGAAGAACTAATGAAAGAAGCTAATGGCTATTTTCCTGGTCTTGAAAATATTGTTTCGTTTGCGAATAACAATATGATTGTGGACCCAATTAGCCGAATGTCCAATTTCCAAAATAACGATATGATTATTACTTTCAATAATCTTTTCAAAAAAACAAATTTCGTCAAACAAATCAGAGAGATTTTGAATGAGCTTGCACTTGCTTATAAATCTCCAGTAGATATTGAATTTGCAAGCGATGGGGATAAACTTTATTTACTTCAATGTCGTCCACAAAGTCAATTCGATTCTGAAGGTGAAATCAAAATTCCAGCAAATATATTAGAGACTACGAAAATATTTTCGTCAAATAATTATATTTCGGCAGGTCTTGTTAATGGAATTGAGTATGTTGTTTATGTAGATGCTTTGGCTTATGAAGAGCTAAGCACTAAAGAAGATATGCAAATGATTGGCACAATAGTTGGTAAACTTAATAAAATATTGCCAAAAAGAAAATTCATATTGGTTGGGCCAGGCAGATGGGGTAGCAAAGGCGATATAAAACTTGGTGTTTCAGTTACTTATAGCGACATTAATAATTCATCAATGTTAATAGAAGTAGCTAAAACAAATAAAAACTATGTTCCAGAATTATCATTTGGTACTCACTTTTTTCAAGATTTGGTGGAAGCAAATATTAAGTATTTGCCACTTTATCCTGATAAAGATGGAACAATATTTAATAATAAATTCTTTGACGAAACTCCAAATAGCTTATCTCTTTTCATTGCAAATGTGGAAAAATATGAAAATGTTATTCGTCTAATTAACGTTAACAATTTCCAAAATGATTCAACTTTGGAAATTTTTATGGATGGAGACAAGAGTGAAGCTTTGGCATTTGTAAAAAAAATTGTAATTTAGTATATGCAAATTCTAGAAAAAATACTTAAAACTCAAGATTTGGCAACTTTACCTGTTGTTGCCAGTAAGATTCTCCATTTGTTGGAGAATGAAAATATCAATATTCAAATGATAGCTCGGCTTGTAGAGTCCGACCCAGCATTGAGTATTAAAGTTTTGCGTATTGCAAACTCTCCAATATTTGCTAGCAGAGTGGAAGTAACTAGTTTATCTCAAGCAATTATGAATTTAGGTATAAATCGCTTATCTAATATAATTCTTAGTGTTTCTATCTTTTCTAAATTTATGATGAACAAAAATCAAAATTTGGCTAAATACGTAGATAAATTTTGGTGGCATTCTTCGAGTGTTGGAGTAGTTTCTAAAATATTTGCACAAAAAACACAACAAAATTTTAAAGAAAAAGAGTTCCTTGCTGGACTTTTGCATGACATTGGAAAATTGATACTTATGCAATATGATCCAATTAGTTATGAACAAGTGCTGAAAAGACAAGAAGAAGAGCCAAACTTAAGTGATATTGATGTAGAAAAAGAAATATTTGGCATCAATCACTTCGATGTAGGTTTAGCTATTGCTCAAAAATGGAAACTTCCTTCTGAAATGATTGAAGTTATTCGTTATCATAATTTTCCTAGTAAATCGTTAAAGCAACAGAAACTTGTTGCAACTGTAAGAATGGCTGATTTGCTTTGCGAAATTTGGGGTGCTGGATTCTATGAAGGCATACACACGCTGGATATGGAAGAAGAAGAAAGCTGGAAAGTTCTCAAAACCCTTGACAAAAATCTAGCTACAGCGGATTTAGCAAAAATTACATTTGAAGTTGAGAATGAGTTTCTTAAATCGAGTGAGTTTTTAGCTATTTTGAAATCTAATTAATGAAACCAAATTTCCTTTACCTCTTCATATTTATAACTATTTTCCAATTAGTTATAGATATTTATGTTATTTTCAAATGGAATAAATATAGTAAAGCAAAAAAATTAGAACCTTGGACTCGATTTACCCCCTTTGTAATAAGTTTACTTATGCTTTGCGCTTCTATTTATTCAAACTACTACAGATTGCATTATAACAGTAATTATAACGAAATAACTTATTTTCTTTTCACTCTCACTTCACTTTGGTATTTGCCCAAACTTCTTTTGGCAATAGTATTTATTCTTTACGATTTTGTTCATTACCCCTTTAAACTTTCAAAAAAGTTATTTTTTAAAAAAGCAGAGTTAAATTCAATTGCAATTGAGCCTCAAGAGAAAGTGCAGAGCAAGCGAAGAGAGTTACTTGGTTATGCTGGAATTGCTACTGCTTCTATTCCATTTATTATGGTGTATAAAGGATTAAAAGGAACTTATGAACTTGATATTAAACGCGTTGTAATTGAATTAAACAATCTACCAAAAGAATTTGAAGGATTCACATTTGCTCAAATTTCTGATTTGCACGCTGGCTCTTTTCCAAATGATAAATTTATTCAAGAAATAATATTCAAGACGAACTTGATGAAGCCAGATATGGTTGTATTCACTGGAGATTTTGTAAACTCTGCACCAGAAGAAATGTTACCTTATGCTCAAACACTTAGTAAATTCAAATCGGAATTTGGTACTGTTGCTTGCCTAGGAAATCACGATCATTATATGAGTGACGAAAACCTAACTCGACTAAAAGGAATAATTAAAGAAATGAATTTTGACTTATTAGTAAATAGATCAAAAGAAATTAAAATAAATAACTCAATTTTGAATTTAATTGGAGTTGATAATTCTGGAATGAACCAAAGTTTTGCAAATTTCAATCAAGCATTTACAAATGTTCAAGAGGGATCTCCAACCATATTACTTTGCCACGATCCTACAAATTGGGATAAGCACATTAAAAACAAACTTAATGTTGATTTGACACTTTCTGGTCACACACACGGCGGGCAAATAGCACCAAATCTATTCGGCTATAGATTGGAACCTGCTTCAAAGATTTATAAGCAATACTCAGGGCTATATTCAGAAAAAGACCAAAACTTATACGTTAATGTTGGGCTTGGAACTGTTGGCCCTCCAATTAGACTTGGAGTACCTCCAGAAATCACAATATTTACATTACAAAAAGCTCAAAATTTAGCTTAAGAATTCAAATACTCTATAGCTGTTTGAGCTAACATAGCCATTCCATTTATCATCGCCTCTTCTACTGGATTTATTTTGGAATTGTGAAGAGCTGGCATTATTTCCATATTTTCTGGTTTAACTCCCACGAACCAAAATGTAGCAGGTACAACTTGGCTATAAAAAGCAAAATCCTCTCCCCACATTTTTGGAGTAAATTCTTTAACAGAGCCGAATAATTTAATTGCAGTTTTTTCAGCAATTTCAGTTGTTGATTTATGATTAATCACTGGCGGATAACCCTTAATTATTTTCAAATCGCATTGGCAACCATAAGCTTCGGTAATCATTTGCGACCTAGTCATTAGCAATTCGTGCATTTGCTCACGCCAATTCAAATTGTAAGCCCTCATTGTGCCTTTCAAAAATACTTTGTCTGGAATTATATTCGTTGCTGTTCCGCCATTGAATGCAGCCACAGTAAGTACTCCAGCCGTAAGTGGGTCTCTATATTTTGTCATTAGAGTTTGATAATAAACAACTAATTGTGAAGCTGCCAAAATCGGGTCGCTACCCAAATGTGGCTGAGCTGCGTGAGCACTTTTGCCAGTAATTTCCCAATAGAGTTCATCGGCAGAGCCCATCACTGGACCTTCTTTCATAGACACAACACCAACATTTTCTTCAGGGAAAATATGTTGTCCAAATACTGCATTAACTTTAGGATTTTCTAAAACGCCTTCTTTGATCATAATTCCAGCACCGCCAGGTAACTTCTCTTCACCAGGTTGGAACATCAACTTTACTACTCCATTTAAGCTATGCTCTTGCTTTTTTAATATCTCTGCAGCTCCCAACAGCATACTTGTGTGCATGTCGTGTCCGCAAGCATGCATAACACCTGAATTTTGAGAACTGAATTCAAGCCCAGTTTCTTCTTCTATTGGCAATGCATCTATATCGGCTCTTAGACCTACACAACGCTCACCTTTTCCAATAAGTGCCACAACACCTGTATTGGCAATCACTTTGCTTTCTATACCAAGTTCTGTTAGTTTCGCCTGAATGAATTTGCATGTTTCATATTCTTGGAAAGATAGTTCTGGATTTTGGTGAATAGTGCGTCTGTAATCACGAATTTTCGGGAATATTTCTTTTGCTTGTTCTATTATGTCGTTCATTTGAATTAGATTTGTAAAGTATTTTAAAATTTTAAAATTAAACTTATGCAAATTAAACAACTTAAAGAAATAAAAAATCTAATTGACTCATCAAAATCAATTGCATTATTCACACATTCTCGCCCCGATGGCGATGCAATCGGTTCTATACTTGCTTTGTCAAACTATTTAAAGAATATCGGCAAAGAGACTTTCTCGTTTATTCCCACAAATTGTCCAAAGAATTTGCAATTTTTGGACACTAAAAAAGAGCTGATAGTATTTCAAGAAGCAAACTCTGAGATGCTTGCAAATGTGGATTTATTCATAATCTTAGATTTGAACGATTATAAAAGAATTGGCTTGGCTGCCAAAACTATGACTTTATATCCAAAGAAAACAATTTTAATAGATCACCACCAAGAACCAAAAATTGTTGCAGATGCACAATTCATAGATACTGAAGCTACTTCCACTTGCGAAATGCTTTTCCTATTAATGGAATTTATTAGCATTAAAGAAATCAATGAAGAAATAGCGAATTGTTTATACTGCGGCATTATAACCGATACTGGCAATTTCAAATATGATAGAACATCGGCAGTAACTTTCCGAATTGCATCAGAACTTTTGAAATATGGAGTGAAAATCGTTCAAGTAGCTGACCAAATTTTCAGCCAAAATTCTTTAAATTCTCTACATTTGTTGGGTCACGCTTTAAGTAAAATTGAAACTTATTGCGATGGAAAATTTGCAATAATCACATTAGATTTAGAAGACTTTCAACTCACTAAGACTAGTAATGAAGACTCAGAAGCCATAGTTAGCTACACACTTTCATTGAAAGATGTGAAAGTAGGAGCATTGATCTCAATCAACTTAGAAGACCAAACTCAACTCAATCTATCACTACGCTCGAAAGTTGGCTTCCCAATTAGGGATATTGCTTCCAAACTTGGAGGTGGCGGACATAGTTTGGCGAGTGGAGCAAAAATCACAAATATGCCAAAAGATGAACTAATTAAATTCTTAGTGGAAGAAGTGAGTAAGTTATGAGTGATTAGTTACATTTAGACTTCGCTCAAAGTACGTGAGTGAAAATGTGTTTGTTATGTTGAATGAAGTGAAGAATCCAGAGGACTGACATGCGAAGTAGAATTGTTAGAAAATGAATTGAAAGATTAGATATATAAATATATCCCAATCATCCGAAGATTCATAACCTGCGGATGATTATTTAAATTCAAAAGTAGTTCCATAGGAATTGCCTGTTTATAGAAAACAAACCCACACAAAATACAAAGCTCCATAGGTGCGAACTAAAAATATTCTAAACATTCAATTATTTGGAAAGTTTTTTGAGAGAAAATTGAAAAAAATCAACTAGTAATGAGGGAAATTGGTCAACAAATATTGAATATAAATCTTTTGATATATTTAGAGAAATGTGAAGTAAATTGTAAGAACAATAATTATTTTGAAGATTATTAATAACTATTTCAATTTTTGAAAATTATAGATACCTTTTTCATCTCTCCATCTAATTAAAATTGGAAGTTTCAATAAGTTTTTATCAACTTTAAAACTATTGTAATTCAAGTACGTAGCAATTTTACCACCAGTCAAATCAAACAATATAATTTCATTACTTTGCATTAAACTATTCTCTATTTCAATAAACTCAACTGAATTTATCACTGTATCTATACCTTCTCCAGATAAGTAAGCTATACTGTCAATTGTTTTAGCATTACTATTAAATATTATGCTATCAAGATACTTCTTTTTTTCCGAGGGTTTAAAAATAGTTTGAAACTGAAGTATTCCATTTGGCTTAATGTTTAAATTTAGCTGGCTACTTTGATTTGGTAAATTTGTTTCAAAAATGTTTGGATTTGAATTTCTAAAGCCAGTAATAACTAAATTATCAGTATTTGATAAGTTCTTTATAACTATATCTTTAAACTCGAAATTATTAGATTTAATATCATACTGTTCGAAAGTTGCATCGCTAACTTCTATAATTCCAGTATTATATGAAGAACTATAAGATTTAAAATCTACATTAAATACGTTGTTATTTTTGATAGTTACAGTTCTACTGCTTGGACTAAATTCTTTTAAACTAATTTTTTGAGGGCTAATTATAAATTCTCCATCTACAAGATTTGAGAACATATAAGTACCATCTTCTATCGTTTTAGTGGATTTATTTACAAACGCAGTTAGAAATACATCCAAATCTTTTAAAGGGTTGTTAAATTCATCTTGAACCTTACCATAGATATTCCCATAATTTTCATTTGCTATGAAATCTAATCCAGTTGATATATTGCTTCCATCAATTGAAAAGTTAATACTATCAGGATTAAAAGTGAAATTCAAATTAGTTACAGGTTTTAAAGTATAATTACCTTTTAATAAATTAGAGAATTTGAAATAGCCAGCAGAATCAGTATTTACTATCGTATCAGATTTGCCGTTTAGCTTTAATGAAATATTTGGAATTGAGAAATTGTCAATATTTTTCACATAACCAAGTGCCTCTGAGCGTTTTTCTTCTATATTAAAATCAATACCAATATTAATATCTTCGCCTTTAACTTCTATAGTTCTACTTGTAGGATAAAAAGTAAAATCATTTGAAGGTAGTGGAGTAATTTTGTATATACCATTTGGTAATTTTAAAGAATAAAACTTACCATTAACATCAGAATAAATTATTTTCTTAAATTTTCCATTTATATCAATTACAATGTTTTTTACGTTTTGGTTTGGTAAGTAAAAGAACTTTCCTGTAATAGTAGCAGATAACTTAATAACTCCTTTAACTGCAATTGTATTATTGCCTCCGGGGTGCACATTGTTCCAATTGTTGCCATTTAAAACTAATTTCGGTTTTGAAGAATTTTCAATTGTACCATCTCCCAATTGTCCATATTTATTATATCCCCAAGTGTAAACATTGCCATCTATATTTATACCTACTGTATGCAACCCACCAGTTTTTATAATTAACCATTCGTTATCATCTACTTTGTTTGGAGTTGATATAAATAAAGTATCACCAATTCCTAATTGTCCAAAGTTATTCAAACCCCAACTAAACAGTTGCCCTTTGTTATTAATAGCTAATGAAAAATCATTGCCAGAATTTACATAAATCCAATTTGTATCTAAGCCAATTTGTTTAGGAATAGACATGTCGATATAATTACCAATTCCTAATTGACCATAATTATTTTTTCCCCAAGTCCAAATAGTGCCGTTTTTATTTAAAGCTGATGTGTGATACTTACCTGCAGTAATCATTGTCCAATTATTCTCAGTTCCGATTTGAGTTGGAACAGTCATATCAGTTTTATTGCCATTTCCAAGTTGACCAAAAATATTAAATCCCCATGCCCAAATAGTACCATCTTTCTTAATTGCAACCGAGTGACCATAAGCTGTTGAAACATCTTGCCAGTCATTTGAATTGCCAATTCTTAAAGGGAGAGTACTTAAATCATTAATAGAACCTCTGCCTAATTGACCAAAATAATTGTTACCCCAAGCCCAAATTGATCCATTCTTCTTTAATCCTACAGCATATTCATAATTTTCGTATTTACTGCAAACTACATTTACCCATTCTAATGAAGTACCTATTTGAATAGGATTTGGTTTGTCTTCTAAAGTTCCATCTCCTAATTGACCTGTAGAATTACTACCCCAGCCCCAAAGACTTCCATCTTCTTTTACATAAAGTGTAAAAGTTTCACCAAGAGAAATACTTTTATAGGAGTGTTTAGTACTTGAATAAATAGCTAATGGAAATGGAGTAGTGAAAGATTTAACTTTTGTCTCGTTAATTTGTTTACTTGAATTTAAGCCCCAAGCCCAAAACTCATAGTCTTGAGAATAATTAGGTTGGAATGCAGCAATTATAGCAATGAATATTAAAAAATTTAATTTCACAAATTCTCTCTAAAATTTTATATCTTGATTACAATTTAACAAAAAAACATCAGATTTATATCGTATTTGATTTTAATTTGATGTTTTAAAGTTTTTTATTCAATCATTTTCACTTTGTCTAGAAAAAATTTGACTCATAAAAATCTCTAAGTGCCTTTCCAGTATGTGATACTTTGCTTTTCGCTATTGATTCTGGAGTACCTTGAGCCACAATAGTTCCACCATTTTCTCCTGCTTCAGGACCCAAATCAATAACATAATCAGCTGATGCTATTACATTGATATTGTGTTCTATAATCATCAATGAATTGCCAGCTGCTACTAGTTTTTTGAATGAAATTAATAACTTAGAAATATCTTCAAAATGAAGTCCAGTTGTTGGTTCATCGAAAATTAATAAACCATTGCGAGTTGTGTCCAAATCCATGTGCATACTTAATTTCAAACGTTGTGCTTCTCCGCCAGAAAGATTATTGCTTGGCTGACCTAATTTTAAATAACCCAAACCTACATCTTGTAATACTTTCAGTTTATTTTTTATTCGATTCATTCCATCGAAAAAAAGTGCTGCTTCATCTATAGTCATTTCCAACACATCTACAATAGATTTGCCTTGGAAGTGAACCCCACGAACGTCGCTATTATAGCGTGTACCTTTGCAAGATTCGCATACCAAACTTACATCTGGCAAGAACTGCATTTCGACTGTAACAAATCCTTCTCCTTCACAAGCATCACATCTGCCGCCTTTTGTATTGAATGAGAAATATCCAGCTGTCCAACCAAATTGTTTCGAGATTTGTGTGTTTGCAAATATATCACGAATAGTATCGAAAATCTTTGTGTAAGTTGCAGGAGTAGAGCGAGAAGATCTACCAATAGGAGTTTGGTCAACTAATTCCACATAATCAACTGGTTTCCTCTCATTGAAAATAAATTCAAATCCAGCTCTTTGCAAATCGTAGTTGCTTGAATCTAATCCATCTTTTGTATTTTGGAATTTATTCAAAGTATTAAAAATAACATCATTAACCAAGGTACTTTTGCCAGAGCCAGATACACCAGTAATGCAAATGAATTTGCCAAGTGGAATTTTCAATTCATCAATTTTTAAATTGTTTTCCCTTAGGTTCATCAATTTCAAAAATCTATCATTGGTTTTATTCTCACTTTTAGTAATATCAATTTTCTTGTCGCCACGTAAGTATTTTGCTGTTAGAGTTTGAGAGTCTGCCATTAATTGAGAATAAGTACCAGCAAATTCTACATTGCCTCCACCTTCACCAGCTTGTGGCCCAATGTCAATAAGATAATCAGCAGATTTCATAATGTCTGGGTCATGTTCTACCACTAAGATTGTATTTCCAATATTACGCAAGTTTTGCAATATTTTAATTAATCTTTCAGTATCTCGAGCGTGCAGACCTATACTTGGCTCATCTAACACATATAGAGTCCCAACAAGGGAAGTACCAAGAGCAGTTGATAAATTTATCCTTTGAGCTTCGCCACCTGAAAGTGTGTGCATTAATCTATCAAGTGTGAGGTATTCAAGCCCAATTGTAATTAGCAAGTTGACTCTTCGTTTCAGTTCTTTTAGCAACAGCCCTGCAACTTTTTCTTCGTAAGCGTTCAACTCTATTTCGTCTAACCAAATTGAAATCTTTTGTAATGAAGATTTTACTAAATTTGGAATGTTTTGATTTTTGAAAAATACTTGCCTAGCCGAAGTGCGTAATCTACTTCCGTGGCAAGCTCTGCAAACTGTATAGCCACGGTATCGAGCAATAAGCACTCTGTTTTGCACTTTATATTTTTTATCTTCCATTTCTTTGAAGAAGCCATTAATTCCAATATAACCGCTGCAACCTTCCCACACCATTTCTTTTTCTTCGTCGGAAAGTAAGCGGTATGGAATGTCTGTCCTTATACCAAAGTTATTAGCTACTTTCATCAAATCTCTCAGATACGAAGAATTTATAACACCTGAAAATGCTGCAATAGCTCCTTTTGCCAAGGATACGGATTTATCAGGAATTACTAATTCTTCATCTATCCCAATATTGCGACCAAAACCTTGACACGAAGGACAAGCACCACGAGGATTATTGAAAGAGAATAATTTTGGATCTAATTCTTCATAAACTATTTCACAAGTGTTACATTCGAATTGGTTTGAATAGCGAAGGTAAGTGTCGTCATCGTAATTAAAGATGTGTACAATTCCATCACCATTTTTGAAAGCTGCCTCCACTGAATCGGCAATTCGTACATCGTCATCGTTGTTATCTGCAATTTTAAATCTATCAACTAAAACAAAAAAGTCATCTGCTTTTAGTTTTCTGTCGAATTTTGCTTCATTCAAATCGAGTATTTCTTTGGTGCTTTTCAAATAAATTCTGAAATAGCCAGCCAATCTGAACTTATCCAAATCCGCAAAGATATTTTTAGAGTTATCGCTCAATCTGAAAAGAATATAAACTCTTTTGCCAAGCAGATTTTTCTTTAAATTTTTAATAATTGTAGTTGGGTTCTCTTTTTTAACAGGTTGGTTGCATTTATAGCAAATAGTAGTACCAAGTCTGCCAAAAAATAGAGATAAATAATCGTAAATTTCAGTAGTAGTTCCCACAGTAGAGCGTGGATTTTTAGAAGGAGGCAATTGCTTAATTGCAATAGCAGGTGGCAATCCCAAAATTGAATCCACATCTGGTTTAGTCATTCTTTCTAAAAACTGGCGTGCATAAGAGCTTAAAGATTCCACAAAGCGTCTCTGACCTTCTGCATAGACTGTATCGAAAGCGAGGGAAGATTTGCCCGAACCCGATAGTCCTGTGATTACAGTTAACTTATTGCGTGGAATTTCAACTGAAATATTTTTCAGATTGTTAACTCTGGCACCATTTACCATTATTGATTTAGTAGCCAATACGTTAGTGGTATTGCTAGTTTTAGGTTTGTTTTTTACTAAAGCCATTATTTGAAGAGAATATTATTGGGATTTATACTTACTTTTAAGCTACTGACGACTGAGTTCTCTTTTAAGTTAAAACAAAATACTTCTCCGTCAACTGTATAATTTTTAGCATTGCAAACCCAAAGTAAATTTGGAGTTTGCAATGCAAGAGCATACCAATTGTCTTTGCCAGATTTTGTAAGCAAATTTTTAGAAACACCAGACCCCAAATTTAACGACATTAACCCAAAATCATTAACGAGAAAAATAGAATTGTTGAAATTATCAATAATAAATTTTGTGATTCGCATTTTCCATTCCCTTTCTTTGGTTAAAAAAAGGGGATTGATTTCCACAATTCCACCGAGAGAGTCTGGTTGAGAGGGTAGATTGCGATATGACACATAAATCTTTTGGCTGATTGAATCAATTTGCACTTGATATGGATTGAACCCAATATACTCGTTCTTGACAATTGAAAAACTTTTACGAGAAATGATTGATAAATAGCCAGCTAATGGGTCATTTTTTTTATAATCGCCAAGCCCTGAGTTTGCTACAAAAATGTAATCTGAATTGTGTGCAATTCCTTCTGGAGCAGCACCAACTTTAACTTCAGCTAATTTTTGCATTGTAGTTGGATTGAACTTTACTAATAAGTTTTGTTTTAGGTCTGTGTAGTATGCTTCATTTTGTGAGCAAATTGTAATATAGCGTGGCTCTGATTTGAAATCTAGTTTCAAACGAGAGTCTGATTTTAAGCTCTTAGCTTCAATTTTTTCAATAGAATGTGAACTGGTAACACTTACGTAATAAAAGCCTTCAAATAGCACAATGTCAGTTCCTGTATCGCCAAGATTAAATCCATTTTCGGACTCGAAAAACTGCTTTTGAACTAAGCCTGAGTCTAAATCAATCAAATCAATAGTTGAGTTGTCGTATCCCCAAAGTCCTTCGCATAGCACTATTGCTTGCTTAGCATTTGGATTGATGTTGTTAGTGATTGGATTATCAGTGTTGCAAGCAAATAATGACAAGATTAATACAATATATAGTAAAAATTTGAGCATTAATTTATTCCCAAATTAATATACTTCGTATAACTAGTATTAGCATTTGAAATAACTTTTACTAAAAGAAATTGTGATTTGAATTGATTTAAATTCAAATTTAAGCAGTTATTGTTGTTGTAAATTTCAATTCCATTTAAATCATAAATAGTTAAATTGACTGGCTGATTCGCAATAAATAAACTTGCATTGATTGAGAAATTACTAAGTTCTGACTTTACTGATGTAGCTTCTAAATTTCCCAAGTGGAGAATAGCAACAGCATCTAAATCGAAACCAGATAATGAAATATCGTAAAAAAGATGGCTTTTATCTTTGTAAATCTCATTAGTAATATCTTTTATTTTAATATATTTAACCCAAGATAGACCAATGGTTTTCAAATCAAATCCATCTCCAGAAATTGTGTCTTGGCTAAATGGGTCATTGCTTCCAATTACTGGAGTAATGCCAGCACAACCTTTTAATGTTGAATAATCAAATGGAAAATCGAAGTAATTTATCCCATCTTGACTAACAGAGACAATTGCAGGTTCAGCAAATATTTTGGAATTAATAGGATTCAAGAAGGCATTTTCAAATATTTTGAAATCAAAGCCTGGCTCATCTAATATTATTTTTTCTTTAATTCCAATTACAATTTCTCCACCAAACCCAATACAAAGAACTTCGCTTGGCATTGCTGCTGGAGTTTCATACTTTGCATTTATTGAGGGAGGACCAAATATGTTTTTGGGGAAATACATTGTGTCTTGACCGCAATCAACATTAATTCCAAATTTATATGAATAAACAGTATCAATAAATTCGCCTGCAAAGCAAGTTGAAGCCCATAACATTAAAAATAAGTACTTCATAAACTTGCTCCAAAGTTGAATCTATAATTAAAATTAGGCATTGGGAAATTTAATATCATTTCATATTGCTGGTTTAATAAGTTATTTAAAGATAAACTAATAGTATATTTTTCTAATAATGTTTTATTTGTAGATAAGTTTAAATTAATTAAATTTACAGGTGATAGTTTCAAATTACTTGAGTTATTCAAATCGGAGTATCTTTCTCCAATAAAACTATATATTAATTGAGCATCTATATAATTGAGATTATAAATAATAGAAGCGTTCACTTGATGATTGTTTGTATAGGGAAGTTGCTTACCTTTGAAATAATCGTTGCTGCTGCTGTTTTGTGCATTTAAATAGCAATATGAGATAGTGCTTTTGATATTGTTTTCTATGTAATGCAATTTGATATCTATACCATAAGTTATATTATTATCAATATTTTGTGTAGTCCAGCTTATAGCATTTCTGGGAATTGATAGTATTTTATTGTTTATAAAATTGCTATATACATTTGATTGAATCATTAGTTTATCTGTGATTGAGTATTTTATTTCTGAATTAATATTTAAACTGTTTTCCGGCTGTATGTTCAGATTGCCAAAATTGAAATAATACATTTCGTTGAAAGCAGGGAAACGGAAATTACGTCCAAAATTGAAACTTAGAAACAAATCATTATAATTTTTAGTTAAGCCAAAATTTGCAGAAAATTCACGTTTGAAGTCAGAAATGAAATCTGCCCTTGAACTCAAGTAAACTTTCAAATTATTCTCTAATTCTATATCTCGAACAAACCCAATTGCAAAAGTATATCTTTTTTTAGTTTCTATTGTATTGATTTGAGAAAGCAAGCCATTGAAAATATCAAAATTTGCTTCTGTTGAAAATTTAAATTCTTTTTCGAATAAATTCAAATTATAATTGAGCCGAGTCTGCAAATTAGTGTTTAAGTAATTATTATATGAATTAGAAGCAGTCAGAGTGTTTTCATCGAAATAAGTCATTTGGCTATACTTGCCACCTATCATAAAATTTAGATTGTTGTTTTCAAAATTTGAAATTAGTAGTATTTGGTTTTCATTTAAAAAAGATGTTTGGTTCACTTCGCCTCCTTGCAAAATAGCACCAGGTACTCCAGAATATGAATTTACATAATTCAAGTAAAGCTTTTGTTTAAAATCATCTGCATTTTTAGTATAATTTTCTAACACATTTGTTATAGAAAATTGATTGAATTCATTATTCATTCTATTGAAAGTAGTATCCTTAGAATATATCTTAGTTGTAACAGGGAAGTCGTTCTTGGAAATTGTACCATTCAAAAAAAATGAATTGCGATAATTCCCTATTTGACTAGTGAAACTTGCAAGTCCCTCAAAACCATTAAACGAACTTTGAGAAAGACCTAATATAATTTTCCCATCAGTATTTGCGTTAGCATTCATCATTACACCGCCAGACATTGCATTGGAGCCAACCAAAGTAGAGAAGCCACTTTCTATAATGGATATACTAGAAATGCTTTGTGTGAGCAATTTATTCAAATTAAACCCACCATTTGCGTTTTCATAAAGTTTGAATCCATTCAGAAGAATTGCTGCTTGATTTCCGCTACCACCGTGCAACGAAATTGTTTTCATAGCTCCAGCTCCACCATAATCTCTTAAATATATTCCCGAAACGTTTGTTAAGAGAGTTGAAATTTGATTTGTTTGAGCTATGTTTAAGGATTTAATACTATAAGTTGTAACTGGTAAACTTGGAGTAATTTGCTTTTCTACAAATCCATCTACTATAACCGTCTGCTTCGGATTAAGTGAATCCGAAGCAGACAGTTGATAATGCAAAAATAATAAGACTATGAATAGACCCTTACTCACTCAAATAAATGAATGGTGAGGAAATTAGTGTGTTATTTGACGATTGTAAAGTAAGGAAGTAGCAACCATTAGTCTGTAAATTCAAACTGACAACAGCGATACCATTCGCTAAAGTATAACCCATTTCATTACTTGAATAAACCACAGAGCCAGTGTTGTCAGTAATTCGGACACTATAAAAAGCATTCAAATCATCTTGTGATAAATTTAATTTCAACTTGCTACGAACTGGATTTGGGAAAATCAAAGATTTATCATTTGCTTTGGTTTGAATTTCTTCAACACTTGTATTTTCTAATTTATCAAAAATATAAACACCACCGTTTTCTTTATTATAGGTAGTGTCGTAAGGACTTGCCACTACAACATTTCCAATACCTTCTCTAGCGACTATTCCTTCCAATGCTGCTTTTATGTTTTTACTCGATGCCTCTACTCTTTGGAATTCTGTTTGATAGTCAGCTTTCCAAAGTAGTTCACCATTATATGTAGTAGTTAAAAAGATGTTGTAAGCTTCTAGAAAAACAGTTTCTCTTGGGCCATTAAATCCAGTTGTACCCGTTTTAAATATAGTTGGTGCAACTTCTAGCTTTGTTATATCTTTGAATAAGACTTCATGGCTACCATTTAATGTAACTACTACTTTGCCTTTATTTATTGCTAAATGATTAGGAGTTTTACCAATTTTGAAATCAGTGAAAGTAAAATCTTGTGTGTGAGGCACTTCGGCAATATGCAAAATAGAAGAATCTGCACCAAAGCTTCCTAAACTGAAAGCTGCCAATCTAAGTTTACCATTTGCGTCGGAGAATGCCTGAGCTTCTTGTACCATTTTTCCAGCTTTTATAGTTTGCAGTGGTTTTTTGATAGCCAAGTTAAACACTATTACCTCGCCTTCGCTACCGTCAGCAGGGTTTTTGGGGATTAATAAGTGTGGACCATAAGAAGCAACTGCTTCTCCTTTAAAACCACAAACATTATCGTCCACCACTTCGAAATCATCCAGAGATAACGATTGAATATAACCAGATTTAGTTACTTTAAAATTGGCATCAGTTTCGTCGGCAAAAGGAATATATACAAGTCTATCGCTAAAATCATTAGCATCAAGGAAATCAACTCTTAATGGGAATTGGAAATATCCGTTTGTAAATTCTTTTACTTTAGTTTTAATTAAATTGTTATTGTCATATTTAAGTGTCCACCAAGATGGGGGAGTGTCGCCCTCATCAATTTTGCCGTTGTAATTTTTATCATCGCCATTGCAAAAGATATGATATAAATTAGTTTTAGAATCAAAATTAACAGCTAAAGGCTGCAAACCTACTTCTACTTTTTCTTTGAAACTTACACTTGGCCAAGAATAGGCAGAAGAAACGCAAATAAAGAATACAAAAATTCTTAAAAATCTCATAAAAAGACCTTTTATAATAAAGTGTGTAAAAATATAATGAGGGAAAATCTAAGAAATTTGTGAAGATTAGATTTTAGCCTCATTGAACCTGTTTAGCGACAAGTCTGAATCAATGAGTGTTTTTTGGCAGATATTCTGACTTCGGAATCATCCTCCTTTTCCGCCTTCCCGAGCTTGGCTCAGTGGCTGTTTCTTCTGTGGAAATGGCGAAGAAACTTGGAAAAATTGTCATCCATTACAGCGGCGCTACCGTGCAAGATTTACACTTGCTTCCCTTTTAATTTGTTCGAAAACAAAACCAAAAACATTTATCAATTAACTTTTTCAAAATTAATGCTTTTATTCTTCCTTTCAAAATTATATTTTTGAATAAATAAAAGGAGCAATATTTTGTACATATCTAAAGAAATAGTAACTGAACTACTTAGTCCAATTTGCCAAGACATTGAATTTTATGAATTTAAAGAGCAATTGACTGTAACAGTTCCCAAAAATAAAATCGTAGAAGTGGCTACAGCTTTGCGAGATAACCCGAAAACAGCGTTTAATCAGTTGCGAGATGTGACTGCTGTGGACTGGCTGAAAAAGAAAAATAGATTTGAAGTGGTATATTTCCTCTACTCACTTGATTTGCTGCATAGACTTAGAGTGAAAGTGGCTGTGGACGAAAGCGATTTGACTTGCGATTCGGTTACTGACGTTTGGGAATCAGCTAACTGGTACGAAAGAGAAACTTTCGATATGTATGGAGTTAAATTCATAGGACACCCAGATTTGCGTAGATTCTATATGCCAGAAGATTATGTGGATCCAGACACTAAAGAACCAATCCATCCATTGAGAAAAGATTTCCCACTTATGGGTATTCCAGAATCTCTTCCATTGCCTCCATACCCTGAAAAATATGGTGCGACAAAGTAAAGAATTAAAAAAAGTCCAATTCAAAAAGAATTGGATTTTTTTTGGGTAGGGGATAGATTTACTTTAAATTGCTAATTTGCAATCATATAAGTGCTTTTGAAATTCTATAAATAGTCTGGTGATGTTTGCAACATTTTACGAAAATATTTTGCTATTTCATTTCCAAAATTGAATTCAATATACTTTCGACTGATTTCTTCTCTAATTTAGAA
>CAZYXG010000048.1:0-19886 GCA_964650885.1 uncultured Hyphomicrobiales bacterium | reverse complement strand
ATAAAAAAGACAAGTCTTTTTAACAAAACTTGTCTTTTTTATTAGATTATTCAGTAGAGAGAGAGGGGTTCGAACCCTCGATACGTTACCGTATACACGCTTTCCAAGCGTGCCAATTCAGCCACTCTTGCACCTCTCCAGATTTCAATTGAATTGCTATTACATTTTCTCTGGTGCTGTGATTCCTAAAATGGTTAAACCATTTTTCATCACATATTTAGTGATCACGCTCAAATAAAGTCTTGCTTTGGATAGTTCCTCATCGTCTGCCAAAATTCTGCAATCGTGGTAGAAATTATGGAAATCCGAAGCTATGCTTTTTAAATATTCACATAAAGTATGTGGCTCAAATCTATCAGCAGAAAGCTTAATAACATCAGGGAATCTAAGTATAGATTTAATCAAAGTGATTTCTTTTTCGTGTTGAAGTAAATTCAAATTCGCATCTTTATAATCAGTTCCTTTGGCTCTTGCATTGTCCAGCACAGAGCAAATCCTAGCGTGTGCATATTGCAAGTAGAAAACAGGGTTTTTATCGCTTTGCTCTTTTGCCAAAGCTAAGTCAAATTCCAAATGAGTTGTAATATTTCTCATTATTAAAAAGAACCTAACCACATCTTCGCCAACTTCATCAAGTAATTCATCTAAAGTATAGCTTTTGCCAGTTCTTTTAGACATTTTAACTTGTTCGCCATTTTCTGTAAGTGTTACGAACTGATATAGCAAAACTTTTATTTTACTTTTGTCATAGCCTAAGTACTGAACTCCCGACATTACATCTGGAATAGTAGCAATATGGTCAGAACCAAATACATCAATGATAATATCAAAACCACGTTCGTACTTTTCAGCATGGTAAGCTATATCGGGCAAACGATAAGTTGGTTCGCCAGAAGTTTTGATAATTACTTTATCTTGCTCCTGACCCATTTCACTGAGTTTAAGCCAAGTAGCTCCGTCTTTATCGTAAGCTAAGTTTTGCTCTCTGAATTTAGCAACTACGGCTTTAATTTTGCCATCTTTATAAAGTGAGTCTTCATTGAAATAAACGTCTTGGTGGACGTTCATTTTGTCCATAGTTTCTTTTATTTTAGCGAAATTCCATTTCTCGCCTACCACTTTCAGGAATTCTAAATCTTCTTTTGTAGCCGCTTTAAACTTATCACCATATTTATCAATCACTTCTTGAGCAATTGTTTTAATATATTCACCGTGGTAAGCATTTTCAGGAAGTTCAAAATCGGGATTACCAAGCTGTTGCATATATCTTGCATGAATAGATAATGCAAGATTATTCATTTGGTTGCCAGCATTATTGAAATAGTACTCACGAGTTACATCATAGCCAAGCCAATTATATAAATTAGCGACAGTATCTCCAATAGCTGCATTTCTGCCGTGTCCCAAATGAAGCAATCCAGTTGGATTGGCACTTACATATTCTATATTAACTTTAATTCCCTTGCCTTGTTCTGCTTTTCCATACTCTGTTTGGGCAAGAGTAATATTTTTAAGTGCATCAATATAGAATTGGTTGCTGAATTTAACATTGATAAAACCAGCACCAGCAATGTTCACATCGATGATAATATTACTATCAAATTCCAAATTATCAATAATTTTTTGAGCAATTGCAGCAGGAGCTTGACGCATAGGTTTCGCAAGTTGCATAGCAATATTTGTAGCCATATCGCCGTGTTCTACATTTTTAGGAGTCTCAAATTTAAGACTTTCTATGCCATCGGGCACTCCAATTTTCTGGAGTGTCTCAGCAAAAACACTTTTAAGGTAATCAGACTGGTTCATTTTCAATTACTGTTCTAGGTTGTAAATTTCAACAGCTTTAGCTAATTCGATTGGGTGCATATCGCCTTCTGTATCAATTGTGTACATTTCTGAATCGCCCCAAAGTTTCTCGATTTTATAGAAGTTACGGTTTTCAGCAAGCATAAGATGTATTACCACATCGAAGAAATCTAAAATCACCCATTCTCCAGCTTCGTAACCTTCTATTTTTGGTTTCACTAACTGGTATTTTGTGCAATTTTCTAAAATCAAACTAACAATAGCATGTACTTGATTTACTGAGTCGCAACTAGCAATAACAAAGTATTCAGATGGTGCTGAATCTAGTTTTCTTAAATCTAAAACGAACACATTACTAGCTAATTTATCGTCAGCTAATTGAGCACATAGGATTGTTAACTTTTGGGATTCGGTTAGACTTTGTAGTTCTTCTGGCACTATTTTCCATTTATTAATATTGTAATCTACAAAATTACCATAATTTCGGGAGAAATTGAAAGATTATTAATAATCAGGTTAATATTTCTAATTAAATGGCTTAAGAGTTTTATAGTCTTTCCCAATTATGATAGTGGCACGAAGAAACAAAGTCGAATCTATATGCTTGCTGATTTGGTTTTCGTTGATGCCCAAAGCATAAGCCACTTTGAAAGCTGACTTTTTGTCACCAAGTCTGTCAATAACAATAGAGCTGGCAAGTTTTTCATTGGAATTACCAGTTTCCACTACGTCATAGCCAAGACTACGCATAAACTTTTGGGCTTTGGCTGCAATGCCTTTTTCGCCACAAGCATTAATTATAGCAACTTGAATTACCTCTTGCTTAGTATGTTTGGCATCTTCTATTTCAGTATCTACTGGTTTGAAAAGCACCACTCTGGAATAAAGAGATAACGAAAGAAGCAATGTAATCACAATGCAGCTTATCAATAAGCTATTTAGTACAATATTTGAGAATCTTTTATTTTTCATAACTATGTTTTTATAGTTATGCTACCTTCAAAGATTGTGCCGTAATTACTTAATCTTTATTTATACTTTTCGCAATATATAGCAAGCTTCCAAGCTAAGGTAGTTTCGTACAAATGGAATTGCTTTCGCAAGTGCTGTGGTTTTCACAGTTGGCAAACCAAATTTCATTTTGAAAACTGGACGAATGAAATAATAATCCGATTGGAATACTTCAAAACCAGCTTCTGCCGTTGCTTTAAGAAATTTTTTAGGAGTAAGTTTAATATCTTGCAATCGTTTAACTTCCCAAATATCATTTTCTCTTCCGCCTTTCAAAAATGAATAGAAAAGCGAATCTGGGAGAATATGCACATAAGGATACATACCCTTTCCATTGCCAATAGTGTGTTGGTGTCCACCAAAAGGAGAATAATAAGGAGGAAACGAAACAAATAAAAAGCCGCCTGGCTTCATTATGTTTTTTATGTTTTTCAAAGCAAGTGCAGTGTCATCCAAATGTTCAATCACATCTCTAAGCAAAACCAAGTCATAAGCATTTTTCCAATCAGCTCTTGGTTCTTGCGTAAGAATATCGTGGCTCGTGAACTCAATTTTAAGTCCGCCAAGTTTTGCAATTTTGTCACCCATTTCCAAACGTGAAATAGAAATGTCAGTACCAAGTGCATCGTTAGCACCTTCTTCTACAAATGCAGCCAGTACTCCCCCTTCGGCAGAGCCAATTTCAGCTACTGAATCTCCTTTTTTAAAAGCACCCAATTTTTTCAAGTAAGGAACTACTGTTTCCACTCCCAAACCATACATATACCCCCAATAGTATTTGTCATTTTCGGTGATTTCCGAGCTGTCCATTATTTTTTTGTAGAAGTCAGTCATAATTTCTTATTAATTATCTATTTTTTGGTTTTAATTTTGTTTAATCACAAAATTACAAAATAGATTAATGAAAATAGCATATCTATCAACTTTCTACCCATTTCGTGGTGGTATAGCACAATTTAATGCCTCACTTTTCCAAGCTTTAAAAAAGGAAAATGAGATGAAAGCTTTTAATTTCAAAAGGCAGTATCCAGATTTACTTTTTCCTGGGTCTAGCCAGTATGTTACTGCCGATGACAAAGTAGAAAAAATTGAAAATGATAGATTACTTGATACGATTAATCCATTTACATATTTTTCGACAGCAAAAGCCATAAAAGAATTTGGAGCAGAAGTCTGTATCACTAAATTTTGGATGCCCTTTTTTGCTCCATCTTTAGGGACAGTACTCAAAAGCATTAGAAAAACTGGTACTAAGAATATTACGATTTTGGATAATGTAATTCCCCATGAAAAGCGAATTGGCGATATGCAATTGATTGATTATTTTTTAGATAAGAACGATTTTTTCGTGGCAATGAGCCAAAATGTGAAGAATGATTTGCTTTCTATTAAACCAGATGCAAAATTCCAAGTACTTACTCATCCACTTTATGATCACTTCGGTGAGAAAATGGAAAAAGTGGAAGCTAGGAATCAACTTAATCTGCCACTAAATAAAAAGCTATTGCTCTTTTTTGGCTTCATTAGAGATTACAAAGGACTGGATTTACTAATTGATGCTATGACTTATCTTGATGAAGAATATGAGTTAATAATTGCTGGAGAAGTCTATGGCAGTTTCGATAAATACAAAAAACAAATTCGAGATTTAAACTTAGACAGTAGGATTCATCATTTTGTTCGTTATATCTCCGATGATGAAGTACCCGCTCTGTTTTCAGCTACCGATGTTTGTGTGTTGCCTTATTATTCTGCCACTCAATCGGGAATTGTTGGAATAAGCCACCATTTTGATGTGCCTCTTGTTGCTACCAATGTTGGTGGACTGAAAGAAATTATAGCAGATACAGGTATAATATCAGAGGAGGTTTCACCTCATTCAATTGCCTTGGCTATAGAAGAAAGCTATAAATCAAAATATGATTTCCAAACCGCTATCCAAAATTTCAAGAAAAATTTAAGCTGGAAAAATTTCGGCAATAAGTTATTAGATTTCAATGCTTATAAAAGTGAGTGAAACTATTTATCAAAAATAAAATGAAAGCAGCTATTTCACGAAGTCTAAACTTTGCTTTTGAGCTCAACAAAATTTATTTATTGCTAACATACAAATTCAAATATGAAAAATCTTGAAATTAAAATTGAAAATCAAATTGCCACAATCATTATCAATAGGCCAGAAGTAAAAAATGCTCTCAATGCAGAGCTAATCTCAGAGTTAACTTCTGCTTTTATTGAGCTTGATAATAATCCGACTACTAAAATTACAATTATAACTGGCAATGGAAACATATTTTGCTCTGGTGCCGATCTAAATTGGCTAAGAGAAGTTAAAGATTATACTTATGAAGAAAACTTTAACGATTCTCAAAAACTTGTTGATTTATTGGAAGTGATTTCGAACCATAGGAAAACAACAATTGCTAAAGTAAATGGTAGTGCAGTTGGTGGAGGTGTTGGTATCATTCTAAGTTGCGATTTGATTTTCGCCAATTCAGAATCTATTTTTGGAGTTTCCGAAGTAGCAATTGGAATAATTCCAGCGGCAATTGTGCATTTGCTAATTCAAAGAATTGGAATCACAAAAGCAAAAGAATACTTAATTACAGGTAATAGGATTAGTGCACAAACTGCACAAGAAATTGGTCTGATCAATTATGCAGTAGATGCTTATGAATTAGATGCAATCATTAATAAATTCACTAGCAAAATCTTATCAAACGGAAGTAATGCTATAGAAAAAGTAAAAGAAATGCTATCAAAAGTTGGAAGTCTTGATGACAACAATCTAAAAGGTTATATATCTAAAACTATTGCAGATTTGCGAACTGGTGATGAAGCAAAAGAAGGTATTGCTGCATTCCTTGAAAAAAGACAACCTTCGTGGTAAATTATTTCATCATCGCAAACACAGACATTCTCCCCGATTTATCTTTATCTCTGCGGAATGAATGGAATCGTAAATCTGTTATTGAACATTCTTTCTGAATTATAATCTTGTCTATATTCACTCCAGCTTCTATAAGTTGAAGTTTTACTTGATTTTTATTATCAAATAAGTATTTGCTTTCGCTAATTTGTTTGATACTATTTGGGAAATAATCTGCAACTTCTTTGCCCACTTCATATACTTCTCCCGAAGCAGATGGCGAAATAATTGCATTTATATTCCTTGGGTTTGACCCAAAAACTTGAGACATTTTTTCAACTGCATTCTTTGCAATATTTTGTTGTGTGCCTTTCCAACCAGAGTGTATAGCTGCAAGCACTTTATTGGTAGAATCATATAAAATCAAGCCAATACAGTCTGCAACTGATACATTCAAACAAACCCCAGCTTGATTTGTAATTATTGCATCTGCGAAATAGCTATCTCTTTCTTTATCAAATATTTCTACTATATCCGAATGTGTTTGGCTTATAAATACCATATTGGTATAATCAATTCCCAAAGTCTTTGCCAAGCCAATTCTCATTGACTTTACTTCCGAATTAGAATAAAGGTCTCCTTTATTAATGCTGAATCCATAAGGTAGCTCTTGAGATTCATTTTTCAGAGTGATACCTGAAAGTAATTTATTTTTAAATAACTCAAAAGATAATGTCTCAATCATATAAAGCCATAATTTTGGATTTAATTGCAATGTAATCAGATGATTTTAATCTAATTACTTTAGTTTTGTTTTCAATTTCTTCTGTTTCAAAATTAGTACTTTTAGCCATAATCAAAGTTCCAACTTTTTCATTAACTAAAAACTTATTTATACTATTTTGATTTGTAATAGGTAATTTCGATTTTATACTTAATAGGATTAAATCATTTTTTTTGTAAACACTTGCAAAACTTGAAAGTAAATATTTATTGTTACCATAATGAGCGGTACTTTCAAAACGCACATAGACCAAACTAATGGAAATTACTAGAATAGCAATAAGTGAACGCCAAATGAAATTTCGTTTAGTTGTGTAAGCAAACACATAAATTAAACATATTGCTACTAAACTTGCTATAAGCATCGACAAATATGCACCACTTATATGTGTTGGTAAGTTTTGAATGATTAAGTTATTTATTCCATTGCTTAAATCTATAAGGAAATCCACAACATTTGCCAATAAATTCGCAGAAGCTGAGTGAATAAAGGACAATAATAAAGCAAGAATTGAATAAAGTAAAATCATTGAAAATATTGGGACAAGGATAATATTAGAAAGAAAAGCAACTATTGAATATATACCAAAATAGAAAGCAACTAAAATTGAAGTTATAAGCGAAGCTGCAAAGGTAGAAGCCAATGGCTTAACGAATAAATCTGTAGAAAATGCAAATCTTGGAATCAACCTATCCAACGAGAAATAAAAGAAATTATAAAAGAAAGCTAATCCATATAAGGCAAAACCCGAAAGTAAGAAACTTGGATTTTTAACTAAATTTGGGTCGTAAATTAATAAAGCAAGATTGATAAATGAACTAATACTTAAGGAATTAGGATAACGTTTGTTTGCTAAAAAGAATGCAAATAAAATTGCAGCAAGTCCTGCTCTAAGTGCTGGTATTTGGAAATTGGTAATGCAAATAAATTCAAACACAATAATTGCAAATATTCCTAGTTTGATTTGCCTATTTGTAACAAATGAAAGTAAAGCAAAAAGTATTGTTGAAATTAAAGCTATATGCAAACCACTTACTGAAAGCACGTGTATGATACCAGTTTTACTATAGTTTTGAGCTAATTCTTTGTCTAAATTTGTTCTATCGCCAAGTATTAAAGCTGAAACTAAACCAGCATTTTCTTGGGTATAAATAGATTCTATTTTGAGTTTTAAGAAATTTATTTGCTGTTTATTCCAGCTTAGCCAATCGCTTCCTTCTTGTTTAACACTAATTTTGTTGTCATTCGTTTTCAAAACAATATTTGAACTATAGTAGCTAATGTATCTATCTTCTGGGAAATCAGTAGGTAACTGCATTACATTTGGTATGTGTAATTTCCCAAATATTTGCAATTCGCTATTTTTCTTAACTTTCTCTAAATTATCGTAAGTTGAATAAACAATAAAGTTAGTTGTTGTTTTAGGGTACAAATCATCTTTAATTGTTCCTTGTAAAACAAAACGAATTCCAAATTCTGTATTGGGTAATATTTCTAAAACTTTTCCTGTTACTTTGACATCATCATCTTTCACATAATTAGTAATGCCTTTAGCACTATCTGACACTCTAAAACTATTTATATAACCAGAAAATAAGACAAGTAAGAAATAAGTAAAAATTGCTTTTTTAAAAAACAAAGCAATTATAAGAATGATTGGAAAGAAAATTAAAAGTGATACGGAAAAATAATTAACATATAAACCCAATCCTAATCCAATTAAAAAGATAATTAGAAATTTGGTAGTATCTGAATTATATAAATCATTTTTCCACATAGCATTCTAAACATATATTCTTGGTAATCTTGGGAGAAGCTTAGTGATTATATCATAAGGAATTACGTTGGCTTTTTCAGCCATTTTGTAAACATTTATCTCAGATTCAATATCGTTTGAAATAACTAAAACATCGTCACCAATTTTGATGTCAGGATTATCGGTTATATCAATCAGTATTTGATCCATACATATTGAACCGACAAGTGGGTAAAGCAATTTGTTTATTTCAACTTGCCAGTTATTAGTTAGGTTTGTATTTATACCATCGCCATAACCAATTGGTATGAATGCAATTCTAGATTTTCTTTTTGCAATAAATTTAAAAGAATAGCCAGCTTGTTCATTTTGTTCAAGTTCTTTAATTCTAATTATTTTCGCTTTCAATTGCAAAATTGGTTTCAAATCAATACTGTTTTTCAATCTTTCATCAGGCACAAGACCGTAAATAGAAATTCCAGGTCTTACAAAATTAGCAAACTCAATATTGAATTGAATTAAACCACCAGAATTTTGAAGATGAATATAAGATAAATGTTCAAGTTTTAGTTCGTCAACTTGCTTTTTGAATTTTTCAATTTGGCTTTGTGTAAAAGTGTAATCTGCATCTTCAGAACTTGAAAAGTGGGTCATTAAACCAATTACTTCTAAATTATTTAGCTCACTTACTTTAGAAATAAATTCTTTTGCCTCTTGGCAATCAATTCCATCTCTATGCATACCAGTATCTAAGAAAATATGGCATTTGACTTTTGTATTTTTCCATTTTGCTTCGGAATTTAGCTTGTATGCAAAATCATAATCTGAAAGTACAGATTGTAAATTTAAATCAACAATATGACTAATATTATCCAATGGGTTCTCTACAAGTAAAAGTATTTCTCCTGTGTCACCAGAATTTCTAAGCAAATTTGCTTCCGACAAAAAAGCAACTGCAATCAGTCCAATACCATTGTTTCGGCATAGTTTAGCAATTTCAATCATACCGTGACCATAAGCATTTGCTTTTACCACAGGGATAATATCTTTTTTTGCATAGTTTTTGATTGTATTCAAGTTGTGCTTGAAATTCTCTAAATTAATTTCAAAGTAGGCACTATTCATTTAAGTTGATTTAATAAAGTCCGATAAAGTAATTACTTAAGTGTCAAAATTAAGAAATAGAAACCGAATTATAGTTTATTCAATGACAAAAAAAATCAACATAATCATTTGTATTATTACAATAATCACTCTAATCTCTTGTAATCCAACAACTAAGAGATCAGTGAAGTTTGATTGTAAATATAGCGAAAACAAAGAAAGTATGGGAAGCGAAGTCAATACTCGAAACGATGAGATAATCCCAACTTTGTTTAATAATGAACTTTTCTATTCAATTAAAACAAAAGAAAAGATACCTAAAGAATATCTGTACAAGGTTAATCTCAATAAAATTCCATTTATTGGCGATGAGCAAACTTCTTTTACATTTAGCGGCTTAATGGGAGTTACCACTCCTTCATTTTATTTGGATAAGGATAGTAACTTAGTTGCTATGTTTGCAGCTTACGACAAAAAAGACAATAGAAAAGATAGAAACATTTATCAGTCAATCAAATTGAAGAATGTTTGGCAAAAACCTGAACAAGTCAAATCAATAAACAGCAAAAATAGTGATAATCATATTTCTTTAACTAGCGATGGATTAATAGCCATTATTGCATCAGACAGAACTGGTGGATTGGGTGGCTTCGATTTATATATGAGCAAAAGAAGTTCGGACGATACTTGGAGCAAACCTACTAACCTTGGCGAAGAACTAAACTCACCAACTGACGATGCCTTTCCTACGTTAACAAAAGAAGGAAATTTGTATTTTTCTTCGAGAAACTTATCAGCTCGCAATGATTACAATATTTTCAAAAGTAGATTTGTAAAAAATAAATTTGAAAAACCAGTGCTATTACCTTTTCCAATCAATAGCGACAAAGATGAAAATGGAGCTGTTGTTTATGGCGACAATGTTATTGTCTCAAGCAATAGATTAGGCGGATGTGGAGGTTTTGACTTATATAAATTTGATTTGTGCTTGCCATTAGTTATCAGTGGAAAAGTTGAAAGTGTTGATGAAGAATCCCAAGCAATGGGGAATATTTCTTTATATGAAGAATCGAACTTAACAAATCCAATACAAACAATTAATATTAATGAAAACATTGACTATAAATTTGAAGTCAAAAGTGGTATTAACTATATAGTTAGATACACAGATGATTGCGATAAGGAACTTTTTGCTGAAAACAGAATTGAAACTAAATGCAATGAAGAAAACATTAACTTAGTAATTCAGAATTTTAAAATGCCTAAAGGAGCAAAATTTAATTTTGAACAGTATGATGTTCCTTTTTTCCTTTCTGGCTACTATTTACCAATTATAAAATCAAATCTCGATGAAATTAAACTTAGATTTAGTTATAATTTGATTGGTAATGATTCAACCAAATATATTGAATATCCAAATGATGAATACTATGCTTATTCGACTCAAGTAGAATCTGCTTTAAAGTCAGCTACAGATTTCGTTATTGAAAAAATCAAATTAATGAAGACTGAATGCAACAGTAAATATAAAGAGCTTGAAATAGAAATTTATGGATACGCAGATGATAGAAAATTTGGCGAAAGATCTATTTATGACGGCCCTACTATCAATGACCCCATTCTAAAGATTAGTATTTCCGAAGGTGTTGTAATGACTAACACATTGATTTCAACTTTAAGAGCTTACCATACTGCCAAAGAAATACAAAAAAGAGTGAAAATGTCTGTCAATGAAGATGAGCTTGAAAACGTAAAGTTTAATATTGAAGGTAAAGGAATTGACAACAACAAGAAACAAGATGAACTGAAGCGAAGAGTTGACATAAACATTAGACCTATCAAAGATTAGTAATAATCAAAAAGTAATAGAGTTTTTTCTTAAATTGCAGTCTAAATTTTAACAATTATTAAAACTACAATTAATGAAAAGAATTTTGCTTACGGGCTCTTCAGGTCAAATTGGAACAGAATTAACATTAGAATTAATTAAAAGATATGGCAGTGAAAATGTACTTGCCACAGATTTAAAGAAACCCCAAGTTAACTACAACTTTGAAGAATTAGATGTTTTGGATAATTCTAAGTTAAGTTCAACAATTAAGAAATTTCAACCTGATGCTGTCTTCCATTTAGCAGCAATTCTTTCGGCAACTGGCGAAGCAAACCCTGCTTTGGCTTGGGATATAAACATCAACGGAATGATGAATGTTTTTAATGTTTGCCTTTCCGAAAAAGTAACAAAAGTATTTATTCCTAGCTCAATAGCTGTTTTTGGAAAATATATCCAACAAGAAGATACTCCTCAAAATTCAGTTTTGAAACCAACTACAATGTACGGACTTACTAAAGTTACTGGAGAATTACTTTGTGATTACTACAGAAGTAAGTATAATCTTGATGCTCGTGGACTTAGATACCCAGGAATTATTTCATCTGAAACATTGCCAGGTGGTGGTACGACCGATTATGCTGTAGAAATTTTCTATGAAGCAATTAAAAATCAAAAGTACGATTGTTTTTTAAAAGCAGACACTAAATTACCAATGATGTATATGCCAGATTGCATCAATTCAACAATTGATTTGATGGAAGCAGAAAAAGACAAATTAACTTATGCTGGCGATTATAATCTTGCAGCAGTTTCTTTTACAGCCGAAGAATTGGCAAATGAAATTAAGAAGTACATTCCAAACTTTGAAATTACTTATAACCCCGACCATAGACAAAAAATTGCTGATAGCTGGCCATTTTCGATTGATGATTCACCTGCACGTAAAGATTGGAACTGGAATCATAAATTTGGATTGGAAGAAATGACCAAAGATATGATTGAAAAATTAACTGCAAAACACGAACAAGGATTATTTTAACTTGTTGAATTTCTTATTTATATCAAATTTCTTTACTTACTTTCTTAGTAGTTTTCAGCTATTTGATTTGAATGGTTTTTCATTTGCATATAATAATCTAATACTTGTTTTCTTTTTCTTTTTTGCTTTGAAGAAAATATTTTGGGATGGCGACAAAATTACTTTACCAGTAAATGAAGTTACCATTTCAATGCTGATTTTATTTATTGCAATTTGGTTTTCGGCATATAACCCAATTAGCCAAGGCAATCCAGATTATCTAACTCAATACTTTAAAACTAATGCACACCTCTACTTTGTAATGATTTTTGCATTGTTTAACTTAGTTTTTCCAATTGAGGAAAAAGTATGGGTAAATGCAATAAGAACATTTCTAATCTGTATGCTAATCATCAATATTTTTGGTGTTTATCAGTTATTTGCAAGACTTTATGATTTGCCTTTTGCTTGGATTGATATTACCAATGTAACTGCCGATGCAAGAACCAAGGACGTTGAAGGTACAGCAAATCAACTTGCTTTAAAGTTTGAAGATTTTTATAGAGCAACCTCTATTTTTTCAGAGCCATCTATCTTGGCTCAATACAATTTGATAAGTTTAATTTTTCTCATTACTCCATTAATTAATGGTACTAAGAAATTCATAAATAGTAAAATTTTCAATTTCCTTTACTTAGTGTCTAGCTTAGTTGCACTTCTTTTTGCATTCTCATTAAATGGTTTTTTTGGCTTGGGTTTATTAGGGACTTCAGCATTTATTTTTCAAAAGAAAATCAATATAAAGCCGCTTAATTTCATTGTTTCGCTTGTTTTAGTGGCAATAATGTTTATTGCTGCAGATACAATTGTAAAAGATTTAACACAAGTTAGCATTTTTGATTTAACCTATTCAAGGATTTCGTCAATAATTGGTGGGAAAGCCAATAGTATTGATGTGATTAATGGTGAATCATATTTCGATAGAGCCAATAACGGTATGAATGGGATAAAAGCATGGCTTATTCATCCATATTTTGGGACAGGATTAGGTCTTGCCTACACTTCAAAAGTTTCTGAGTTGCCATTTTTAGAATTCTCGTCAATTTCAATGCTACTGGAAACAGGTCTATTTGGATTTTCTGCTTATATTTCATTTATGTTAATATTGACATTTAAAGCATTGACTTTGAAAAACAAACTTGAATTTAAAAGTGAATCCGAAATGGAAACCAATCTGTCAACAATAATTTTCTATGTAATGATTCTTGAGTTATATATCAATTTCTTTACTGCGGGTTGGTTTATTAACGAAAGTTTTTGGCACTACATAGCTTTAATTTTTTGGCTGATTTCAAATGAAACCAGAAGAAACAATCTAAATGCTATTGAAATTAGGATTTTGAAAACTCCTTTGAAAAATATTTTATTTATGAAATGAAAAATAATCCTTAAATATTTAAATTTATTGTAACAAAAGTAGTATCTTGGGGTTATTAATTTAAATTGTTTAATAAATTTTGGTTATATCTATGAAAAGTGTGATTCTTACTTTAAAATCTTTACTAATCTTGTTGTTACTTGCAAGTGTGATTTCTTGCTCTGAAGATAAGACTACACCCATACAAGACAATAATATTCCAAATTATATCGGTAAAGGTGCTTCTGAGTTTGACTCCAAACCTGTTCAAGAATGGATGCAAGTTCAGTTGTATCTAACTCAACGAAATCGAGGTTGCACTCCAATGGTTGCTGCAAGATTTTATGGCTATACATCGCTTGCACTTTATGAAGCAGTTTGCAATGGAAGTGTAGAAAATAGGTCTTTAGCTGGACAATTGCAAGGGCTTTCTGCTTTACCAACAACAGACAAAACTAAAGAATACCATTGGGGCTTAATAGCTCACTCTGCTCTATCTAAAATAACTGAACGTTTTTACTTAAATGAATACGCTCTAGATACAGTAAGAAAACTTCATAAAAACTTATCTGACAAATGGTTTAATACTTATAAAAGTGAAGTTTCTCAATCTATTTATGATAATTCTGTTGCTTATGGCAACTTAATAGCTGAAAAAATTTGGGAATATTCAAAAACAGATGGACAAGAATTTTGCTGGAAAGATGAAAACAACTACCCAGATTCTTATGAGCCACCTACTGGTAATGGTAAATGGGTTGGTGCAAGATACTTTGTTAGAGCTATGCAACCATTTTGGGGCAATTTAAGAACATTTTACCCAAATAATGCAATTATGACTCAACCAGAACCTCCAAATCCTTATTCAGAAGATAGAGCATCAATTTTCTTTAAAGAAGCTATTGCAGTGTACACAATTGATACTGTAATCAATAATGAACAAGCTGGTGGAAAAGTAAGCGATAAAAATGTTATTGGACAATATTGGAATGATGAACCATACAGAACTGGTACTCCAGCTGGACATAGTGTTTCGGTAGCAAGACATTTAATTACTAAAGAAAGATTTAATTTGCTGAAAGCATCAGAAACTTATGCAAGAGTTGGAATGGCTATTCACGATGCGTTTGTTAGCTGCTGGAAAGCAAAATACTTTTACAACACAATTAGACCAATTACATATTTGAGAGCAAACGTTTTAGGAAACTTCAATCCTAAAATTGGTACTCCACCATTCCCAGAATATACATCTGGTCACTCAACTCAAACTGGTGCTATGGCAGAAGTGTTAACTCAAATCTTTGGAGATAATTACTCTTTTGTTGATTCTACTCATCATATTGCTAGATTCGACCTTCCTGATGTAGTTGTTTTGCCAAGGACATTCAATTCTATCTATGCAACTGCTGAAGAATGTTCAATTTCTAGATTCTATGGAGGCATACACTTTATGCAAGCCTTAACTGAAGGTGTACGATGTGGTAAAATGGCTGGAAATAATGTGATGAAGTTGAAAATGAAAAAGAATGCGTAATGCTAGTTCGTATTTAATATTTTTAAAAAAGGCAAGTGTAAATAAACACTTGCCTTTTTTTTCATTATTCAATTATCAATCTCAACAAATCTTCTATTGTCTCTTTCTTCCTAATTACTTTAATTGTTTCGCCATCTATAAGCAACTCAGCTGGTCTCAACCTATTGTTGTAATTGGAGGACATTACAAAACCATACGCACCTGCATCTAAGAAAGTAACAATATCACCAACTTCTACTTTTGGAAAATCTAAATTCTTAGCGAATATATCTGAATTTTCACAAATCTGTCCACAGAGATTAACGTGTTCTGTTTTCTCTGTTTTACCATAAACTTCAGCTCTATGGAAAGCACCATACATAGCTGGACGTATTAAAAAATTCATACCTGCATTTAAGCCAATAAATTTTTTATAACCTTCTTTAATTCCAGTAACTTGAGTAACTAAATAACCAGCATTTGCCACTAAGTATCTTCCTGGCTCAAGAATTAATTGAGGTTCGCCAAAACCATATTTAGTACATTTTTCTTTAAAAACATCAGTAACAATTTGTGCTGTCAAATCCACATTCAATTCTTGTTCGTCATCTCTGTAAGGAATTCCATAGCCACCACCAATATCAACATATTCAGGAGTAGTTCCAAGTTCTTTAAATATTTCATAGGAAATCATCAATAACTTATCTACTATTTCACCAAAGAAATATGGCTCTAAGTTGTTTGAACCAGTCATCATGTGGATTCCAAATCTTTTAATGCCTAAGCTTTGAGCATATTTATATGCACTTAATGCTTTCTCGTAAGGGATTCCAAATTTTGCATCAGTTCCACCTGTAGTTATTCCCTCAAAACCACCTCTACCTATTCCAGGATTGATTCTGAAAGAAATACGTTCTGGTATGTTTATTTTCGATAACCTTTCTAATGATGTAATGTCATCTAAATTTAATTTCAAATCTTTTTCAAAAGCAATAGTTTTGAAGTCTTCTATGCTCTCATAGTTCCCAGTATATAGAATTCTATCATTTGGGAAACCTGCTTTTTTAGAATACAAATACTCAATTGGCGAGGAACAGTCAGTACCAGCACCTATATCTAAAAATGTTTTTAAAACATTGATGTTACTGTTTGCTTTAACAGAAAAATGAATTTTAGTGTTCTTGTATCTACTTGTAAAAGCATTATTGAGTTTATTGTAGTTTTCAATAATTTTATTTTTATCATAGACGTATACTGGTGAACTGTGCTCAGCAACAATATCTTTGATATCAACTTTTCCGATTTTTTTCATTTCTTTTTAATTATTTGTCATTAATGAATAAGCAAATTTAAGGATTATCAGTATTACAATTAGCAATAAGATTAAAAGAATATTAGAATTCATTAAAAACAGATTAGAAAAATATTTTTTTGTATATCATTTGCGAATCTTATCTTATATTTGAATGTCAAAATATTTTACTAAACAATTTAATTTTTAGGAGTTCATAATGAACAAATTTAAAATGATCATCGCTGCTTTAGCGTTAGTTTTCTTCGCTACATCTACAGTAACTTTAGCTAACGATCCACACGCTGCTAAAAAAGAAGCGAAAGTAGAGAAAAAAGCTGAGAAAAAAGCTGAAAAAAAAGAAGCTAAAGCTGAAAAAAAAGCTGAAAAAAAAGAAAAAAAAGCTGAAAAAAAAGGTCATTAAGCCTAAACTTGTTAAAAGTTTATAAAACCTCTCAAGAAATTGAGAGGTTTTTTTTATTTTGTATAAAATCAAATTACAATTAAGCAAAATATGAAACACACAATTGCCAAAATAGAGTCTAAAAGCGATGTCAATAAGTTTATAAAAGCTCAGTGGAACTTTTATAAAAACGATAAGAATTGGGTACCACCTTTGATTATTGATAGACAAAAGCTATTGAACAAGCAGAAAAATCCTTTCTTCCAACATTCTTCAATGCAACTATTTTTAGCTTACGACGAATCAAACAATATAGTTGGCAGAATTGCAGCTATTGTGAATGACAATCACAATAAAACCCATAATGACAAATTGGGATTCTTTGGCTTTTTTGAATGTATTGATAATCAAGGAGTAGCTAATACATTATTTGCTGAAGCTGCTGCATACCTAAAAAGCAAAGGAATGAACGAAATGCGAGGCCCTGTGAATCCTTCTATGAATGATGAGACTGGTTTGCTCGTAGATGGTTTTGATTCCCCTGCTGTTCTGCTAATGACTTATAATCCTAAATATTATATTACACTTATAGAAAAAGCTGGATTTGCTAAAGCTAAAGACTTATTCGCATACCATCTTGTTAACAAAGAATATGTTTCCGACAAAATGAAACGTATGCAACAAATAATTAGAGATAGAAATAAAGTAACTATTAGAGAAGTGAACTTTAAAGACAAAGCTCAATTCAAAAAAGATGTTACAATGCTAAAAGATATTTATAATAAAGCTTGGCAGCCAAATTGGGGTTTTGTGAAAATGACTGATGCTGAGTTTGACTTTCTTGCTGATGATTTGCAACAAATTGCTGATCCAACCTATACATTTATTGCTGAAATTGATGGCAAACCTGCTGGCTTTGCAATTGCATTGCCCGATATTAACCAACAGCTAATCAAAAACAAAAATGGTGGTTTGCTTGGTGCTATTTGGCATACTAAGATTATGAAACAACCAATTGATTTGCTTAGAATAATAGTACTTGGTGTTTTGCCTGAGTTTCAAAAAACTGGTGTTGATGCTGTAATGTATTGGGAAATGGGTAATCGTGGCATTCCTAAAGGCATTAAGTATGGCGAAGCTTCTTGGATACTAGAAGATAACGAAATGATGAACAAAGGCCTTACAACTACAATGCTTGGTAAAGTTTATAAGACGTATAGGCTTTACGATAAGAAAATTTAAATATTCTCTATTTAGCCAGATTTAATCTGGCTTTTTTATGTTTAACAATTAATTCTGATTCTGATAATGTATTCAAATTTATACCAACAAAAATTAACAAGTGCTGAAAATGCTGTGAAAGCAATTCAAATTGGCGACACAGTAATCCATGGAATGCTTATAGCTGAACCGCCTGCTTTGCTTAAAGCTATGGCTGATAGAATTGCAGAAAATAATTTGAAAGATATTAATGTTTATACATTACTTGCTTATCATCATGCAACTAACTCTTACTTAAAACCAGAAATCGCAAAGAAAATAAATGCTAACACTTGGTTTGTAAGCTCCGATGATAGACAAATCGTTATAGATGGATATTCACATTATGTGCCTAATAATTTTAGTCAAGTGCCTAAGCTTATTGAAGAAAATATGAATGTTGATGTTGTTATGACAACAGTGTCTCCAATGGATAAGAACGGATATTTTACTTATGGCACATCTAACGATTATATTACTACAGCTGCTCGCAAAGCTAAAATAATTATTTTAGAAGTAAATCCACGTATGCCAAAAGTACACGGAGACTCACTTATTCACATTTCAGATGTACATTTTGTAATTGAAAATCAAACTGAACTTTTGGAATATTTACCTAATCCACCACTTCCTGGCTCTGACATAATTGGAAAAAGAATTGCTGAAATGGTGCCAGATGGTGCGACTTTACAGTTTGGAGTAGGTGGCATACCAAGTGCTGTCTGCAATGCACTTACCAATCATAGACATTTAGGAATACATACTGAAGTATTCTGCCCCGAAATGATTGGGTTGATTAGAAGCGGAGCTGCGGACGGTTCAAGAAAAGTCATCCACCCTCACAAACATACTTTTACAATTGCTCAAGGAAATAGAGAACTTTATGATTTCATAGATAATAATGTGTCAGTTGAAAGTTATCCAGTTTCTTTATTAAACAACCCATCAATAATAGCTCAACAGCCAAATATGATTTCAATAAATTCTACTTTGGAAGTTGATTTATTTGGTCAGTGTAATTCTGAATTTTTAAGAAACGAACAATTTACTTCACCTGGTGGGCAGTTAGATTTTGTACGAGGTGCATATTACTCTCCAGGTGGTAAGTCAATAATTGCATTTTATTCAAGTGCCAAAAACGGAACACTGACTAGAGTAGTGCCAAAATTAAAACAAGGCGGAATAGTTACTGTGCCTCGACAAGATGTACATTGGTTAATTACAGAATATGGCGAGGTTAATTTAAAAGGTAAGAATACAAAAGAAAGAGCATTGGCTATAATTGATTTGGCAGCCCCACAATTTAGAGATGATTTAATAAGAGAAGCTAAAGAACTTAGTATTTTGAAATAATATTTTTTTGTCATAATAGAGAAATTTGGTATCCATAACTACTGTTAAGTCGAAATGCGGTCATAGTGTTAAGTCGAAATGCACCAAAAGAAATGTCTAATATAAAACCCAATCTAATTCTTCCCGAAATCATTACTGATTTTTTTTGGGAACAAAAACCATTTTGCAGTGATTTGCAGCTGTATTTTTTTTCTGAGACCATTTTGCAGTGATTTGCAGTAAAAATAAATATTCTGAAGTGGGAGTTTATTTTTCTATTAACATTTGACTACTTCGGAGTCTGTTTTGATGCAAAATTAAGTGGGAGATTTGCAACAGGCAAATAAATTGTTTTGGAAAATATTTGGTCTTTAAAGTTGCATAAAGTCTTTGCTTATCTTTTCTAAGTCTTAACTACTGGATTTAAATTCCAACGTCTCCCACTTCTTGTATCATACTCCCAGAATTCGGCTGTGTTGTGGTTTCCATTT
>CAZYXG010000047.1:0-20432 GCA_964650885.1 uncultured Hyphomicrobiales bacterium | reverse complement strand
TAAAATCAGTAGCGTAGATTGTTGTTCGGTCATACAATCCTTCTTCCTGCAAAATGATTGCCATTGAATAAGCTTCTTCGCCAGTTGCACATCCAGCATGCCATATTTTTAAGAAAGGATAAGTTTTTAAAATAGGAATAACATTTTCTCGTAACGACTTATAAAAATTTTCATCACGAAACATTTCGGTTACTGTTATTGATAATTCTTGCAAAAGTTCATACGCATATTTCTCATTATTTAGAACTTTAGATTGAATTTGGGAAACTTCTTCTAATCCGGACAGCACCATACTGTTCCTAATCCTGCGATTGATATGGGCTTTGGAATACTGACGGAAATCATATCCGTATTTTTGGTAAATAGCCTCTAATAATGAGGAAATTTCCAATTCTGAAGTGTCTTTCCTTGTCATACACGCAAATCTACGCAACTTCAAAACTAAAGAGTTACATGATTTGATATAACAGTTACATAAATCACACTTTTTCTCCCCGAAAAAAGGATATTGAGTTTTTTTATTATGGCTTTTATTTTATCGGTGTTTATCTATCTTTTAGCAGTGGTAATGACCTTTTGCAGCTACAAAAAGTTGGGGTTTTCGGAGCAAAAAACTTGCTACATAGAATTAAACTCGCCAATTTTGGGAAAGGTTCTGTTATGAACTGAATTTCATTTGTTTAAAGTAAAAAGTCTTCTCAATCAAACAAGAAATTGGTAGTTATTAGCTAACAACTATAAAATAATTCTACTTGTAAATTTTCAATTTTACTTTCTTTTGTATTCGGCATATTACTTATTGAACTTTCGTTGAAATTATTTTCAATCAAATTCCCTTCAAAATCAACAGGAGTTGCACCCTTAGCAATTAACAATTTGTTTGCATTTTTTTCAGAAACTTCTGGCATTCTCACATATATGGTTCTACCCTTTTTTAGGCCATCTGATACTCCTTCCCACGTTCCACCTTTTTCAGCTGATTCTGCTACATATATCTCATTAGCTAATCCATATATTACTGGATTCCGAGCCATAGCATGTCCCGCAGACCATATTGTATTCGGATGATACGTACTTAACACCAATACATCCCCATCTACAATTTGTTTATAATATTTTCGAAAACCAGAATCGAAAGTAGCAATACCTTGAGGTAAAACTATTATACTTTGCCCCTTATATTTCAACGCTGAATCTAAAGCCTGTTTATCAACTCCTTTTGCAAATCCACTAACTATAACTTTAAATTCTTTACTGGCTTTTTGGGCAATATTATCCGTAAATTCAAGTGAAATATTTTCAGCAGCTCTTGAGCCAACTATAGCAATAGCAGATTCTTTTAGTATTTGCCTGTTGCCTTTAATATAAAGCACTGATGGAGCGTGACTTAACTTTAAATTCTTTTTTAAGATTGGTGAATATTCCGAAGAAGTAATCGGAATAATTTCAAAACCCTGACTAAGCAAGTTTTCGACAATAAAAGCATTACTTGCTAAAGCTGATTTAGCATTTTGAAAGTCTAAAAGCTCTTGATTGCTAAAGCTATATTCATTTTGTAATACCGCTTCACTCAAATTGAAAAATTCTTCAATTGTAATTTTTTTGTCATGAAAGAAATTCAGAACAAATTTATTTACCTTTGCATTACCCCACTTTGGGATATTAGCTAAGGTAAACCAATATGTAAGTTCATTGTTCATAAATAGTTAAATTCGTTCCCCACCCACTGTTTTTGCAATTACCAGTGGAGTAATTTTGTTTAAAAAGAAAGACGGAATTAGTTCACAAATTGTTTTAAGAGTTGCACCACTATCATAAATATCATCTACTATAATTATTTTTTTTTCAACAAACAAGTTTCCATCAGCTAAAGCAAAAGCATTCATTACATTTTCTTTTTTATTCTTTGTATTTTGGAATATCTTTTGCTCTTCAGTTTTTCTAATTTTAATTATATTATGTGTTAATTGTGCATTTAATTTAAAAGCTAATTTTGAAGCAAATTTCTCTACCAATTGCCCAGATTTAGTAGGCGGAACAAAAGCTACATAATCATATTGAACTCCTCCAAACTTTTTAACCAATGCTTTAACTGCTAGTTCTACAAAATAATCGGGAAAATCCTCAAATGTTTCATATTTACATTTATGAATAATCTGTCCAATCTCTGTTTTACCATAATAACTAATTGCTACACCTTTTAAATTCTCAATATTGTTTTTATGGAATTTAATTTCCAAGTCAGGAAAAGTAGAATTATAAAACGAGTTTAATTTATCTTTCCATAATTGCCATGCATCATTATCTTTTTTTACTCTAATTTTTTTTAAACCTGAATTGTCACAATTATTGAAATTATTTGAAATAGGGTCGCCCAAATATTCACATAAGAATTGCATTCTAGGTTTGTCAGTCAAAACATATTCTATCATTTTAGTTAAATCTTCTTTCTTCGCATTTTTTAATGATTCGAAATAATTTTTATTAAATGGTTTTGAATTTGAAATAAATTCATATCGTTTAGTTTTTCCAATTGACACTTCTCTAACTATACCTTGAGCTATTAAATCTGATTTTATAATTCGTAAATGTGTAGTTCTTAAATTCAACTTGATTGCTATCTCTGACTCAGTAAGCATCTCATTTTTAAGTAAATTAATTACTTTTTCATATTTTTCAATAGATGGTTTGCTGTTTTCTATAAAATATTCTGGCAAATCTTTGTCATCAGGATTATAAAATAATATTATGTAAGACTTGTCCCCATCTCTACCAGCTCTTCCAATTTCTTGATAATAATGAATAGGACTCTGAGGAATCTGAGTATGAATTATAAATCTAATATCGGGCTTATCCATACCCATACCTAAAGCATTTGTCGAAACAATACATTTCCATCTATTAGATATTAATCCATTCTCAATTTCAATTCTTGAATCACTTTCAAGTCCACCGTTATAATTAATTGACGATATGTTATTAAAGTTCAACCAATCAGAATATACTTCAGTGTCTGTTTTTGTACCAGTATAAATTATTCCGCTACCTTCAAATTCAGCTAATCTTTTTCCAATCCATATCATTTTTTCTTCTTCAGATTCTACTGCAATTACAAATAATATCAAATTATCCCTAAGCAATCTGCCTCTTATAATTTTGATTCCTTCACCAATTTGCTCCGCAATGTCATCTTGCACATTTTTAGTTGCAGTAGCAGTAATAGCTAATACGGGTATATTTCTAGGTAATAATTTGATAAGGGAAATAATCTTTTGGAACGCTGGTCTAAAATCATGACCCCATACAGATATACAATGTGCTTCATCAACGACAACCATTGATATTTTCATTTTACTAATTGATTCTTGCCATTCAATACTTTCTTGTCTTTCTGGTGCAATATAAAGTATTTTAATTTTACCAAGTATCGCTTCATTTATAATTTCATTATTTTCTTCAAGTGATTGATTGCTATTTATACATTTTGCCGAAACTCCTAAAATATCTAGTTTCTTTATTTGGTCTCTCATTAATGCAATTAATGGCGAAAATACAATGGTCATACCATCAAAAAATATTGCAGGAAATTGGAAACACAAAGATTTTCCATATCCAGTTTTTTCAATTAGCAAAACCTTTTCACACTGCAATAGTGAGTCTATAGTTTCCCATTGATTATCATAAAAATTAGTTAATCCAAATTTTTCTTTGAGTTTATCTTCAGCTTCTTCTCTTGATAACAATATTTTCATAAAATATACAACCCTTATTTTTAACAAAATTACAAAAACAAATAGTTCTTTGCAAAAAAAAACTCCACTCAATTAAGAGTAGAGTTTTGAAATAAACAAGATAAAGGATCAAATATTTACACGCCAGCTATTTTTTTGAATTTTGCTGTTGGCATTGATTTTGGTCTAGTCAATGGCATACCATAAGCTCTTGCAACTATGTTTTGAGCTGCTATTCCAAGTGTACGAGATACTGAGAAGATTACTGTGTAGTAATCAAATTCTTTCAATCCGTAGTGGTAGAATAATACTCCAGAGCTTGCATCTACATTTGGCCAAGGGTTGTTGATTTTTGAGATTGTTTGCAATACTTTTGGTACTACTTCAAAAACTCTATCTACAGTTTGCCAAACTTTGTCGTCCGAGCAGTATTTCTTGCCAGCTTCTAAGAATGCAGTGAAACGTGGGTCAGTTACTCTCAATACAGCGTGACCATATCCAGGTATTACTTGACCAGAGTTCAAAGTGTCCCAAGTGAATTTTTCTAATTCTTCCAAAGAAGGCACATTTCCACCGAATTTCTCCATTAGCTCAAGTACCCATTTCAAGCACTCTTGCACTGCCAATCCGTGTAATGGACCTGCAAGTCCGTTCAAACCACCAGAGACAGTATAGTACAAATCTGATAATGCAGAGCTGATTGTATAAGCTGAGAATGATGAAACGTTTCCACCTTCATGATCGCTAAGGCAAGTAAGGTAAAGTTTCATTACGTCAGAGAATTCGCCATTAGGATCGCCTAAGCCAAGCATGTGAACATAGTTTTTACCCCAATCAGCATTTTTGTCTGATTCGATGCGTTTGCCATCAGCATATTTTTTTCTGTAAATATAAGCAGCAATAGCAGGAACTTTAGCTACGATATTCAAACCGTCTTCTAAGTAATATTCCCAATATTGATTTTTTTTGATTCCTTCACTATATTTTGCAGCAAATACAGACTCACGTTGCATAATAAGAATTGCAGTATTGAACATTGCCATAGGGTGCGAATCTGCAGGCATTGCATCCAATACAGACCATACATAAGCTGGCACTTCTTCACGAGTTTTCAAATCAGCTTGCAAATCAGCCAATTCAATTGCAGTTGGCAATGAACCAGTTAAAAGTAAAAAGAAAATTTCTTCTGGTAATTTACTTGTTAATTCAGAAATTGGAATACCACGGATAATCAAACCTTTGTCGGCAGGCACTTCAGAAGTGTCGCAAACTAATCCTTGAATACCACGCATACCACCGAAAGCTTGACCGATATTTATTTCGCCAATAACTTTTTCGCTGTTTTCTTTCACAAAATTTTTAATATCTTCCGCCTGAGCAGGCAAGATTTGAGCTAGTTTGTCTTTCAAAAGAGACATATTTAACCTTGATTTATAATGAATTGATTTATAGACTTGATTGTAGATTTTTGGTTTTAGACGATAAATCGTATAAAAATTGCATCGCCTTAGACTACAAAATTATGTTTTTAAACTGAATTAGAAAAGAAATAATTCTATAAATCCTAATTGCAATGATACAATTGATTCAAATTTTAAGTTGCTATGGCTCAATCGAATGGTTTTGAAGAGATTAGAAAAAGAAAAAAGCCATTCAATTACTCGAATGGCTTCTAAAAAAAACTTTTTTATAAAAATCAAGAATTACTTGATTTCTTTATGAATTGTATGTCTACGTAAGAAAGGATTGTACTTTCTCATTTCAATTCTATCAGGAGTATTTTGTTTGTTTTTTTGTGTAGAATATCTAGAAGATGGTTTGCCTTCCGTTTTAGCTTCTGTGCATTCTAAAATTACTTGTATTCTATGTCCTTTCTTTGCCATCTTTTTCTTTACCTATTTAAAAACTTTAGATTACAAAAATACGAGATTTTTCTAAAATAAAAAAACATTATTTTCAAAAAGCTAAATTATTCCACAGAAATGTATAGTTCTAACTTAGCAAATTTCTTTTTACCAATACCTTTCACATTCATTAAGTCTTTCTTATATTTAAACTTGTGCAGTTTTCTGTGTTCCAATATTTGCTCTGCCATTTTTTGTCCCACACCTGGCAATTGAGTTAGCTTTTCTAAGCTTGCGGAGTTTATATTTATAATTTCTTTGGGTAATTCTTTCTTTTTGTATGTTGCAAACGGACTATCAGCTTCATCGGGATTGAGAATTGCCAATGAATCATTCAACGCAAGAATGCTATCGGCACGAGCCAAACTATCGGCAATTTGTATCACATGCTCAATTTCTTTGGCTCTTTTGGCTTTTACTCCCATATCGAACCAATTGAGAACAATGCCAACTATCAGACCAAAACACAGCATAAATGCTATGATTAGCTCAGTTTTTGTGATAGCGAAATATGTTCGCAAATCCTCGGATACTTTTAAAAATTTATCTTTCAAATAATTTTTGCATTTAATTAAGTTGCTAAAATATAAAAAACAAATTCAATTTTTCATTATTTCAATTTAAAAACAAGTAAATTTGAATATCTAAGAAAACTCAAATTTAAAACTTATTCTGGAATTTGTGAATGAAAAAAGTAGCAATTATATTGGCTGGTGGTATTGGAGCAAGACTTTGGCCCAAAAGTACAGCTTCGCACCCCAAACAATTTATGAGTTTAATTGGCGAGAAAAGTTTAGTCCGCCAGACTTACGACAGACTTTTGCAATATTTACCTAAAGAAGATATTTTCGTGGTCACTTATTCATCGCTCGAAAAAATAACTTTAGAGCAATTGCCAGACTTACCAAAATCTAATTTAATTCTCGAGCCATTTGGCAGAAACACTTTGCCTGCACTTTTGCTCACCCACATTACAATTAAAAATAAATATAGCTCCAATGATGTTTTATTGACTATTCCTTCGGATCATATAATTAAGAATGATACAGAATTTTTTGCATCGTTGGATTTGGCGGCTGAAACTGCAAGCCAAACCAAAGGGATAGCTTCAATAGGAATAACGCCCACAAGACCTGGCACTCAATATGGCTATGTGCAAATCAATGAAGACAAGGATTCGCTCGGAGAACTATTTGAAAAAGGTGTTCGCCAAACTAATGTATTTGCTGAAAAGCCAGATATGGAAACAGCAAAACGTTTTATAGAAAGTGGTGATTTCCTTTGGAATACTGGGATTTTTGCAGTAGAATTTAATGTGTTTGCCGAAAAACTTGAAAAATATTTACCCGAATACTTTGCACAATTCAAAAACTTAAGCCAATATCTATTTTCCGAATATTACATTACTTCTGTGGAATTCACATATAAACAAATCAATTCTATATCTATAGATTATGGTTTGATGGAAAAAACAGATGATTTGTTTATAATTCCAGGTAAATTTGGCTGGAGTGATTTGGGCAATTGGGATGAGCTTTATCGACTATCAATGAAAGATTCACGCAATAACTTTTTTGAAGGCGATGTGATTGGTGTGGATACTTCAAACTCAATTGTTATGACAAACAAAAAAACTATTGGTCTTGTGGGAGTTAGCGATTTAGTTGTTATAGAAAGCGATGATGCAGTCTTTATTTGCAAAAGAGGCGAAAGCGAACGAGTCAAAGAAATTATAGACCAGCTTCGCAGACAAAACCTTAACAAACTTCTTTAGTAGATTGGGAATTTTTTTAAGAAATATTTCGATTTGGGTTTTGATAATCTATGGATTGGCTTCTTGTAGTGTGGAAGTTAGATACTCAAGTAAAATTGCCAAATCGGGCAAGGGTAGCAGCATTCCTAAAAATGGCAATCAAGAAACAAAGCTTGGAGCAGATGCAGGAAAAATTTACCGTGGCAAAGCATCGTTCTATGCCGATAAATTCGATGGCAGAAAAACTGCAAACGGCGAAACTTTCGACCAATCTGTATTTACAGCAGCACATCGTGAATTACCATTTAATACTAAACTACTTATAACTAATTTGAAAAATGGCAAACAAATTACAGTGAGAGTAAATGATAGAGGTCCTTTTGTGGACGATAGAATTATAGATTTATCCAAAGCCGCAGCAACAGCATTGGCTATGATAGGCGATGGAGTGGCGGAAGTAGAAATTGAAGTATTAGGAGATTATGGCAATTAATAAGTTAAAAATTGGTTTTCTGGGTTCGCACAATGGCTCGAACATGCAAGCAATATTAGATGGTATTGCAAATGGTAGTGTGCAAGCCGAAGCTAAAGTGCTAATCTCAAATAATTCTCAAGCACCAATAATAGATAAAGCTAAAACAGCTGGTCTTAAGACTTTCCACATTAGCACAAAGCTTTTCCCAGAGTCTGAGATAGGAAATGAAATTGCAAACATAATGAAAGGTAACGAAATAGAATTAATAATACTTGCTGGCTATATGAAAAAGATTGACGACAATTTAATTGCTCGTTTCAGGAATAGAATTGTTAATATACACCCTGCATTGTTGCCTAAGTTTGGAGGCGAAGGAATGTTTGGAATGAATGTGCATAAAGCAGTGGTTGAATCAGGCGAAAAAATTTCAGGTGCAACTGTACATTTAGTTAATGGAGAATATGATTCTGGAAAAATCTTAGCTCAAGCAGAAGTTCAAGTTTTGCCTCAAGATACAGCCGAGATTTTAGCTGCTAAAGTGCTTATAGCTGAACACAAACTTTACCCTGAAACTATAGATAAAATTGCAAAAGGCGAGATAAGTTTAGATTAAATTGATTAATTTTGCAAATGCTGTATTTGACCAGCATTGGTAGAAACACTTTTAAACTTTTATCCTCCGCTGGCGGAGGTGGCTGCGAAGCAGACGGAGGTGGTATTGTCGAAACCATACGAAGCAGAAAGAATCAGCCGTTTCGACAAGCCCAACGGCAGATTTTACTAGAAATATTATTATAAATAAGTAAACAAAGAAATACGTGGAAACTGCAAACGAAAAAATATTCTACCAAAGATTAGACTTTTATTGGCAAGCAATTGTAATCTATTTGATTGTGCTTGTTACTTTCTCTATACTCTCTGGTTCGATTGGTTCAAAGTCTTTGAATTTTAACATTCAAGACCCAATGGTTATGCTGTTTGCAATTTTTATTTGTGTTTCGGTTATAGCTTACCTATTTTCAATTGTTAGAAACAAGCAACTTATAGTGGGTGAAGACTACTTTAAAATTAAAACTAGATTTGCAGAAAAAACTTATAGTTTGCAAGACATAAAAAAAATATTCGTTGGTAGAGAAAGCAAATTACAAACCAGAGAGAACAAGAACCTTTTCCTTGTTAAACTGAAATCACGCAGAAGAGGTTTGCGAATTCGCCCAAGCAGCTATTGGGACGACAAAGAGCTATTTGATGCACTTTCCGAACTGCGAAACAAATTGAACAAATTGGGTAATTGAAATGCAATTTATTGCTATTTCTTTGCTAATAATATTTCTCGCTCAGGGCTTAGAAGCACAAGTGAAACAGAATAGCGAAATAATTGATTCATTAACTTCCAATTTACTAATTAGCATTTATAAAAAGAATGGTTGCAAACCAGAAATTAGTTTAGAAATGATAGAAGTTCCTAGTTTTACTTCTTACTGGAAGGCAAAAGCAGACGAAATAGCGATGAAATTCAGCTTCGATAGAGAGTGCGAAAGCAAAGTGAAATATTTCGCTTTCGATCAGGAAATTAATTACTTGCCTTTTGGAAAAAACTCACAAAGATTCATTCGCTCTATTAAGCTCACAATTGCTGGGACAGATACTCTTGGAGTTCGCAAAGTTTATTCAGAAGATTTCGATGACATTTTGCCATTATCAGAATTAAGCAATATTGAAAATAAAGAGATAGTGTTTACAAAAGGTAGAAACAAACTTAGTGGAGATTTCGTACAGCAAATCATACCACAGCAAGAAAGAACACTTTGGCAGAAAGTGGCAGAACCAACTATTTTAGGTATAATTTCTGGGGCTATAGTTTATCTATTCTTTTCGGTACGTAGCAAATAATTGCATTAAATAATTTTATATAGCGTCTTTCAAAAAATGGAAAATATAAGTACTGAAATAGAATTAAAAGATTACATTTTCTCTATATTAGAGGAAGTGAAAGACCCTGAAATACCAGCCCTATCTATCTTTGATATGGGAATTTTGAGAGATGCTTATAAAGAAAACGATAAGCTAATTGTAAAGATTACTCCAACATACTCTGGCTGCCCTGCTATGAGTGTGATTAAAGAAGATATTGAATTGGCACTCAATAAAACTGGAATTGATAATTTCAGTGTGGACTTTGTTTTCGATCCGCCTTGGACTACAGACTGGATGAGCGACGATGCTAAAGAAAGAATGCGTCAGTCTGGCATTGCTCCGCCAGTTGGCAAATCGGAAGATGGATTCTTCACAATATTGAAACCAGAAGTAATATTAAATTGTCCATTTTGCAATTCGCAAAACACAATTAAAAAATCGGAATTTGCAGCAACTGCTTGCAAAGCTCTTTATTATTGTAATAACTGTTCACAACCTTTCGAGCATTTCAAATGTCATTGAGAAATAAAATTTTATCGTATTTTACTATTGCCTTCACTATTATATCTGTAAGCTTTGCAGAAAGTGCTTTACTTCAGCCAATGAATTTAAACTTAGAAGAAAGTAGTGTTGGAGCTATGCCACGTGGCTGGGAGACAACTCCCAAAGTCAAAAAAGCAGGCTATAAACTTACTACAAGCACCCTTGCACCTTTTGAAGGAAAGAAATGCTTGGAATTTACAATTGGCAAAGATGAATATGAACAAATTGAAGACAAAGCTAATTACACATCTGCCTTCCAAAATTTAGATGCTTCACGTTACAAAGGGAAAAAAATTATATTTTCTGCTTATGTGAAAGGGCTATACTTCAACGATGGCAATGCTAAGCTTTATATTAGAACTTTTTTGAAAGATGCGAAAACATCTGAATCGGAAATCAGCACTGATAGCTCCACTTTAGAAGAATGGAAACCAATACAAATTGAGGCAAGAATTAGTGAAAATGCTCAAACAATTAATATTGGATTAGCACTTAAAGGTAGCGGTTTTGCATATCTCGATGCGGCTAATATTAAAATAGTAGATGAATCGGGAATTAAACGTTCTAAAGAAATATCGCTCAGCGATGAAAACATTTCTAACATAATAACTTTTGCTAAGACATATTCTAATTTATGTTTCTACTACCCTAGCGATGAAGCTGAAAAGTCCAATCAAGACTATCTACTATTGAAAGGAGTTAAGTCTGTATTAAACTTGGAAAATAATAGCAACTTGATGAATTTCCTTAAAGATTTCTTTTCGGATATAGCACCTCTTGCAAAATTTAGCAATGAGAAATTAGATAAATTAAATTTACCTAATGATGCATCTCTTAATGATATTGCAATTTCTTGGCAACATAATACTTTATTCAATCCAGCTGGGAATAGCTTTTTCTCTTCTAAAATCACTAATCTCTATGAATCTCAACATCCGCAGGAAGGGATTACATTCCACGTGATGGATGCAAAACTGATGGCTGGAAAGAAATTGAAACTGAAATTTTCAGCAAAAACAGATTTGATTGGGCTTAGCTCTAATGCACAGGTTTGGGTGAGAATAGACAGAAAAGAAGATGACACTGATATCAAAATAAAAATGGAAGATGCTCCAATCACTTCCAAAGAATGGAAAGAATATACTCGAGATATTGAATTCCCTGCCGATGCTCAAAAACTAAGAGTCGGATTAGTGCTTTATGGCGATGGTAAAGCTTGGTTCGACAATGTATATTTGGAAGAAAACAATGGAGTTAAATACCAATTAATTAATGGTGATTTCGAAATGCCAATAATAGATAAATTACAGAAATGGAGCGAGCAACCAACTGTAAAGTCTGCTGGCTATGATTTGGTAATTGATACAAAAGAAAAAGCAGAAGGCAAACAATCGCTATTAATTATTAGCGATACTAGTGCAGTTATAAAATTTGCTGATTTGGATTATACTTATTCAGCACAAGTTTCAAACAATCCAAATCTATTTGTTGCCTATCCTCTTGTGGTTAGTGCAAACCAAACTCGTTCATTGCCAGTGCCTGCTAATCCAAACAGATACAAGCTTAAAGCACACACTGATTGCGACTTTGCTGAAGATAGAATTGCACTTGGAATTTATCTTTATAGCCAAATGTATCAGTTTAGTAAAACTAATAACGATACTAAAAAATTGGATTCAGCTTTCACATTTTACTTAAAAGCAGTAGAAGACAATATTAACGACAACTCTTTAAAATACATTCTAAACTCATTTTTGATGATTGAAAAAGATGCCTTAGCAAGAATTTGGAATTCCAACGAAGCCACTCTGTTGAGTGCAGGTATTAATTGGGCTGTTGTTGGCAATCAATTGATTATCTCAGAGGATTACACCACAGGCAAATCTAAATATAATAGCTTAGTTGGCAGCAAAGTGATTGAAATTAATGGCAAACCTGCATTTGAAGAAATCAATAGTATAGCCAAATTCTTTTATTCACAAAATATTGAATTGAGCAATGCCAAAGCTATGGCGACTCTGCGATTTGGCAAAACGGGCGAATTGCTGAAATTAACAATATTGAAAAAGAATGTTGATGATAGTTTTGAAAATGAACCGAAAGAAATAGAATTGAATTATTCTATTTATCCGATAGATGTGCCAAACACAAAGCCAGATATGATAGCTTTGCTGGACACATCTGGAATTTACTATGTGGACGCAACACGCTGCGATGATTACTACTTACGTGGCTTTATGGAAAAATTAAAAAATCAACCAGCTAAGTCTATTATATTCGATTTCCGTGGGGTATCATTGCTTTCGGAATACTTCTTGTCATACTTAAGCACCAAAGAAATCAATAATTACAATTGGCAAACATATCATTATACCAAACCAGAAAAACAGTATATAAGCAAAAAATCTATCAATCCGAAAATCAAATCATTGGTGAAAAGCTCTGTTTCAGACTCTATTATATTTTTAATAGACGAGAAAACAATTGGTTATTCGGAAGCAATTTCACTGATAGCCAAAACAAATTTAAACGTGCGAATAATTGGTAAAAAGTCAGCTGGATGCTTTTGGGATGTAGCTAGTTTGACTACCCTTGGCGATTATAATTTGTCGGTATCTGTTTCTGATTTTTATTTGAAACTTGATGGTGGTATAAAAAAAATATCGAGCCCAGTTGAGCCCGATATTTTAGTAGATACGAATAAACTTGTTGCAAGTACAAAACCAGCATTGGATATGTTTATCCAAAAAGCATTGGATTATGCAAAGGGGAAAAAATAATTAATTAATCTTTAGCTCATCTAAGCTATTTGAATTTAATTCCCATTCTTGCTCTTTTGCTTGAAGTTTCGATTTAGTTTGAGCTATCTTTTGGGATAGTTCTTTGCTTTTTGACTCATTTTGGAATATAGCTGGGTCGGCATATTGTTTCTCCAAATCCTTTACCAATGATTCAAATTCAGCTATTTGCAATTCATTTTCTTTGATTAACTTTTCTAGCTTATTAATTTCTTTTTGTTTATCTTGATCATTATCGAATTGTTTTATTTTTGTTTCAGCTTTTTTCGCTGATTTATTCATATCCAATTCAATTAACGAATTCATTTTTTGATATTCTAAGTATTCACGAATGTCGCCTGGGAATTCTTTAGTTATACCTTGTTTGAATTCAACAGTTTTATTAGTCAATCCTTCCAAAAATTCCCTATCATGGGAAACAATCACCATAGCACCTTGGTAATCCAAAAGAGCATTTTTAAGCATCTCTTTTGCAGTCATATCCAAGTGATTCGTTGGCTCATCCATTATTAGGAAATTGATTGGCTCAAGTAATAATTTGGCAAGAGATAAACGAGATTTCTCTCCACCTGAAAGAACTCGTACTTTTTTATAAACGCTATCGCCACTAAATAAGAAAGCACCAAGCAATGAGCGTATTTTGCCACGCATATCGCCCTTGGCTGCCATATCTATAATATCGAATACAGTTGAGTCGCCTTCAAGCAAATGGGCTTGCTGTTGGGCATAGTATCCCAATTGTGCATTATGTCCAATTTCAATTTCGCCTTCATAGCTTTCAGCTCCAGCTAATATTTTGGCAAAAGTAGATTTACCTTCCCCATTCTTTCCAACAAAAGCAACTCTATCGCCACGCTCAAGTGCAAAATCTATTCCTTTCAGAACTACTTTTTTACCATCGTAGGATTTAGTTACGTTCTTAGCTTCCACTATTACCCTTCCGCTTCTTGGTGCTTCCGGGAATTGGAATCTGATTGATGAATTGTCCTCTTCGTCCACTTCAATTCTATCTATTTTGTCAATCATTTTTTGCTTAGATTGAGCTCGAGAAGCGAATGTAGCTTTTGCTTTAAACCTTTCGACAAATCTCTCCATTTGAGCAATTTGCTTTTGTTGATTTTTAGCAGAAGCCGATTGCAATTCTCTTTGTGCCGAACGAGATTCAATAAATGCCGTATATGGGAATTTACCATCGTAAATCTTGCCCATTGATATTTCTATTGTGCGATTTGTTACGTTATCCAAAAAGCGTTTATCGTGGGATACAATTAATATTGCTCCATAATATTCTTTTAAGAAATCTTCAAGCCAGAAGATGGACTCAATATCCAAGTGATTCGTTGGCTCATCTAATAAAATACAGTTTGGCTTACGCAAAAGTAACTTAGCTAGCTCAATACGCATTTGCCAACCGCCAGAAAACTCTCGAACCTTTTTAGTGAATTCTTCTCTTAAAAATCCAAGCCCAATTAGTATTTTTTCAATTTCAGCTTCGGCAGTATTGCCACCCAATATATCGAAACGCTCTTGAGCTTCAGTCAAATCGTGGATTAATTGAAAATAAGAATCAGTTTCATAGTCATCTCTGATACCCAATTGCTCGGTGATGTAATTAATCTTATCTTCTAGAGATTTGATTTCTATCAAAGCTGTTGCTGTTTCTTCAAAAACAGTTGCTTCGGAATTTGAGCCGCCTTCTTGTGGCAAATAGCCCACTTCGTATTCGTTTGGAATAGCAACATTACCTTTTTCAGGTGTTTGAAGTCCAGCTATTATTTTAAGTAATGTGGATTTTCCATTACCATTACGACCAATTAAACCAATACGTTCTCTTTCACGTACTGCAAAAGTAACGTTATCGAAAAGGGTACGTCCAGCAAAATGGATTGATATATTATTTATTGAAAGCATAATCTTATTGTATTAATGTCTCTGTGCTTGAATCGAAAAAAAGTAATTTAGATGAATCTAAATAAACTGTTAACTTGTCATTATTTTGGAACTTAGTTCCGTGAATCTTCTTGCCTGTTCGTATGCAACAATCCCTGCCACTCACTTGGAAATAAACCAATGTTTCATTTCCTAAATATTCAGCATTCGTTACATCAACTTCTATTTTTTCAGCTCCAGCCAACTCCTCCAAATACAAATGCTCTGGTCGAATCCCTAAAAGCACTTTGCCCTCGTGTACAGATTTCACTTGAAAACTAACCTTTGCTTTATCTTCATTGAAAATACCATTTTGCAAAGTACCACTGAAAATATTAATCTGCGGTGAGCCAATGAATTCTGCAACAAATAAATTTGCTGGGCTATTATAAATTTGTTCTGGAGTGCCGAATTGCTGCAATATTCCGAGTTTCAATATGGCGATTTTATCTGCCATCGTCATTGCTTCCACTTGGTCGTGGGTTACATAAATTGATGTCGCTCCAACTTCCCTATGCAATCGAGTGATTTCTCCACGCATTGACATTCGCAATTTTGCATCTAAATTAGAAAGTGGCTCATCGAAAAGGAAAACAGCAGGATGCTTTATTAATGCTCTGCCCAAAGCTACTCGCTGCCTTTGTCCGCCAGAAAGCTCTTTTGGTTTGCGATTAAGGTACAATTCCAAATCTAACATTTTCGCTACTTCTTCCACTTTCCGTTTGATTATCTCTTTCTTTTCTTTTTTGATTGTCAGTGGGAAAGCCAGATTCTCAGCAATAGTCAAATGTGGATAGAGTGCATAGTTTTGAAAAACCATTCCAATATTTCTATCTTTTGGTTCTTTATCGTTTATCTTTTCGCTATCGAAGAATAAATTTCCGCTAGAAATATCCTCAAGTCCAGCAATCATTCTCAATAGAGATGATTTGCCACAACCACTCGGGCCAACCATCACCAAAAATTCACCTTTCTCTACTTCAAAAGATATGTCTTTCAGTGCAGTGTGCCCATTTGGGTAAACTTTGTTGATATTTTCTAATTTAATTGCGGACATTGTACTCTAAATATTTCCAAAATTACACAAAAGAAACGAGTGAATTTCTTGATTTTATTAAAACTTTCCATTTTGTTTAGATAAAAGTGTCTTTAATAACAAAAATTTAATGAAATATTCTTAATTTTAGAGTTAATGAAAAAACACATTTTACATATTGTTTTTCTAATACTGCTAGCCATTTCTTGCAGCGACCCCATATCGAAGCCAGAGATGGGTGGTCTGCCATTGATTACCAAAGTTTCCAAAGACACCACCCACGTGGGCGACACCCTGATTATCATAGGGAAAAACTTTGGTTTAAGCTCAAGCAAGTCATATATTCAAATAAACAACGACATAAAAATCCTTTCTACCAATTGTGTCGAATGGGCTGGCGGGTATATTCGTTTGGAAGTACCGAAAGGTGCTGTAAGCTCCACTATATCTGTGCTGATAGATACTGACACAAGCAATAAAATCCCAATTCAAATAGAGCAATTGCCTCCAATTCCAATTGTTGCAGTGGCTGCTGGTGAATTTATGATGGGTTCCGACCTTGGTAGCTTCGACGAGCAACCAGTCCACAAAGTGAAACTTAGCTATGATTTAATTGCTATGAAATATGAAGTGAGCCAAAAGCTTTTCAGCATAGTAATGAATAACAATCCATCACAAAACGTAAGCCCTGCCTATCCCGTGGAAGGAGTTTCCTGGCTTGACGCAATTCGATTCTGCAATAAACTTTCTCTAATATCCAATTTAGATAGCTGCTATAAGATTATTGGAACAAATGTAACATTCGACCCAACTGCAAAGGGTTGGCGATTGCCCACAGAAGCTGAATGGGAATACCTTTGCCGAGCAAACACCACTGGCGATTATAGTGGCGAACTAAACTTAGCAGCTTGGTACAACATTAATAGTGCTTATAAACCCCACTCAATTGGTCAAAAAATAACAAACCCATTCGGCTTAGCAGATATGCATGGCAACATTTGGGAATGGTGCTGGGATTATTATGACGACAAATATTACGAAACTTCACCACAACAAGACCCAACTGGCCCAACAATAGGTACACGAAGAGTGCAAAGAGGTGGCGGCTATTCCTCTGGTAAAGCAAGACTTCGCTCAAGCAATCGCCAAATTGACACAGACTCAACATATAAATCAGTAGGCTTTAGAGCAATTAGAAACAAGTAATGAGTTAAGAGTTCTATTTAGCTTATAACTCATCAATTTACACAATCCCTTTCAATACATTAAGGTCATTGAACTTGTCGAAATGTCTAACTGGAGGGGGTTTGCACTGCCAAGTATAAAACCAAACTTTAAAGCAACATTAGAAGACAGGTTCAAAATAATGAATGTGTTTTTTTTTGTGAATTAACGACACGGAATTTTTGTTAAATTGGAAATTAGACTAGACTAATACAAAAAAGACTATATGAATCTTAATCAATATATTGAAAGCATCAACAAACGTTTTAAACTTGGGAACTCGACCGAGCATACCTTTCGTGGCGATTTGCAAACATTAATCGAAAGTTTAATCTTTGGTATTAGTGCTACAAATGAACCTAAGCGACAAGCTTGCGGTGCACCCGATTATATTTTGACTAAAAACGACATACCTGTTGGATTTATTGAAGCTAAAGATATTGGCGATTCTGATTTAGATGGTGCAAAGAAAAATGGAAACAAAGAACAATTCGACCGCTACAAATCTTCTTTAAATAATATAATATTCACTGACTATCTTAACTTCTATCTTTTTAGAGATAAAGAAATAGTTTCAAGAGTTGCAATTGCTGAAATTAAATATGGTGCAATAGTTCCAATCCCCAATAATTTCACCATTTTCACAAGTTTGCTTAAAAACTTTTGCAACCACAGAGGTCAAACAATAAAAAGTGCTCAGGAGCTTGCCCAAATGATGGCAGGGAAAGCTCGTTTGCTTTCCGATGTAATTGAAAAAGCTTTAAATGAAGATATTGCCAAAGGATTAAATACAGATTTATTTTCTCAATTAATAGCTTTTAAAGATATATTAATACACGATATTAAAACAAAAGAGTTCGCAGATATTTATTCTCAAACTATTACTTATGGAATGTTTGCAGCTCGTTTGCATGATAGCACTCTGGATACATTTAGCAGACAAGAAGCAGCCGAGTTAATTCCTAAGTCGAATCCATTTTTGCGAAAATTATTTAACTATATTGCTGGGCCAGATATAGATGACCGTATTAAATGGATTGTAGATAGTTTGGTTGAAATATTCTTGGCGTGCAACGTTTCCGAGATATTAAAAAACTACGGTAAGACCACAAAAATGGAAGACCCAATTATCCATTTTTACGAAACTTTCCTAACAGAATACGACCCAAAATTGCGTAAGGCTCGTGGCGTTTGGTACACACCTGCACCAGTTGTAAATTTTATTGTTCGTGCAGTTGATGATATTTTAAAAACGGAATTTGAATTGCCTAATGGGCTTGCCGACCATAGCAAAACCAAAATAAAAGTAAATGTACAAGGTAAACAAGTAGAGCAAGAAGTTCACAAGGTGCAAATACTTGACCCCGCCACAGGCACAGGAACTTTTTTAGCCGAAGTAGTAAAGCACATTCATAAAAAGTTTGAAGGGCAAAAAGGGATTTGGAGCAATTATGTAGAAACACATTTATTGCCTCGCCTAAATGGATTTGAGTTGCTGATGGCAAGTTATGCAATGGCACATTTGCAATTAGATTTATTATTGACAGAAACAGGCTACAAACCTACAACTAACCAAAGGTTCAGAGTTTATCTTACCAACAGTTTAGAAGAAAGCCATCCCGACACAGGAACGCTGTTTGCGAATTGGTTAAGTACAGAAGCCAATGAAGCCAATCACATCAAAAGAGATTCGCCAGTAATGTGTGTAATTGGAAATCCACCATACAGCGGAGAAAGTGCCAACAAAGGCGAATGGATTATGAGCCTTATGGAAGATTACAAAAAAGAACCAGGCGGAAAAGAAAAACTGAAAGAACGAAACCCGAAATGGATAAACGATGACTATGTTAAGTTTTTGCGTTACGGACAACACTTTATAGAAAAAAATGGAAGTGGTGTTTTAGCATTTATTAATCCCCACGGGTTTTTAGATAACCCTACTTTTAGGGGTATGCGTTGGAACTTACTAAAAACTTATGATAAAATTTACACCATGGATTTGCATGGCAACAGCAAGAAAAAAGAAAAGCATCCTGATGGAGGTGCTGATGCAAATGTATTTGACATTATGCAAGGCGTTGCCGTAACTATATTTGTTAAAACAGGCAAGAAAAAAATTAATGAACTAGGTAAAGTGTTTCACTATGATTTATTTGGGAAAAGAGATTTCAAATATCATTTTCTTATCGAAAATTCCGTTGGTTCGATTGATTATAAAGAGCTTCCGAATGTTGCACCTAATTATTTTTTTACTGATAAAGATTTTGATGAACAAAATAAATTCAACGAAGGATTTTCTTTAAACGAATTGTTCACAATAAATTCCGCAGGTATCGTAACAGCAAGAGATGAGTTTACTATACACTTTTCAAAAGAAGACGTAAAAAAAACCATAGAAGAATTTATTGATTTAGATGATGAAACTGCAAGAAGAAGATTTAATCTAGGCAATGATGTTAGAGATTGGTCAGTTGCAGGAGCAAGAAGTGATTTGAAGAATTCTGGTATGGATTTTTCAAATATTGTACGAATAGTTTATCGACCTTTCGAAGACAGATATACATATTTTACAGGCACAACAAAAGGGTTTCATTGTATGCCAAGAGGCGAGGTTATGAAGCATCTATTTAAAAAAGACAACATCGGTTTAATCTGCCCAAAACAAGTTCCAGATAAGGAAAATTCAGGCGTTTATATTTCTAAATTTATTGCGGGTCATAAAACTTGCAGTGCATATAATATAAATAATATTTTTCCTCTTTACTTATATCATGAAAGTGACAGACAACAAACCATCGGGCAAACAGTAGAAAGAACGCCAAACTTAAACAAAGAAATAGCATTAAAAATTGCAAAAAGTATTCGTTATATGTATGCTCCCGATGTTAATTCGGTAGAGGATAGTTTTAGAGATTCAGGCGTGACATTAATAGCCCCCATAGACATTTTAGATTACATCTATGCGGTTTTACATTCGCCAACATACAGAGAAAAATACAAAGAATTTTTAAAAATAGATTTCCCGAGGATTCCTTATCCGAAAAAGGCAACAATTTTTTGGCAATTGGTAAAACTTGGTGGCGAGATTAGGGAAATCCATTTGCTTGAAAGTCACAAATTTG
>CAZYXG010000046.1:0-22085 GCA_964650885.1 uncultured Hyphomicrobiales bacterium | reverse complement strand
TAGTTTATGGTTTTTAACTTATATACTTTTAACCCATCACTCTTAACTCTTAACTCATCAATCATAACTTAAATTAAACATTCTCCCAAAATATTTTTAAATTTGGGTTCTAATTAAAACGAAAATTGAAAATAAATATGAAACCGATCAAAAGTTTTCTTGTAACAGCAAATGTGCCTACAAATATTGCCAAGCTAACGGAGCTTGCTTACAACTATTGGTGGTGCTGGGAAACTGACGCTAAAGACCTATTTTATAGAATAGATAGAGAGATATGGCAGAAATCAAACCACAACCCTATTGAACTGCTTAATAAACTTTCCCAAGTCAGATTTCAAGAGCTTGCCGAAGAAACTGAATTCGTCAGCTATTTAGACTTTGTGCATAATAAGTTTCTCGATTATATGGGAGCAAAATCTTGGTTTAGCACGAAATGTTCTAACGAAAATGGATTAATTGCATATTTCTCAACTGAATATGGCATCAATGAAAGTTTTCCAAATTATAGCGGTGGCTTGGGAATTCTGTCTGGCGATCATTTAAAGTCGGCTTCCGATTTGGGCTTGCCAATGATTGGAGTGGGCTTGCTTTATCAGGAAGGATATTTCCGTCAGCATTTGTTGCAAAATGGTTGGCAAACAGAGCATTACAATTTCAATGATTTCAATGCTATGCCAATGCTTCTTGCTCGCGATGAAAACAATAAACCAATTCATATAGATGTTGATATTTTAGGCGAAAAGCTTTACGCTCAAATTTGGATTATGAATGTTGGTAAAATCAAACTATATTTGCTTGATACAAATATACCTAGCAATAAGAAAAACGAACTTAAAGAAGTTACTTATCGCCTTTATGGTGGCACAAGAGAAACTCGCATCCAACAAGAAATATTGTTAGGTATTGGAGGAGTGAGGGCTATTGCTGCTCTTGGCTATGAGCCATCTTGTTTGCATATCAATGAAGGTCACGCAGCATTTGCATTGATAGAACGCACAAAACAATTGATGATTAAACACGGATTGAACTTTTGGACTGCCAAACAAATTGTTCAGGCATCTTCACTATTCACTACACACACACCTGTGCCAGCAGGCAATGAATCTTTTAAGCTAGATAGAATGGAGGAATATTTCAAGGATTACTTCCATTCAGTAGGTTTAAGCAAAGAAGAATTTTTGAATTTAGGTCAGCAAGTTTCTTTCAATAAAGAAGAAGACTTCTCAATGACAGTACTTGGGTTGAAAATGACCTCATACCACAATGGTGTGAGCAAATTGCATGGCGAAGTATCGCGCAAAATGTGGCAAAAAGTTTGGCAAAATTTTCCAGAAGAAGAGATTCCAATTGGTCACGTTACGAACGGAATTCACACCCAAACTTGGGTTGCAAGGGAATTTGCAGAACTATTCGATAAATATTTAACTCCAAATTGGCGAACAGAAACAGATAAATCTAAAATTTGGGATAATGTGAAGTTTATTCCATCGGAAGAACTTTGGCGAGAAAAACAGCGTCGCCGAGTGCTATTAATACTATTTGCAAGAAATTATCTGAAAAGCAAGCAGAAAGGATTAGTGGAAACTGGCAGAATGAGCCAAATTAGTGATTTATTGAATACAGATGCGCTTACAATTGGCTTTGCACGTAGGTTCGCCACTTATAAAAGAGCAATGCTTATATTCCACGATATTGAAAGATTGAAACTAATACTTAATAATGAAAAATTCCCTGTTCAAATTATCATAGCTGGTAAAGCCCATCCACACGATGTGCAAGGCAAGGAAGTTATCCAACAAATTATTCAAAAAATAAAAGCCAATGGACTGGAAAAGAAAATAATATTCTTAGAAGATTATGATATGGTAATCGGCAGGATGCTTGTGAAAGGTTGCGATGTTTGGCTCAATAATCCAATACGCCCATTGGAAGCAAGTGGCACTAGTGGAATGAAAGCTGGGCTGAACGGCACACTTAATTTTTCTATACTAGATGGCTGGTGGGACGAATCGTTCAATGGCTCAAATGGCTTTGCAATAGGCGAGGGAGAAGAACATGAGGACCAAGACCAACAATGGGAAATAGATGCCAACCAAGCTTATGATGCTTTGGAAAATAATATAGTGCGACTATTTTATAATAGAGATGGCAATAATATTCCTTATGAATGGGTGGCTATGATGAAAGAATCAATTCGTACAATTGCCCCTAGTTATTCGACAACAAGAATGCTGAAAGATTATAGTAGAAATTATTATGGTTTTGCATTGAAGCGTTACAATCAATTAAGTGCCAATGGTGCTGAAAATGCTCGAAATTTGAGAGAATGGAAAAACTATATCAATTTGAATTGGTCGCAAGTGGCTATTAGCGAGGTGGAAACAAATTATAAAGATTTGGAAAAACTACAACTAAGCACTCCAATAAATATTTCTGCAAAAATATACTTGGGCAACTTGCACCCAAATGATGTGTTAGTGGAAGTTATTTATGGCTGTGTCAATCACGAAAATGATTTGAAACGGACAAGCAGACAAGAACTTATAAATAGTGATGTGATAGATGGTAAGTATGTTTACAAAGGTACTTTTGAAACAAAAGAGACTGGCAGACAGGGCTATACAGTGCGAGTGATGCCTAAAAATGATTTGCTCGAATCAGCTCAAGAACTATATTTATGCACTTGGGCTTAAGCAGAAACAATATTATAAAAAGATAAATGATTACAAAAGAAATAACAATTAAAAACCGCTCTGGTTTGCACACACGCCCAGCGGCTGCAGTAGTTAAAGCTGCATCGAAATTTAAAGCTGATGTGAAATTAATTAGAGATGGGTTCGCAATAAATGCAAAAAGTATAATCGGTGTGATGACTTTGGCAGCTGAGCAAGGCTCGACACTGAGCTTGCAAATAGATGGAGCTGATGAAGAATTGGCTATGGCAGAAATATTTAATTTATTCGATTCGGGTTTTGGGGAAATATAGATGGCACTTAGCCAAAAAGCATTCAATATTAAATTAAATGGAATTCCTTCTTCCAACGGTATTGCTATTGGTAAAGTCTATATATTAAAAAAAGCCGATTTGATAATTTCTTCAAGAAAGATAAAGCAAGAAGAAATAGAAAAAGAAACTGAAAAGTATTATAATGCCATAAATAAACTGACTAGCGATACGAATAGGTTGATTTCGGCACAGCAAAAATCCACACAAAAAGGCGATGGCGAAGCTATTAAATCTATCCTTGAGAGCGAGCTTATACTTGTGCAAGATGAGTATTTTAAAAACTTCGTATGCGACTCTATAAAAAAATGTCAGACAGCGGAATTCGCAATAGTAAAATATTTAGATTTGCAGAAACACTTCTTTCTGAAATCGAAAGATGAGATACTGCGAGAAAGAGCTATTGATTTCGACCATATTAAAACTCACCTTATTTCTATAATACAGAAGCAACGAATAGCTTATAAATTGCCAAAAGAAGAATGTATAGTTCTTTCTAAATCATTAACTCCAAATGAGGTGGTGCAGTTAAGCAAAAATCAAGTGATTGCTTTGATGACAGAGATTGGTGGCTTGACTTCGCACAGCTCTATATTGGCTCGCTCTTTCGATATACCTCAAGTGATTGGTTTGAAAAATGCTCTTCAGCAAATAGCAAACGATGATTTGTTAATTGTTGATGGTTTTTCGGGTGAAGTATATATCAATCCAGATAAAAAAATACTAGCTAAATACAGAAAAATTATTTTAGAAGTGAAGGAGCATAAGAAAAAACTTGGGGAACTACTCACTCTTCCTTGCGAAACAAAGGACGGCACTAAAATAAAATTAAAAGCTAATATTGATATATTAGAGGATATTAATAGAGCGGAAATAAATGGAGCAGCTGGAGTTGGATTAGTTCGATCAGAAAATATTATGATGAATAAGCCAAGTATTCCCAGAGAAGAAGAGCAAACTGGATGGTACAAAGAAATAGCAGATAGAGCTTACCCCGAAGATGTTACAATAAGGGTTTTCGATTTTGGTTCGGATAAGTATTCAGTAGGTTTGCCAAAGAATGAAACCAATCCTGCACTTGGAATGCGAGGAATTAGATTTTTATTAAAACGCAAACGAATATTCAAATCGCAAGTGAAAGCTATTTTGAGAGCTTCCCGCCATAAGAATGTTAGAATTATGTTGCCGATGATAGCTAATTTTGAAGAACTTGCTAAATCGAAAATGTTAATTGATGAATGCAAGGCAGAACTTGTGGCAGCAGGTGTATCAATTGATAAAAATATTAAAGTTGGCATAATGATTGAAACACCAGCATCGGTGATAATGGCAGAAGAATTTGCCAGATTCTGCGATTTCTTTTCTATTGGCACTAACGATTTAACTCAGTATTCGCTTGCAGCCGATAGAACCAATGAATTTGTGGTGGACATTTACGACCCATTCAATCCTGCAATTTTGAAAATGATAGATATGACGGTGCGTGCAGCAAAAAAACACAATATAGAAGTAGGTGTTTGTGGTGAATTGGCAGGTCATTCTTCTGCAATAGGCATACTGCTTGGCTTAGGTATAACCGAATTTAGTGTTTCGCCCGGTGCTATTTTGGAAATCAAAAGAATAATAAGAGAAAAGAACACAAAAAAATGTAAAACACTTGCGACAAAAGTGCTAAAATGCAAATCTAGCAATGAAGTACATTCTCTTGTGAAATAGCTTTTAATCGCTAACTACAACTATATTTGCCTATCGCAAAATTTCCAAAACTTTATTGCAAATCTTAAAAACAATTTATACTTTTCTTCGTATTAAAAGATTAACTATTTTTTGATTAGCTTTGTGCAATTAAAACCGTACAATTTAATAGAAACTGATGTCTCAAATAATTGGAATAACTCTTAATGAGAAAAATACTACTATTTTGCTCTTGTCTTTTGCTTCTTGCAATGACTGAAACAGCAAAATCAAATGTGTTTCCATATCCCTATAAAGTGGAAACTCTTCCAAATGGTCTCAAGGTAATCCTTGTGCCAATGAACTCTCCTGGTATTGTTGCATACTATACAATTGTTCGCACTGGCAGCCGCGATGAATGGGAACCAGGTCGCTCTGGCTTTGCACATTTCTTTGAGCACATGATGTTCCGTGGAACTAAACGCCACCCTGGTGGAGTATATGATAGCATTATCACTTCGCTTGGAGCTGAAGCCAATGCTTACACTACTGATGATTACACTTGCTATCATTTGACTGTAGCAAATAATGATTTGGAAAGAGTGATGGATTTGGAATCTGATAGATTTCAATTTTTGCAATATCCCGAACCAGAATTTAAAACTGAATCTGGTGCAGTTTATGGTGAATTCCGCAAAGGTAGAACAAGCCCATTTAATGTGCTTTGGGAAAAAATCAAAGAAACTGCTTTCGATAAACATACTTATAGGCATACCACAATTGGCTATGAAGAAGACATCAAGAATATGCCAAATATGTATGATTATTCAAAAAGTTTCTACCAAAGATACTATCGTCCAGAAAATTGCGTGATAGTTGTAGTGGGCGATATGAAAGAAGAATCTACAATAGCAATGGTTAAAAAATATTATGGTAAGTGGGCAAAGGGCTATACTGAACCAAAAATTGAAAAAGAACCTGAACAAACTTCAGAACGCACTGCCACTGTTACTTATGATGGGAAAACAAATCCAATTTTAGCAATTGGCTATAAAAATTATGCTTTCTCGCCAACGAATAAGCAACTTATTGCTAGAGATTTATTGTCTGATTTGGCATTTGGGTCAAATTCTAAACTATACAAAAGACTATATTTGCAAGAGCAAAAAGTAATTTCATTTCAGCCATCTTTCCAAATGAATCGTGATCCATTTATGGGTTTGGTTTATGCAATGACAACTGAAGAAAATTTGAAATACGTGCAAGATGAAATATTGAAAGAAGTTGATTCATTTAGCAAGAATGTTGTGGATGCAACAGCATTGCAAGATTTGAAGAAAAGAATAAAATATAGCTACGTGATGGATTTGGACTCACCCAAAAAAGTGGCTGGAAATTTAGCCCGCTTTGTTGCTATTACGGGTGGAATAGAACAAATTGAAGATTATTTTGCTACTATTGAATCAATCACTACTCAAGATATAATGGAAGCAGCGAAATCGCTTACTCCTGAGAAACGCACAATTGTTATTTTGAAAGGGAGCAACTAAGAATGAAAAACAAATTGAAAATTACAGCTAAGGCATTAATCCTTTTATTAACAATTACAATTATTACAATGCCAGCATTTGCACAGGCAACAGCCAAAGAAATTGAAGCAAAAACTCTTTTAATTAAAGAAACAAATAACCCAACTGTTAGTTTTAATATTTGGTTTAACACTGGCTCAGTACACGATGAAGTAGGCAAAGATGGACTTTCTTCAATAGTAGGAGAAATGATTTCCGATGGAGCAACCAAGAAACACACTTACGATGAGCTTTTGAATATTATGTATCCAATGGCAACTGGATATGAGTGTAAAGTTGATAAAGATATGACTGTGATTCGTGGCAGAGTGCATAAAGATAATTTAGAAAAATTCACTGAATTGCTTATTGAAGCTATCACTGAGCCAGCTTTTACTCAAGAAGATTTGAATAGAATCAAAAAGCAAAGATTGGATTACTTAGAAAAGACATTAAGATACAGCAGCGATGAAGAACTTGCCAAAGCTGTGCTTCACAATGAAATTCACGTAAGCACACGTTATGGTCATATTCCAGAGGGTTCTGTTGATGGAATTAAAAGCATCACTTTGAAAGATGTGGAAGGATACTACAAAAAATACTACAATAGAAATAGTTTCGTTGTGGGATTGGCTGGTGGATTCAATGATTCATTGCCTATAAAAATGGTAAATACGCTTAATGACAAATTAGCAAGCGATCAATTGATGGTCAATTATGTTATGCAAATGCCAATTGAGGGTTTGGAAGTTGTAATTATTGAAAAGAAAAACTCTGCCACTGCAATGAGTATTGGCTATCCAATTTCTGTGCTTAGAGATGATCCTGAATTTGTGCCTTTGTCTTTATTTAATTCTTGGTTTGGGCAACATAGAAATCAATCTAGTCACTTATATAATGTGATTAGAGAAAAAAGAGGGCTAAATTATGGAGACTATTCATATATTGAAGCATTCCCGAATGGTGGGGCTTTATCTTTGCCCGACCCAAATAGTGCTAGAAGACAGCAATTGTTTGAAATATGGCTTCGTCCTGTGCAACATCAGCATAGCCTTTTCACATTGCGTGCTGCTTTGAGAGAATTAAAAAATGTAGTGGATAATGGAATGACACAAAGCGACTTCTTAAAAACACAAGCTTTTTTAAGTAAGTTCTGTCGCCACTATACCCCAACTTTGGCTAGCCGTTTGGGCTATTCAATTGATAACTTGTTCTATGGAGTGAAGGATAATCAGAACTATCCTGAATACTTAAGCAAAAAAATAAATAAACTTACTTTGGAACAAGTGAATACTTCAATAAAAAATCACATTCAATATAAGAATTTGAAAATTGTTTTCGTTACTGCCGATGCAGAAAAACTGAAACAAGATTTATTGAACAATAATCCAAGTCCAATCACTTACGACAATGAGAAGTCTGCTGAGATTTTGAAAGAAGATAAGGAAATTTCAAACTTCCCACTTTCTGTAAATGCTGAAAGAATCAAGATTATCAAAGTGGAAAGTGTGTTCCAAAAATAATGTTAGATAGCTAACATTTAGAAATTAAGCTCAATCATTTCGATTGAGCTTTTTTTTTGCAGATTAAGATTAAGTCATTTAATTTATTAATTTAGATTTTGCGTAAGTTAGGATATATCTATGAAAAATTATTTAGCTTTTATGCTGTACTTATTTGCAAGCATAATCTTTTTGTTTGCGGAAAATGATAGCATAAAAGTAACTGAAGGTAAAGTACTAGTAGTAGAAACTAATTACATTCGTCCAGCAGTTTTAAGAATTGATTCTTTGAACGGATTGTTTTTAGTGAGTGGTAAAAAGAATGAAGTAATTGATTTATCGTTGATTAATACAAATACAACTGAAAAAAATGCTCGACAGCTTTATGTAAAGATACCTGGAATATTCGTATATGACATGGATGGGAGTGGCAATCAGATTAATATTTCCACTAGGGGACTTGATGCACATCGGGGTTGGGAATTTAACATTAGAAAAGATGGTATAATTACAAATTCTGATTTATACGGCTATCCTGCGAGTCACTTTAGCCCACCTATGGAAAGTATCGCTAAAATTGAATTAATTAGAGGTACTGGTTCGCTACAGTATGGATCTCATTTTGGTGGAATGCTAAACTATGTAGAAGAAAAAGTAGATACCAATAAAAGTATGAACTTTGAATCAATAAATTCTATTGGCTCTTTTGGAATGATTTCAAGTTATAATTCTGTAAGTGGTAAAATAGGGGATTTTAATTCAACCCCTTTTTAAATTAAGCACCAACTTCTTTTTTAATTTCTGACATAGTGAAAAGACTTATCAAATTGATTCCATCTTTTGCTAAGTTCTCTTTGCCACCAGACTCTCTATCTATAACGCATATAGCAGTTTCAATTGTAGCACCCAATGCACGCAATTCATTTGCACTAATCACGATTTGTCCGCCACTTGTTACAACATCTTCAATTATAACTAGTTTTCTGCCTGCCACATCGAAACCTTCGGCAAGTTTATTTGTACCGTATTTTTTTGCTTCTTTGCGAACGAAAACTAGGTTGCTTCCATTTATAAGCGAAATGGCTGTTCCAATTGGGATGCCACCCATTTCTAGTGCCGCCATTAGGTCATAGCCTACTGGAATGATAGGCACAATATGTTGAGCAATAGCTTGAAGGATATGCGGGCGAGCTTCGAATTGATATTTGTCGAAATACTCATTGCTTATAGCACCTGAGCGAAGCAAGAATTCGCCAGTTAAATGGGCGGAATTAAAGATTTCTTTTGCTAATTCTGATTTTGTCATTGTTCTGTTTGAATTGAATAAATAAAATGCTTTTGAATTTGAAAGTATTCAAAATTAAGAAAAACTCAATAAACTATTTCAACTTTCATTTTCAAATTGTAATCAAAAATTTACATTTTTAAAAAATAAAATCTCACATCGGGATATACTCTTACGGCTGGAGCTGGCAAATGGTAGTTGTTGATTGTTTTAATTAAGTAATCTAGGAATTCAATTCCAGTTTCAATTTCTTTTAAGTTGTAATCCAACGAAAGATAGACTTCGTGGTAGCCCTTTCCATTCCTATCCAAATCTTTAACGGAGTGACCAATTGCTAAATTAAAATACTTTTGCCAATCATTGCCACTGTCATAAATTAGACGGGAATCTATTGCAAGCCAATGGTAAGAACTTTCGTAATCATCTGTGAGTGATTTATAAGCCCAATTGTTATAGTTCTCTGATTTCTGCAAACTATATTTGAAATTAAATTTATTTGCTTCTGGCTGTTTTGTTTGCCAATAAGTGAATGCAACTCCTGCGAAATTCGCAATTATATCGCCACGGCTAAAGCTAAGATAGTTTCCACCTTTGGAATAGGCATCTTTTAATTCTATATAGCTATGATAGGAAAAAGTTAAGCCACAGGCAATCCAAAGCGAAGTAGTGGTGTCCAAACCAGTCATCAGCAAAGCATTCTTATAGGTTTGTGAAAAAGCATTTGCAAAAAAGAAATGTCCGAACTTATCTGCTATAAGTGCATCGTCATATTCCATTTTCCAAGGCATTACAGAGAAGTTACTTTTTTCTTTCCAATACTTATCTTGCTGAGTAATCTGACCAACCACAATACCACCAACACTTAAACCTGCGACTATTCCGAGTTTGGTATAGCTTAGCTCTGGTTTTACCAACTCTGTACTATCATTTGTATTGGCAAAAGTAACATTTGCAAGTAGTATGAAAATCAATATTAATTTAATGTAATCTTGCATAAAATTATTGCTGTTATTAAGATGTCCAGACTATTGCTTAATTTTTTTTAATTTGAAAGAATCTAAGAATGTCTTAATGTATTTTGCGTTATCATTTGCAGGATTTGAAATTACATAATGCATATATAAATGGTTGTTTATATAGAATAAACGAGCTGTCATAAGCACTGTTCTATCCATAATATAACATTTAAACTCTTTACCAAGATTATAGTTATACTGAACTTCGTTAATAGAAATTAGTTCACCTTTTGTTGATTTCAGTGTGCCATCTATACTTTTTTTGTATAAGTTGTTCAAGGCAGTCGGATCATTTTTTTCAATTATTTCTTTCTTATAATTTATTTCACTTGAAATTAAAGACAACTTGTAAGAATCAATTTCTTGTTCCAATGTTTTAATTTTCAAATAAATAGTTCCATATTCAGCTTCAATTATTTTGTTTTCAAGATTTGGAGTACCTGCAAAATTGATTTCATAAGTGTCTTCCTCGTCATTTTTTGGCAGTGTATATTTGCCTTTTGGTAAGTCTATTGATTCGAATGATTCAAAATATTTTGGAGATAATTTGTTATATTTTTCTCCATTGTTTTTGAAGACTGATAACAAGTAAAGATGACTTTCCATTAGATAAACCCTATTTGTCATAAAATAGCTATCTTCTTTATTTGTCCAATTATACTCTTTTCCTTTATATCCATTGAGTTCAATAATTGAAGAATTATCGAGCTCAAAAGACTCATTTTCTGAAAAACTAGTTTGTGTGGAATTAATAATATCATCAATAAATGCTTCTGTTGAATCTGAATGAATATAATCTTTTGGATATTCAGTGGCTGTAATTATATAATTGAAATTAGGATGATTGGTGTCAGAAACCTCAACAACCCAATTATGCGTAAAGTATTTTGTAACACTATCTATACTGTTAGTATCAATTGAGTAATTAGGAGCGTTTAGGAATTCAATTTTGAATTTTGATTTTGGATATTCGTATTTTTTCCATTCTTCTTTGCTAAAAGAAAAGTTTGAAAAAAATATAACTAAGAAGATTAGTGTATTTATATGTTTCATTTTGATTGATTTGATTGTTAAATTATTATTAAAAATTTATCTCACTTTGAAAGTAGCCATTGTGATAATAGCTAGAATGACTGCTACTATATAAAAGCGAGCTACTATTTTAGATTCGTGCAATCCACCTTTTTCGTAATGGTGATGCAAAGGAGCTACTCTGAAAATTCTCTTTCCTTCACCGAATCGTTTTTTGGTGTATTTGAAATAAGTAACTTGCAATATAACAGATAAAGTTTCAGCAAAGAAGATACCGCCCAAAATCGGCAATAGAAATTCTTTTTTGATTAGTATTGCCAAGCAGCCAATTGCTCCGCCCAATGCAAGCGAACCAGTATCGCCCATAAAAACTTGAGCTGGATAGGAATTAAACCAAAGAAAACCGAGTGCAGCTCCCACAAGTGCCGCTACGAAAATTGTAAGTTCGCCACTTCCTTGCAAGTGCATAATGTTTAGGTAATCCGAAAATATAGCATTTCCTGAAACATAAGCAATCAATGCGAAAGCCAAAGATACTATTCCAACTGTACCTATAGCAAGTCCATCAAGTCCATCTGTCAAGTTCACTGCATTAGATGTCGCTGTTAGTATAAATATAGTGATTGGAATATAGAATATCCCAAAATCAAAAGTAGATTTTGCGAAAGGTATAGTAGTTAATGATTTGAATTGATAGAAATTATCTGAGAAAAAATGAGGAAAGAAGTAAATCGTAGAGCCAAGTATAAGACCAATTGCAACTTGTCCCACTAATTTATATCTGCCGATTAATCCTTTAGGTAACTTTTTGATTACTTTCAGATAATCATCTAAAAATCCAACTGCTCCAAGCCAAAGTGTGGTAAGCACAATTAGTATGATATAAGCATTCTTCACATTCGCCCAAAGCAAAGTAGGGATAATAATTGAAGTTATAACAATTAACCCACCCATGGTAGGAGTGCCAGCTTTGCTCACGTGCAAACCAATAGATTGCAATTCTGTTTTGGCTTGCTCACCAATTTGCATTTTCTTTAATTTTTTGATTATGAGTGGACCAACGAATAAGCTCATAAGCAGTGCAGTGATTGCGGCTGCTGCTGAACGGAAAGTGATATATTGGAACACACCAATCCCAGGAGGATTATAAAGTGACTTTATCCAAACGGCTAAGTAATAAAACATAATTTTGCTGCAAAGTGAAGGGTAACTATTGCAAAATAATCACAAATTAATTAACTGAAAAATAAAAACTTAATTTAGCATGATATTTAAGGAAATTCAATTCCAACGAAAAGCTTTATCTCTTACTAACAAATATATATTTCTTGATTAAAACTCTCAAATGGAAACTAAAAACACGAAATTTGTTTCTATAATCAAAAAATATCTTGTTATATATAAAAAACTTTAATAATTTTGAAACTAAAGAAACTAATGAAACGTTATTAGTTTCTAAATATGCAAAATGAATAATTTAGTTTCTAAAACAAGAAACTCAATTTTTAGAGAGATTATTTATGATAAAAACTGAAATAAAAGAAGAAATAGATGCAAAAGTACTTTCTAACAAAGAAGAGAAGGAACTTAAAACTAGGCATAGAATAGTAGTAGGTGCTTTGGAAGAATTTAAAAAATTTGGATTCAGCAAAGTATCTATGGATGAAATTGCTCAAACACTAGGCATGAGCAAAAAAACAATTTATAAGCATTTTAAAAGTAAAGAAGATTTACTTATGGCTTCTGTACAATTTATGCAACAATGTGTCCACGATGAAGTAAATCCAATTTTTGAGGAAGAGCTTGATTTTATTGATAAAATGATGAAAATTGGCAGTAAGGTTTCTGAAAAAATGACTGAAATGCCATTGAATTTTCTGTTTGATATTCAAAAAAATGCTCCTGAAGTTTGGCAGCAACATCTTGAATTCAAAAAAATTCACATAAGGAAAGGATTTACTGATTTCCTTGAAATGGGAATTAGAGATGGTATGTTCAGAGCAGACATGCCTAAAGAATTACTTATTGAAATCTATTATGGTTTGATTTCACATTTATTCCAACCAAGCCAACTGATAAATTCAAAATTAGATGTTTCTAGCACTTATTTCGCAATGATGCGATTACTTTTTGAAGGAATGCTATCGTCTGGTGGACGAACTAATTATTTAAACAAAGCACAGCAAAGTGCTAAAACTTATAATAAAGACCAATACTTTTTGAGGACAAATGAATAATTATTTTTTAAAGGTTAATAAACTAATGTTTAACACACAAAAAACATTAATTGTGCTTTTGCTACTTACTGCCACATTAGTAGTAAATTCACAAGAAAAAATGAAGCTATCAATTTCCAAGGCATTGGAATTGGGAATGGGAAGTAGCAATTTTTTAAATGCTTCCAATTCAAAAGTGCGAGCTGCAAAAGCAAAAGTAAATGAAGTTTCCACTTATGGATTGCCTTCATTGAAATTCTCTGGTTCATATAATAGATTGAGTGAAGTAGATGAATTTAAAGTAAATGGATTTTCTATTTTCCCTGTGCTTTTAAATCAAACTAATTTGCAATTGAATTTAGTGCAACCAATCTTTACGGGCAATAAAATTTCCGCTAGCAAAGAAGCATCGGAAAATATGGCTAAAGCTGCTGAAAATGATTTCACAAAAGATAAAAGCGAAACAAATTTTGCAATCAAAAATGCTTATTGGAATCTTAAAAAGGCTATGAAATATAGAGATTTATCCGATGAGAATGTTGCTCAAATGCAAATTCACTTGCAAGAGATTAAGAATTTATCTAAAAATGGTATGGCTACCGACAATGATGTTTTGAAAATCGAAGTGATGCTCAATGATGCAATGCTTAGACAATTAGATGCTCAAAACAATGTGCAAATTGCTTCAGTTTATTTAAATAATGGATTAGGTTTGGATTTGACAACTGAGTTGGATTTGGAAACCGAACCGAATACGGCTTCGAGCGATAAAGGTCAACTTTTACCATTAATAGATAAAGCAATTAAAGCTAGACCAGAAGTAGTAGCTAATGAATTTAGAATTAAAGCTGCGGAAAATTCTATAGATGTAACCAAAAGTGCATACTATCCTCAAGTAAGTGTTGGTGGAAATTTTACTTATGCAAATCCAAACCAAAGATGGATTCCGAATAGAGATGAATTCAAATCTACTTGGGCAGTCGGAGTAAATGTTAGCTACGAGATTTGGAATTGGAATGTAACTGGATACCAAGTAGAACAATCTGAAGCTCAAGTTCTTCAAGCTAAAGATGGGCTAAACCAAATTAAAGATGGTATTCTGATGGAAACTACTCAGAACTATCTTTCATACAACCAAAATAAAAAGAAAATTACAATTTCTGAAATTGGTGCAAAACAAGCTGAAGAAAATTTGCGTGTTACGATGCAGAAATTCAAAGCAGGTATGGCTCTTAGCAGCGACGTAACAGATGCGGAAGTGGCATTGTTGCAAGCAAAAACTAATCACATTCAAGCTCTAATTGATTTTGAGATTGCTTCGGCAAAACTTGATAAATCAATTGGCGAATAATAAGAAAATAATTTAATAATTAAAGGTTAAAATAAATGAAAAAAATTATAGCAATTGTATTGGTTGTTATTCTTGTTGCAGCTATAGGGATAAAGTTGAGTAGCAACAAAAAAACTATGACTGAGAAAACGAAAAAATCGGATATTAAAAATGAATACCCAGTGAATATTGCTCAAGTAGTAAAACAAAAATTAACTGAAAGCTTATCTATAATAGGTAATGTTTTAGGTAATAACGATGTGATGGTAGTGAGCGAAACTGTGGGTCGAGTAGTATCGGTACATACAAAAGTGGGACAAACTATCGGCAAAGGTGGATTAATTGCAAAAGTAGATGATGAATTGAAAGTTGCTAATTTACACCAAGCAGAAGCTAACTATGAAAAAGCAAAAAAAGATTTCGATAGAGCTGAATCTCTTTTAGCAGCAAAATCTATGACTGATTCACAGTATGATGGTTTTAAATTTGCATTGAAATCGGCAGAAATTAATTTAACAATTGCTAAAAGACAAGTGGCTGACACTAAAATAATGTCTCCAATTTCTGGAATTGTTGTTTCTCGTCAAGTAGATGTAGGAAGTGCTGTAGATGGCAAATCAATTGTAGCAAACGTAGTAGATGTTTCTACATTGAAAGTAAAATTAAACGTACCAGAATCTATTATATTCAAATTGAAAGCAGGGCAATCTGTAGAAATAGCTTCAGAAGCTATTCCAGGTGTAACTTTTAAAGGAAAAATAGATAATATTTCTGTGAAAGGCGATGAAGCTCACACTTTCCCAATTGAAGTAACTGTTCAAAATAGTGGTAAAGTAAATTTGAAAGCAGGTATGTTTGCACGAGTATTTTTTAATTCTATTTCTGAAAGAGAAGGCTTAATCGTACCTAGAAAAGCACTTATCGGAAGTTCAAAAGATGCATCAATTTTCGTAATTGAAAATGGCATAGCTAAACTTAAAAAATTAGTTCTTGGCACTGAATCAAATGGAATGGTAGAGGTGGTTGCTGGATTAAATGAAAATGACACTGTTGTGGTGAGCGGACAAAACAATTTGAAAGACGGCGTACAAGCTACAATAGTAAAATAATATAATTAACAAAGGTGAAAAAATGACAGTTACCGAATTAGCGATAAAAAGACCTTCCCTTGTAGTTGTATTATTTACAGTACTTGGAGTGATTGGGCTTTTTTCCTACACACAATTGAAATATGAATTGCTTCCAAAGATTAGCCCTCCGATTATCACAATATCGACTATATATCCAGGTGCTTCTCCAAACGTAGTGGAAAGTGAAGTTAGTAAAATAATTGAAGATGCCGTTTCTGGTATTGATAAAATCTCTGCTGTCCGCTCTTCTTCTTCGGAAAGTAGATCTACTGTAACAATAGAGTTTACTCAAAGTGCAAAAATAGATTTGGCTTTGCAAGACGTGCAAAGAAAAGTAAATGAAGTATCAATGCAATTACCGAAAGATGCTAGAACTCCAATTTTATCAAAGATTGCATTAGATGAAGTTCCAGTTTTGCGGTTGGGAGTTACTAGTAATTTAGAACAAAAAGTATTTTATCAATATATGGTGGATCATATCAAACCACAATTAGCTAAAGTGGATGGTGTGGGACAAATAGCTTTAGTTGGTGGCGAAGAAAGAGAGATTAAAATCAACTTGAATATGGATAAAGTGAAAGCAAATGGACTTTCAATTGCTCAAGTTGCTGGTATTATAAAAGCATCGAATTTGGATTTTCCAACTGGTAACGTCAAAGATACCGATGGGCAATTCGTAGTAAGAATTGCAGGTAAATTTTTAGATGTGAACGAAGTAAAAAATATAGTAATTGCTCGCTCTAAAGCGGGTGGCGAAATTAGATTAGGTGAAATTGCAAATATCGAAGATGGAATTAAAGAACAGCTAAGTTTGAATAGAGTGGATATGAGCAATTCTATTGGGGTATTAGTTGTCAAACAATCCGATGCAAACACAGTTGATGTGGCGAAATTAGTTCGTGCGGAATTGAAGAAAATAGAAGAAAAAGAAAAAGAAAAACAAATTGTTTTCGCAATTGGTCAGGATACTTCTTTATTTACTATTGATGCGGCCGATGCTGTAAAACACGATTTATTATTAGCCATTATAATTGTTGCATTTGTGATGTTGTTCTTCTTGCATAGCTTGAGAAATTCATTTATTGTAATGATTTCAATTCCAACTTCTATTATAACTACATTCGGATTTATGTATGCTTTTGGACTATCATTCAATTTGATGACTCTGCTGGGGCTCTCGCTTGTGATTGGTATCCTTGTGGATGACTCAATTGTGGTTTTGGAAAATATTTACCGACACATGGAAGTATTTGGCGAAGGTAGAAGAACAGCTGCATTGACTGGAAGAAACGAAATTGGATTTGCTGCACTTTCTATTACTTTGGTAGATATTGTGGTATTCTTGCCTTTGGCATTAGTTTCTGGTTTAGTTGGTAATATATTAAGAGAGTTTTCTCTTGTAGTGGTTGGTTCTACTTTAGTGAGTTTATTAGTATCATTTACTATCACTCCAGTTTTGGCTTCCCGTATGGCAAAGATTCAACATATTGAAAAAAATAACCCTTGGGGTTTCGTATTATTTTATTTCGAGAAATCGCAAGATTGGTTAACAGCACAATATAAAGGCATATTGACTTGGGCATTGCGTCGCCGTTGGGTAGTAATTCTATTGTCATTTGGTTTGTTTATTGGTTCGTTTGCTTTGATTGCAAAAGGTTTCATTGGTGGTGAATTTATTACTCAATCCGATAGAGGTGAATTTGCAGTACAATTAGAATATGAACCAGGTTCATCTTTTGAAGAAACTAATAAAAGAACTTTTGAAATTGAAAAACTATTGAAACAAATTCCAGAAGTTAAGAATATGTTTACTACTGTTGGTGCTTCAAGCGAAGGTGTATTGGGTCTATTCTCGAATAACTCTTCAGAAATTAACGTAGCTTTGACTCCAAAAACTGAAAGAAAGAGATCTACTGACGAAATAATGCTTGATATTAAATCGCAAACTTCTAAAATACCTGGTGTGAAAGTTAAATTAAACCCAATTGGTATTTTCGGGACAGCAAACCAAACTCCAATCAATATGGTAGTAAATGGACCAGTCTATGAAGAAGTATTGGAAAACGCTAAAAAATTAAAAGAAATTACTGAATCAACTCCAGGAGCAACAGACGTTAAACTTTCTGCTGAAGATGGGAAACCAGAATCTCGTATTTTAATAGATAGACAAAAACTTGCTTCTTATGGCCTAAATATTGCTGATGTTGGGAATACATTAAAAATAGCATTGACTGGCGATGACGATTCTAAATTTAGAGAAGCTAGCACTGAATATGCAATGCGTGTGCAACTTGACGAATACGACAGAGCCCACACAGATAAACTTGAGAATATGACTTTCGCAAACGCTCGTGGACAATTGGTAGAACTACAACAATTTGCAACAATTCTTAGAACTACTGGACCAACTAAATTGCAAAGAGAAAATAGAAACTCGGCTGTTTCTATTTTAGCTCAAAATATTGGTCGTCCCGATGGCGATATTGTGAAAGAAATTAGAGAAAAACTTAAAGAGACACCACTTTCCAAAGGTGTGTCGGTTACTTACTTAGGTAATATTAAAAACCAAGAAGAATCAAACTCAAGCATGGGTATTGCATTATTGGCAGGTATATTATTTATGTACCTGATTATGGTTGCTCTTTATGATTCATACTTATATCCATTTGTGGTACTTTTCTCTATCCCAGTGGCATTCGTAGGAGCTTTGCTTGCATTGGCTTTGACTATGAAAACACTAAACATTTTTTCTGGTTTGGGGCTGATAATGCTCACAGGTCTTGTGGCTAAAAATGCTATATTGCTTGTGGATAGGACAAACCAAATGAGAAAAGAACAAGGATTATCTGTTTTCGATGCATTGATAGAAGCTGGGGAAACTCGATTGCGACCTATTATTATGACTACAATTTCGATGGTATTCGGTATGATGCCGATAGCATTCTCATCTTCATCGGGAGCGGAATGGAAAACAGGATTAGCTTGGGTGCTAATTGGTGGTTTGACTTCTTCATTGCTATTGACTTTAGTTTTAGTGCCAGCAGTTTATATGTCTTTCGAGAACATTAGAGAAAAACTTAGCAAACTATTCAAGAAAAAAGATACACCGACAGAAGAAAACTTTGCGACTGAATAAGCATAAGCTAGTAAATTAGTGAATAATGAAAAAGCTCTGCTATCGAAAGGTAGTAGAGCTTTTTTTTGTAATGTAAAATATATTTTATAATTTGTAATTAAGAACCTAATAAATAAAAAAAGTCCGATACTTTATAGGTGTCGGACTCATTAAAATATTAAAAAATCTATCACAACGGTATATTACCGTGCTTTTTATATGGATTTTTATCTACTTTGTTTTCAAGTATTTTAAATGCGTTTATTAATTTGCCACGTGTCATACTTGGTTCGAATACATCGTCTATATAACCATAAGAAGCAGCTATATATGGATTTGCAAGTTTCTCGTTATATTCTTCAATTAGTTCAAGTTCTTTGGCAGCTTTATCTGTTGCTTCGTCCATTTCTTTTTTGAAGATAATCTCAATTGCTCCTTTTGCTCCCATCACAGCTATTTCGGCTGTTGGCCAAGCGAAGTTGAAATCGCCACGTATGTGTTTGCTACTCATCACATCGTAAGCCCCACCATAAGCTTTTCGAGTAATCACTGTTACCTTTGGCACTGTGGCTTCACAATAAGCATATAGTAATTTAGCACCATTAGAGATGATTCCGCCCCACTCTTGCACTTTGCCAGGCATAAAGCCAGGTACATCTTCAAATGTAAGCAATGGAATATTAAAACAATCGCAAAAGCGAATAAAACGTGCTGCTTTTTTCGATGAATCAATATCTAACACACCTGCCATAACTATTGGCTGATTTGCTACTACACCAATAGAGCGACCGCCCAAATGTATAAAGCCAACTATTATATTCTGTGCATAATCTTCGTGCACTTCAAGAAAATCGCCATTATCAGCAAGTGTACGAATTACTTCTTTCATATCATAAGGTTGATTTGGATTTTCAGGTATTATAGAATTTAATTTCTCATCAATTCTATCGGCAGAATCATTTGTGATTAAAAATGGAGGCATTTCTGAATTATTCGAAGGAATATATGTCAATAGTTTTTTTACTATATTCAATGCTTCCAAATCATTTTCGCAAGTGAAATGAGCCACACCAGATTTTGCTCCGTGTACACTTGTGCCGCCAAGTTCTTCGCTAGTTAATTCTTCGTGGGTTACAGTTTGCACTACTTTTGGCCCTGTAACAAACATATATGTATTTTTCACCATTATAATAAAGTCAGTAATGGCAGGAGAATAAACCGCTCCGCCAGCACAAGGCCCCATTATAACAGAAATTTGTGGAACTACCCCCGAAGCCAAAGTATTTCGAAGGAATATATCTGCATAAGCACCAAGCGAAATTACTCCTTCTTGCACACGAGCCCCACCCGAATCATTGAAACCTATCATAGGAGTGCCAATTTTCATTGCCAAATCCATAATTTTGCAAATTTTCTTTCCGTGTTGCTCCGCTAAGCTTCCACCCAAAACTGTGAAGTCTTGAGAGAATAAACATACTTTTTTGTCGGAAATTGTACCAAAACCCGTTACAACACCATCGCCGAGAAAAACAGTTTTGTCAAGCCCAAATGAACTTGAATGGTGGTGGGCAAGCATATCCATTTCGTTGAACGATCCTTGGTCGAGCATAGCTTCAATACGCTCTCTGGCTGTAAGTTTGCCTAATTTATGTTGCTTTTCAATTCTTGCTTCGCCTCCCCCTTGCAGGGCAGTTTCTTTTAATTTGCGAAGTTTTTCCATCTTATTATCTGACATCTAATACCTTTGTATTCAAATTTTAATTAATTTAGTTTTGGAAAATTAAGAAATTTCGACACAATTTTATAAAAACATCCCTAAATAGGTGATAAATTTTGTAACAATGTTCGGAGTGATACGTTTTAACAAGTAATTATTAGTAAATATCAAAAGTGAATAAAGGAAGTTAATGAAAAGATTTTTCATCACTCTACAGTTAATCTTGATAGGCGTGGCTATTGGACTTTTTGTACAGCCACTCATATCGAACGACAACATATATGAGCAGTTCAAAAAATTCCAATTTGTGTTCAACACAATGGCGAAAAACTACGTAGATGAAGTAGATATCAATAAAGCAATGGAAGCAGCAATAGAGGGCATGCTTCAAGATTTAGATCCACATTCGGCATATATCAGCCGTGAGGAAATGAAAAAAGTAAACGAAGACTTCAAAGGACATTATGATGGTATTGGAGTTGAATTCGACATTATAAATGACACTATAACAATTATTGCACCATTGAACGGTGGCCCGAGCGAGCAATTAGGTATTGTGGCTGGCGATAAGATTGTGCAAATTGATGGCAAAGATGCCATTGGTACAAGCCGTGAAGAAGTGCCAAAGAAATTAAAAGGCCCTAAAGGGACTATAGTGGAAGTGGACATTAAAAGAGAAGGCGAAAGCGAGCTAAAACATTTCACAATCAAAAGAGATAAGATTCCAAATAACTCAATGGGTTCTTATTATATGATTGATAAGTCAACTATCGGTTATATTTCATTGACTAGATTTGCCGAAACTACTTACGATGAAATGATGGGTGCCGCAAAAGATTTGAAAAAACAAGGTATGACTAAACTTATACTTGATTTGCGTGGGAACCCAGGTGGCTATTTAACTCAAGCATTTAGAATAGCAGATGAATTCCTGCCAACTGGAAATTTAATAGTTTACACAAAAGGAAGAAAGCCAGAATTCGACGAAACATATTATTCGACTGCTGGCGGTGAATTGGAAGATATTCCAGTAATAGTTATGATTAATCAAGGTTCGGCTTCAGCGAGTGAAATCGTTTCGGGTGCATTGCAAGATTTGGACAGAGGAGTAATCGTAGGAACGACTTCTTACGGTAAAGGACTTGTGCAAAGACAATACGAAGTGGAAGATGGCTCAAGTTTCCGTTTAACTATTTCTCGTTATTATACTCCTTCGGGACGTTCTATCCAACGTCCATATAAGGACAAAGAGCAATACCGAAGCTTAGTGGGCAGGTTGGAACTAGAAGAAGGTTCTAATTTTGAGCATGCTCTTGAAAAAATCAAGAAAGATGAAAAAGCTAAAGATAGTAAAGATAAAAGCAAAATCAATTTCGATTCTATTCCAATCTTCAAATCTAAAGCTGGCCGTCCATTGCTTGGCGGTGGTGGCATCACTCCAGATTTCGTAGTAAAAAATGATACATCAAGATTGACAAAGATGATAGCGAAAATGA
>CAZYXG010000045.1:0-22138 GCA_964650885.1 uncultured Hyphomicrobiales bacterium | reverse complement strand
AAATTTAATGAAAACTTACCCCAAATACAACTCACTATCTATCGTCAAATGCTGAAAGTGAATACGTAAGTGGTGAAAATGAAGAAAATCAATATTATCGGCTCGGGTTTTGGGGCTTTATCTTTAGCAATTCGATTGCAGTCAAACGGTTATCAAGTTAGAATTTTCGAGAAAAATGAAATGGTAGGGGGTCATGCCTACCAAATTAAAGCAAAGGGCTATACTTTCGATATGGGGCCTTCGCTAATTACTGCACCCGAGATAATCCAAAGTGTTTTTGCTTCGGCGGGTAAAAATATGAATGATTATCTTGATTTGCACTATCTCGACCCATTCTATAGAGTTTATTTCCACGATAAAACCTACATAGATTACAATGGTAATGCTGAACAAATGAAAGCACAAATGGCAAAATTCAACCCAGATGATGCCATAGCTTATGATAAGTTTATTGATTTCAGCGAACAAATCTACCACGCAGTTATTACCGATGGACTTGGTTCAAGACCTTTCTCCGATCTGAAAACTATGATTAAGTTTATTCCAAGAGCAATGCAAACACAAGCTCTTTTTCCTGCTTATACCCACACGAGCAAGTTTTTCAAAGATTTCCGCCACAGATTTATGTTTAGTTTCCACCCCTTATTTATTGGTGGAAATCCATTCCGAGTACCTTCAATTTATTTGATGATTTCTTATTTGGAAAAAACTGGTGGCGTTTGGTATAGCACTGGAGGTATGTATAGCTTGGTAACAGCTCTAAAAGATATTTTCTTGGAGAAAGGCGGCGAGATTCACACAAATGCAGAAGTTACTAAAATAGAAATGCACAATGGATTAACTTCTGGCGTAATTGCTAATGATAAGTTTTATGAGTCCGATGCCGTTGTTTCAAATGGAGATGTAACTCATACATATATGAAGCTGATACCAGAACAATATCGCAAAAAATGGACTGACAACAAATTAAAAAAGAAACAATACTCAATGAGTAGTTTTGTGCTTTATCTTGGCACAAAGAAAAAATATCCTGAATTGCTACACCACACTTTAATTCTTTCCGAACGCTATAAAGAGCTTGTGAAAGATATTTTCGATAGACATATTCTGCCAGAAGATTACTCTATGTATTTGCACGTGCCAAGCCGCACCGATGACTCGATGGCACCTGAAGGATGTGAGAGCATGTATATTTTAATACCTGTAACTAATATGAAAGCAGATATAGATTGGAGCAAAATGGGGCAAATATTTGCTGATAAAATAATAGATGGTTTGGAACACGATTTCGGAATGAAAGATCTAAGAGAAAACTTGGACTATGTCTCTTTTTTCACACCAGAAGATTTTGCTGAAAAACGTAACTCTTATTTAGGTAGTCCTTGGGGATTAGAGCCAACTTTATTGCAAACAGCATATTTCCGACCACATAACATTAGCGAAGATATTTCAAATCTTTTCTTAGTTGGAGCAGGAACTCACCCAGGTGCAGGAGTACCAGGCGTTATGCTATCAGCTGAAACAACAGAAAAGTTAATAAGAAAAAACATTGTTTAAGTGATGATTTACATTTCGACTCCGCTCAATGAACGTGAGTTAAAAGTTAAGATTTATATATTGTTTTTATTTTTTGAAGTAAAGATTTAGCTTCTTAACATTTTTAATATTTCTTGAGCATCTTGATAAATTGTTTCAAATTCTTTATCAGCTAAGTAACCAGTTTCTTTAAGAAGTTCAAGCCAATACATTGTCTCATCAGTTTCTTTTTGAGCAATGTTTAACTTGCAAACAAAATCTGCTTTTGTATGACCATTTTGAGCTTCTCTTACATTTGCACCTATTGAAGTACCTGAACGAAGTAATTGCTTACTTAGAACATACTCGTTCTTAGTATTACAAAGATATTTATATAAATTAATTATTCTAACTGAAAAGTGAAATGTTTTTTCTTTTACTGTTTCTTTTTCATTCGACATAATTAAACTCCTTAATGAATAAATTAACTCCTAATTCCTAAATCTAAACTCTAAACTATTTCAATCTTTTGCAGATAGCTATCACTCCTTTGCTGTCTTGGTTTTTAAAGGCAAGTATGTATTGTTCGCCACCATTTTTTATTCTTAAATCTTTTGTAATTTCTTCTGCAGATTTGAAATAATTTCTTGCAATCACATTTGCCCGTTCATTTTTTATTTGGGCTCTTAGTGCTTTTGTACTATATTTTTCTAATTTCTTAACTTGAAAAATTCTTCCTGGGAAATTCTCAACAAGCTTTTTTGAGGTATATAGATGAGTGTTTGCAGCTATTTTAATTAAGTCATACATTACTGAAAGTGCAGAGAAATTGCCAATTTTCATCAATGCAGCATCTGGCTCATAAAGGTATTCTTCAGTAGCAAAAGCATAATCAGGGGTTTTCTCAGTTGGCTCTATTTTGATTTGCTCCCACTTTCCAGCTGTGCATAAATCTGCTATTACTTCTAATTGCTTTGGCTCTCTTTCTAATATTATTAGTATTTCTTTGCATTCATTATCAACAGACACCACCCTAATTTGTGAAATATTTTTCATCAGTCGAATAATTTCTGAAAGGTCAATAAGTGGCGATATTTTAATAATTACTTTCTTGCCAATTGCCAATAATTGTTTTTGCAAACCAATAATATTTGGTTCTACTTCATTGAAAAGTATTGCTCTTTTGCCACCAATTCTGCGGTCTGGGTCTATATAAACTAAATCAAATTGCATATTATTATCTTTCAAAAAGTCTTCAGCTGACTTTCCAATTGTTTTGATTTCAATTCCAAGTACTTTTGCATTATATTCCAAAAGTAAAGTCAAATCTTTATTTAAACTAACCGCATAGTTGTTTTTATATTTATGAGCAATTGCATAAAAATCTATACCAAAGCCAGCAGTTAAATCTATAAAATTCTCACCCTCTGCCACAAGCGACGCTTTAAAGTTAGCAGTCAGTGTGCTGCTCGATTGCTCCAAATGCACATCGTCTGCCAATAACAATTCAATATTATTTGCAAAGTCAGGCAACTTATTCGCTATTTTCCTACGCAACCGAGCTTGGCGAATAGCGTATTTGTCAATGATAGTTATGTTCTTTTTGAAAACTAATTTATTCAAATCCTTATTTGCTATTTCCAATACCTTTGGTTTAATTTCATTATAATATGCAATTAAATATTTGGAATTAAATAGTTTTTCTTCTTTATTATTCATTTGTTTTGCCAATTGAATTTATTAAATTAATAAATTCTTCTTCGTTTAATATTTCCACTCCCAACTTGAGAGCTTTTTCATACTTAGAGCCAGGGGAGTCGCCTACGACTAAATAGTTTGTATTTTTACTGACTGATTTTATTTCTTTGCCACCTAATTTCTCTATTATTTCGGCTGCTTCTTTTCTGCCAAATTTATTTAATTCACCAGTGAATACAAATGTTTTACCTGCTAACTCATCGGAACTTGCTTCCAATTCTTTTTCACTTAAAGCAAATTGCAATCCATAGCTTTTCAATCTATTTATTAATTCAATTTCGGTCAAATCTGAAAAATGGTCAATTAAAGTTACTGCCATTTTATCGCCAACTTCCCTCACAGAGCAGAGAGTATCAATATCTGCAGCTATTATTGAATCAATATCTTTGAATGTTTTTACTAATAGCTTTGCACTCGTTTCGCCTATAAATCTAATACCAATTGCAAACAATACCTTATGGAATGGTTGAGTTTTAGATTGTTCCAAACCAGATATTAATTTGTCGTAGCTCTTGCCACCCCAGCCATCTAATTGTAGTATCTCTTCTTTGAAATTATCAATTTCATATAGGTCAGCAATGTTTGAAATATAACCCAAATCCACAAATTGATGTACTACTTTCTCGCCCAAACCATCTATATTCATAGCATTGCGTGAGGCGAAATGTTCTATTTTTCGCTTTAGTTGCCAAGGGCAGTTTGCCGCATTGCAATAATGATGTACTTCTCCCTCTGGACGATGGAGCGGCGATTGCAAAGGACAAGGGCAAATTTGCGGAAATAAATATTCAACTGAATCGCTCGAACGGCTTTTCAAATCCACACTTACAACTTTCGGAATGACTTCGCCGCCCTTTTCAATAAATACCTTGTCGCCAATTCGTATATCTTTTTCGTTTATAAAATCATAGTTATGCAAAGTTGCTCGGCTAATAGTCGAACCTGATAAGAAAACTGGCTCTAACTCTGCCACAGGAGTAACCACACCAGTTCTTCCTACTTGCAAAGTAATATCATTCAGCGAAGTCAAAGCACTTTCGGCTTCATATTTAAAAGCGAAAGCCCATTTTGGCGAGCGAGCTACAAAGCCCAACTCCTCCTGTTGCTTAAGTGAATCTATTTTCACTACTATTCCATCTATCTGGAAAGGAAGGGTAGTGCGTTTTGAATCCCATTCAGCAATAAAACTTTGGACTTCATCTATATTATTGCACAATTGTGAATACTTGCTCACTGGGAAACCCATCTCCGACAGCAGTTCAAGATTATTAGAATGATTCTTCAATTTCAAATCATTAGAAGATAAATTATAGCAAGTTACTTGCAATTTCCTATCTGCCACATTTTTCGAATCCAATTGCTTTAAGCTACCAGCAGTCGTGTTGCGTGGGTTGGCGTAAGTCTTTTCGCCAAGTTCAGCCCTTGCTTCGTTCAGCTTTTGGAAATCGCTATCCAGCATATATATTTCGCCACGAACTTCAAAATCACTCATTCCATTAATTGGCTTGATTTCCAACGGTAAAGTGCGAATAGTGCGTACATTGTGCGTAACATCATCTCCCTGAGTTCCATCGCCACGCGTGACCGCTCTTTCCAGCTTGCCAGCTTTATAAATCAAGCTAATAGCCACACCATCGAATTTCAATTCACAAAAGTATTTACAAGCAGAATTATCCAAAACATCATGCACTTTTCTATCGAAATCAAGCATTTCTTCAGTTGAATAGGAATTGGAAAGCGAAAGCATTGGAATTTGATGCTGCACAGTTTCAAACTCCTTAATTGGTTCACCACCCACACGCTGAGTAGGGGAGTTTGGCGAAAGCAAATCGGGATTACCCTTTTCCAATTGAGTAAGTTCAGCCAATAAAATGTCATATTCCCTATCGGAAATGAGAGATTCAGAATCCTGATAATAAGCTTTATCGTATTTATTGATTAAATTTGTTATCTCCTCAACCCGATTTTTGATAGGATTCGCCACAAATGTCTCAGAATTGAATAAAGAAGGTTCTTGCATAATGTACAGATTTTTCTTTGCAATTTAATTAATTGGCACCTAAAAACGTCAAAATGAGTGAATTCTAGCAAGAAAATTAGTGATTTAAGTGAATATGAATGAAAAATATAAAGATGTTGAAAAAAGATTTTGTTATTTTTAAAATTATCCTTATATTTGTAATCCTAATTCAAAAAAAGTAGATAAAACAATGGCAAAAGCACAAACGTTTGGTGATAAATCCAAAAAAGGTAAAGGATCGGAGTTTACTTCTGTGAAAGTTATCAAGTGGTACCAAGATGAAAATCGCAATGGGTCACTAAGAATATTAGAAAAATTCGTTAAAGTTAAAGACTTAGCGGAATTGAATACAATAGACATTAATAGATAAGGTAATGAAAAGATGAGAAAAGGTATTCATCCATTTTATAGAACAATCGACGTTCTAATGACTGACGGATCTACATTCCAGACTCGCTCTTGCTTTAAGTCTGAGAAAATGGTTCTTGAGATTGATTCAAAATCACACCCATTCTTCACTGGAAAGCAAATGTTGATTGACACTGCTGGACGTGTAGATAGATTTAATAAACGTTTTGCAAAAGCAAACGAACTTAAAAATAAAACAAAATAATATAAATCAGGACTGAAAATGGCTGCAATTTTCCCAATGCAAAGCAACAATAGCAAGCTGAACCAAAAAGAAAAAAGAGTAATTAAAAAGAAAGTAAATCCAATTGCTGGCATCTATGTTGTTGACCACTTGGATAGCAAATTGCTTTCTAGATTTACTAACGATCAAGGTAAAATCCTTCCTCGTAGAATTACTGGCGTTTCGGCTTACCAACAAAGACAAGTAGCAGCGGCTATTAAATACGCTCGCCACTTAGCTTTGGCTCCATTCGTTGCTCAAGATATTGCTTAATTCCACATCTTTAAATAAGCAAAAAATAGCAATCAATCAAAATTTAAGAAAGGTTTCCTCAAAAAGGAAACCTTTTTTTTGTGCGAAGTTCTAATCTCATTATTCCAACAACGCTATTACCTTTCTATAAAATAGGAAGTCAGCTCTGATTAAATAGTAGTGTATTTGGCGAATTCCAATCAAAGTAGAAACATTCTTCCCAAAAGTTAAAAATACTCTAATCACAAACAAATATTTGTAACGACATAGAAATATCAATATCTTTATTTATTCATAAATGGAGGTTTCTATGAAAAACATACTGAATATCAGTAGAGTTCAAAGAGGACACACTCAAACAGTTAGCAATATTTATCTAATCCGACCTTACAATTTGCGTTAATTGGGCTTAAAGACGACAATGTTTACCCAAATATCTAAATGGATAGAGAATCAAATCAAATTGCGAAACATTCAAATGAAATATTTATGTTGTTGTGAAATGAAAAGTATTGTAAGTTAGTGGAATAGAATCAATCATAAAGGAAAAGAAATGAATATATTTTAAATCTAAGCAAATGGCGATGGTACAATAAATGAAGCTAATATTTCTGCTTTCTTAGGTTACTTACTTGACCCTTATCAAGACCACGGACTTGGTTTTGAATTCTTAGAAAGGTTTTTGGGTGTAATAAAATTTAATGAAGTTAATAAAGATTTTCTAGTTAGAAAATATGATTATTAAAGATATTACCTTCAATCCGCCTGTTGGAAGTGATAGATCTATTGTTGTAACGTCAACACTTAATTTAGAAAACCTGAAATATTTATTTGAATATTTCTTGCAAATTAAAAAAGATAAAGAAATTAATGTAATTTAATGGAATAAGAAAATGGATGGTCAAATGATTAGTGAATTAGATAAAATTAAAGCAATTGGACATAGTTCTTTTGAAGATTATGCCAAAGCAGATGGAGCTATGATTAATCTATACGGATTGAGTATTGATTAATACAATAATCTTAAGATTAATGGTAAATCAATAAAATAATACAACAACTTTTTTCCAAACTTAATAGGATTAATTATGGAAAAACTTGAACCAGAATTAAACATTGCTCAAAAAGGAGTAGTGAGTTTCTTTACAGCATTGCTAAAACCATTTCTTTATTTATTCTTTAAACTCGACCCAACTTTAAGCAAAAGTTTTAATGACCTACACAAAGCTCAAAAAGACCTTGACGACACTTGGGAAGAATTAGCAAAAAAAAGAAAAGGTACGAACTTAGATCACGATCTAATTATGAAAAAAATAAACGAAATGTAAGAGTATAGAAAACAACAACTTGCATTATATTTCCAATTTGGAATTGTCATATTTTTTTCGTATAATTGCAGGACGTATTCAGAACATTTCAGGAAATCATTTTGAATAAAGACATTTTTCATAAAACCTTTATTGAATTAACATCAAGAACGTACCCATATGGAACAGAATCACAATTAGATATATTTAAGTACCTTAAAGAATATACTTTTGATGGTGATAACGTAATGGTCAACATAGGGAATTCTAGAACTATATTCACATCACACCTTGATACTTACACCTCCACCGTTGAGGATATACACCATAGTATAAAAGGAGATTTTATTCATACTGATGGGAGTTCTATACTAGGGGCTGACGATAAAGCCGGTGTCTTAATAATGCTTTACATGATTGAGAATAAAATTCCAGGAAATTACATATTCTTTACAGGAGAAGAAAGAGGCGGAGTTTCATCTAGACGCTTCACAGAAGTTCCTGAAACATCGAAATGGATAAAACACAATATAGACAGAATCATAGCTTTCGATAGGGGTGGATATAATCAAATAGTAACTTCGTTTTATGGGACATCTGGGTGTTCTAAATTGTTTGCCAAAAACTTAAAATCAAGAAATTTTAAAATAAGTGGAAAAGAATTCAAGTTAGTAGACGGTAGGTTTTGTGATGCTACTAATTTTATAGATTTTGTACCAGAGTGTGTAAACCTGAGTGTTGGGTACTTCAAAGAACATACTGTAGAAGAGTGTGTAGACATGAAATATCTTTACGAAATAGCAAAAGTTTACTCGAATATAGAATGGGAACTTTTAACACCTCATAGAAATTTGAAACCAATATTAAGCCATTCAGAAATCAAAGAACAATATGTTTCTATATTGGATTACAGTGAACTCATGTTAGATGAATTAGATGGCGATATTGATGTCGATATTAATATGGTATCATAATAACAAAAGAATATTAAATGACATTTTACATACAAAAACAACACAAGTAGAAAAATGAAAAGGGAAGTACCAGCTTGCTTGCGGAGGGTGTTAGGACTGCCAAATGACCGCATTTCGACTGGAACAATAACCGCAATCCTACAGGCACAAAGTCCAAATTCTTACAGGCACAAATTACTGCATTTCTACAAGCTCAAGTTAACATAAAAAAAAAGAGACAGGTAAAAGACGAGTATCTACAGAAAAAGAAAAAAAATATTTACACTTTTATCAATTTTGCATATTTAAGCATTAGACTTTTTTTGCCAACTGAGTTGAATCTAACTGTGATTTGTTTCATATCGCCTTCGCCTTTCATTCCCGTTACTACTCCCAGCCCAAAGTTAGAGTGTTGTACATTGTCACCTAGCTTATATTTCTCTGTTAAAATGCTTGGCTGTGCTACTTGCGAATAATTATAATCATCGTTAACTTGTGAATAGTTATTTGCATTTTGGCTAAAATTAGGTTTTGGTTTTGTAGTGCCAAAAATTTGATTAGCAGCTGTGCGATTGTAGCTAACTTGTGAGTATTCTCTATTTAGTGCGTCTTCTTTTGCTTTTGCTCCAGCTTTCCAATTTAAAACATCAAAATTAAGTTCTTTCAAAAATTGCGATGGTAAGCATTCTTGAGTTTCACCGAATTTAGTCCTACGTTTGGCATAAGTTATGTAAAGTTTTTCTTCAGCACGAGTAATTCCCACATACATCAATCGGCGTTCTTCTTCAATATCGTCGCTGTCGTCTCGAATCATAGGGAAAAGTCCTCGCTCCAAGCCAGTCAAGAAGACAATAGGGAACTCTAATCCCTTTGCCGAATGCAATGTCATAATCGTTACGTGGTTGCCACTAGTGTCTTTCTCGTCATAATCGGAAAGGAGGGTAACTTGCTGCAAATAATCTGAAAGACTTCCTTCGGGATTGGCATTGAAAAAGTTTCTCAAATCATTTAATAATTGTTGAATGTTGTTCCAACGGTCGTTTGCGTCATCCGTACCCATTTCTCGGTACATTTCGGGCAAACCAGTTGCTTCAATATATTGATAAATTAATTCTGCGAATTGTCCATCTTTTTCAACTTGGGTGTAATTCTCAATTAACTTGACAAATTTCAAAATAGCATTGACAGCTCTAGCTTGCAAACTAGTTATTTGTTCTGAATTAATCAAGCCAACATAAATGGAAGTGCCTTTATTGCTGGCAAAATCACGAACATGCTGAAGGGTAGTATTTCCAATTCCACGAGGCGGCTCATTTATAACTCGATAAAGAGATTCATCGTCACGCTTATTTATAAGAAGTCGCAAATATGCCAAAGTATCTTTGATTTCCTTGCGTTTGAAAAATGAAACCCCACCCACAATAACATAAGGTATATTGTTTATTCGTAAGGCATTTTCAAGAGGCAAAGCTTGTGCATTAGTGCGGTAAAGCACAGCAAAGCTTCGGTAGTCATGGTCTTTACTAATTTTAGATTTGATAATATTGACGATTCTGCTGGCTTCGTCTCGCTCGTCTTCGCAATCAATAATATCAATTAAATCGCCGTCTTTATTGTCCGACCAAATTGTTTTTGGCAATTGATTTTTGTTGTTTTTAATAAGTGAATCGGCAGCGGCTAATATATTTTTAGTTGAACGGTAATTTTGCTCCAAACGAACTATTTTAGAATTTGGATAATCTTTCTCGAATTCCAAAATATTCTTAATGTCCGCACCACGCCATTTATAAATACTTTGAGCATCGTCTCCCACAACACATAAGTTTTGGTGTGCTTTTGCTAATAAATTTATTACTATATATTGAGCTTTATTTGTATCTTGATACTCATCTACAAGTAGGTATCTGAATTTTTCTTGATATTTGCGAAGCACTTGTTGCGAAGATTCAAGCACATCAATAGTTTTCAAAATCAAATCATCAAAATCCATAGCATTGTTTTGTTTCAAATATTGCTCATAAACTTCGTAGATAAAACCAACTTGTTTATCGAAAGTAGTGCGAGCTTGATTTTTAAATTCAGCAACTGACTTCATTTGGTTTTTTGCATTTGAAATTCTACTTCGCACTTGCTGAGGTGGAACAGACTGATGAGCAATTAATAGCTTGTTCATCACTGTTTTAATGGCAGCTAATTGATCATCGGCATCATAGATAGTGAAGTTTGAATCGTAGCCAATTGATTGAGCTTCAAATCGCAATATTTTAGCAAAAATAGAATGGAAAGTACCTGCCCATATTTTGGCTGCCGTATCTTCACTAACTATTTTTGAAATACGAATTTTAAGTTCTTTGGCTGCTTTATTAGTGAAAGTAAGAGCTAGTATGTTCCAAGGAGCAATGCCTGAAGCAATCAGATACGCAACTCGCTGTGTGATAACTCTGGTTTTACCAGAGCCAGCTCCTGCAATTATTATTAATGGACCATTTTTGTGCTGTGCGGCTTCTTTTTGTTTCTCGTTCAGCCCGCTGAAAATATTATCAATATTGTCTATCATTTTTTAAAGTTTTTAGATTAAATCAATTAGCAATTTATGAAAGACTCTGAAAACCTTTTAAACAATATTTGTAGGGTTAAGAATTTGTGAAGAGTTCTTCTTGTTTGTCTTCTTGATCATCTTCCTCTTGTTGGCGAGGATATATATTAGATTGAGCAGAAATATTCAATAACACTCCAATAGCTGCGGAATAAATTACAACTGCAGTACCGCCATAAGAAAGGAAAGGGAATGGTACACCTGTTGTAGGTAGCAAACTTGTATTGACTCCTGCATTCACCATCACATATATTGAAAATGTGGTAATAATACCAGTAGCTAAGTAATAACCAAAAGCATTTGGAGCATTTTTAGCTACTTTAAAACCACGGAATACAATTGTGGCATACAATGCAATAATTGCAGTAAGTCCAATAAAACCATATTCTTCACCAATAACTGAGAAGATAAAGTCACCATAAGATTCGGGTAGGAACAAATGCGATTGACGAGATTGACCTGGACCAACTCCAAAAATACCTCCATTACCAATAGCAAGAAGTGCTTGATTTGCTTGATAGCCAACTTTTTCACCCATATCTTTAGCTCCTTCGCCCATTCCAAGATATGTTAAAACACGATTCATACGATAAGAAGCACTTAGAAATGCTGAAACTCCGACAACGAAAATAACTAATCCGCTAATCCAAAGATGTTTCCAACGCACACCACCAACAATCATAAGAGTGAAGCATATAGCAATGATAGCTCCAACTGCAGAGAAATTTGGCTGAAAAGCAATAGGCAAACATACGGCACCCATCCAAATCATAAGTGGTATAAATCCAAACTCTAAAGTACGAATGATTGATTTACCATTAGCTAATAGGTTTGCAAAGTGAGCAATTAAGGCAAATTTAGCTAACTCAGATGGTTGGAATTGAATTGGACCAATACCAATCCATCTGGATGCACCTTTTGCACCAATGCCGACAAACAAAACTAAGATAAGCAAAGTTATTGAGCCACCCAGCATTACTTTGGTGAATTTTCGATATTTGTTGTAATCAATTTGTGAAAGGGTAATCATTGTGCCAATTCCAACTAACACCATAATCAAATGGCGAATGTAGAATCTATCTGCAAAGCCAGATTTCTGCATTGAAATGGGAGAACTAGCCGACTGCACAAATGATATACTAAATAGCATAAGTGCTAGCACAGGTAGCAAAATGAACCAATCTATATGCCCTTTTTTTCTCTCTTCCATTGCAGTATCTCCTAAATCTTATAGTAAAGAATTTACAATTTCTTTGAAAACATTGCCACGGTGTTCGTAATTTGCAAACATATCGAAACTTTTGCAAGCAGGAGTGAATAAAACAACATCACCACTTGAAGCAGATTCTTTTGCAAGTAAGATAGCATCATTGAAAGTAGTTGCTTTTTGGCAGCTTTTGAAAGCAGAGAAATGATTATTGATAGAATCAGCTTCGTCTCCTATACAAATTATAGTTTTTACATGCTGCTTTACAATTTCATCTAAGAATTTATAGTCATTATTATCGCCTTGCCCACCAGCAATCCAAACAATTGGACGCTTATAGCTGCTTAAGGCATACCAAGTGGCATTTATATTAGTGGCTTTAGAATCATTTATGTAGTCCACGCCATCAATATTGCGAACGAATTCTAATCTATGTTCTACTCCAGAGAATTTAGCTAATGCATCACGTATGTCTTCATTGCGAACTTCCATACGGCGGCAAGCAAGAATTGCTGCCATTGCATTATATAAATTGTGGGTACCAGGAAGTCTCATTTCCCGTGTAAGCATCAATTCCTCTTTTTTATTATGCTGCAAATTGGAGATGACAAGCTTTTCTTCGCTGATGTAAATATCGCTATTTGTATCTTGAAGAGAGAAGTAAGCTTTGCTGGCATTCGAAGTGAATTTTCCCCCCAGCGTCTGATCATCTTTATTCAAAATTAGTAAATTATCAATATTTTGGTTCTTTGTAATTTTCCACTTTGCATCAACATACTGTTCAAAAGTACCGTGGTATGCCAAATGGTCTGGGGTAATGTTTAAAATAATAGCAATATCGGGTTTGAACTTGTCTATCCTATCTAATTGATAACTCGAAACTTCGATTACAAGAATTTCATCTCCAATTAAATTATCAACAACTTTAGAAAGTGGAGTACCAATATTCCCCAGTGAAAGTGATTTTTTGCCAGACTTTTCCAAAATATAGTGGATAAGACTGGTAGTAGTGGTCTTACCATTAGTCCCAGTAATTGCTATAACTTTATTATTTTTAATATAGTTATAAGCAAACTCTAATTCGGAAATTATCTTAATATTCTTTGCTTCTGCTGTTTGGATAACTTTTGTTTGCGGAGGCACACCTGGAGAGGTGATAATTAAATCACAATCGGCAAAACATTTATCGGTATTGCCACCAAATTCATAATTTATGCCTAATTCGTCAAATTCTTTAATTGTATCTTGGAACTTATCGCTTAAAGCTGATTCAGTTACAAATACTTCGTATCCTTTTCTCTTAGCTAATTTAGCAGCTTCGCTACCACTCTTGGCAGCCCCTATAATAGTTACTTTCATTAAATTTGTATTCTTTGTTTAATCAATGGAAACAAAATTAAGAAAAACCAGTTCATTTATTTAAGAAAATGAGAAAACGATTGTTAAATTATGCTTTTTAAGAAAGAAAAATTATGTTACTTTTGTCAGTGAATGTAAAATATAACGATATCTATGATTTAGAAAATCTTATGCTACATAAAACTATGGATAAAGAACTAATAGAAAAATATGATTGATTGGATAAAAACGAAAAGATATTAATCAATAATTTGATTGACAATCTTTTTAAGACAATTCATTCAAGTTGGAAGAACCAAAGTCTTTTAATGGAATATTTGTTGGGAAAATCATAATAAGTGATAATTTTGAAGTGAGTTAGAAGAATTTAGTGATTATCAATAAAACATTGCTTACTTCTTCGATTTAAACTTCTCTGCTAATTTTGCTGCTAGGGGATTATTATCTTCTCTGTTTTCGAGATTCTTTTTGATTTCAAGAGTGCCTGTATCAAAGCCCTTTTCTTTGGCTAACTCGTTAAGCTCAACTTCATCATCTGGCAATGATTTGCTATCTAATCTTTCTAAATCTTGCTTTTTAATGTTTTTTTGCTTTTCAGCTAAGTGCATTGCAAATGAAACAATTGCATCTTTTTGTTCAGTATCCAGCTTTGGCTCAGTTAAGTTTGTAACTTTGCTTTTAGGAGTAGTTTCTTTAAATGAAGAAATCACCTCATCTTTACTGCTTTCAATAACTTGCTTTGATTCTTTTATAGGTTTTTCTTTTGCCGTTTTTTCCACAGAATGAGTTAAATCGGGACGTGGCTCGGTATCATTCTTTTTGGTTAAAGCACGCTCAAGCATTTTTAATACGTTTTCTTCTTCGTCTTTCTGTGTTTCTTTTCTTTTCTCAGGTATGTATGATTTCAAAAACTCTTCGATTTGTAAATTCTGAGTTTCTTCCACAACGTTTGGCTTAATTTCTTTTGGCTTAGGAGTAACAACTAAATTATCTTTCGTGAACTGATTGATTTTATTAGGCTTAAGTTTGCCATAAGTTTTATTAAGTATATTTGGGTTAGTCCTTTGGTTTGTAGCTTTAGGTTTTTCAACATAATCTTTTTGCTTTCTATTATAATTTTGGCTTGGAGCTTGAGTTTCTGGTGTTGCAAATGGAATTTTAGATTCCTTGTTTTTGCTATTTGCAAGCTGTTGAGCTTGTTTTTTTCGCCAAGAGAAGTAATAATACATTATTAATATAGCAAAGGCGAATAACACATAGCCAAGTGAAGAAACTAATTTACCAAATGTAAACTCTGGCAAAAAGCTATTCTGATTGTTAGTTTCGCCTACCATTGTTTTCTTTGTAGTATCTTTGGCTATAGTATCTTTAGGGGTTTCTGCTATAGCATTGGGATTCCCAAGTTCAATTCCAGTTTTCTCTTTGAACTTTTTGAAATATTCATTTGCTTTTGCATTATCATTATGTTTTTTATAGTAGTTACCTAATGCAGCTAAGTAATCATATATGTTAGATTCATTCTTTTCTGCATAGTTCAAAAGTTCAAGTGCTTCATTATCACTGCCATCATTGAGTTTAATCACTCCAAGAATAGCAGCGGCATTTCCTTCACCCATCTTAAATGCTTTCTGTAAATCATTGATAGCTAATGTTTTATTGCCTGATTCTAATGATAAAAGAGCAGTGCGATAAACATCTTCAGCTTGCGATAATTTTTCCCATTTGAAAAATTCCACCATAATCGCTTTGGAAAATGGTAGCGAGATTGCATTATATCCTCTCTTTTCACCTAATTGTAGTCTGGCAGTAATAATATTGCCTTGCTTTTCGGCACTTATTCTTTCAATCACTCCTTTACCAATCAAATCGGAAAATGAGTTTTTGAAACCTGTAGATTCAAATGTGATTTCTAAACTTTTTTTATCTTCGGAAAGTGATGCTTTATACTGAGGAATTTCATTATAGTAGAAAGTAGCTCTGTTCAATGGATTAATAATTACTCTTTCTAACAGTTCATCTGAAAATAATGACTGTGAAAGTAAAATTGAGATTAGTAATATTTTTATCAATATTTTCAATTGAAAACCCATTAATTAGAGTATGGTAGTATCAGCTTATAAGTTGTGCCTTTGCCAATTTCGCCAATTACGCTCAACTTACCTTTGATTTCCTTTGTAAATTCATTAGCAAGATACAAGCCAATTCCTGTTTTGTGAGAGCTTGATTTAGAAAATATTGGTTCAAATACAGACTTAAGTTCGTTTTCATCTAATCCAAAACCATTATCAACTATGTTTATAGCCAACAATCCTTTTTTATGAGTATAAACTCCAATTTCAATTTTCCCACCTTCATCGCCAAATGATTCTCTTGCAAAATGAAGAATATTGAGTAGTATTTGTTCTAAGGTTGATTTTTTTAGATTTACTTTAAAGTTATTATTTTCGTAGTTCTTTTCTATCTTTATATCTTGCTCAAGAAATTGAGTTTCTGAAAGTAACAGAATTTCGTCTATCAAGTTAGTTACTATTTGTTCGGATTGCTTTTCTTCTTCAGATTCAAGCATCAAACCAGATAGTTTTGTGTTCATTGTAAGCAGTTTTGTGATTTGCTCTTTTATTATCTCAAATCTACGTTTCGGTTCGCCCAGACCTTTTTCAAGCAAATCCACATTCGATTTGATAATTTTAATTGGAGAGTCGTACTCTTTTGAAATTGCCGAAGCCATTTCGCCGATAGTTACGAGCTTTGATGTTTCCAACATTTGAGAGCTGAGTCCAGTTAGTTTAGAATTAATTTTATTTATTTCTTCTTTGCTTCTAATGTTATCAATAGCAAAGGCAGCATATTCAACAATAAGGCTTAAATCTTTTAGTTCTTGTTCTCCAATGTCCTCTTTTCTGCGAGAAGTTTTACAAATGAAAAAACCGATTACTTTTGCTTGAATAAAAATTGGTACTAAAATCAAATAAAGCTGATTCTGGTCTTTGCTATCTTCATAATCTAAGTTATGAATGATGTTAATATTCCCAGTTTCTGCCACCCAATCTATTATCCCTTGCTCTTCCATTCGGCGAACTTGAGAGTTGAGTTTGGAATTTGTTCCATTTTCTGAAACGGGCGAAAGGAAATTTGAATGGTCGAAAAAGTATAAATTTAACTCAATTATTCCATAATGCTGTTGCAATTTGGAATACATAGTTACGATTAGCTCTTCATTGGAATGGCATTCGCTCAATACTTTTGCAATAGAGCTATAATTAGATTTTGTTTTTTTCTTTTCATCTTTGGAAAGGACTTTTTCATTGAGCTGATTTCTCAGACTTTCAATTTCTTTTTGTAGCATAGAAACTGATAGCTCAAGTGACTCCACATATTCTTTCTGAGTTTCTTCTAAATTTGATTTTTTAGTGGTAACTCTTTTGGGTGTTTTTTTCGCAGATATATTTGGAGTAGTTTTGCCCATAGCTATTTATAAAGTGAATATGATGGCAGTGTTTGAAATTCCGAAGCCCTTTCAAATTCGTCTGAAAGCTCTTGTTTCAATTTTGCAATTGCTCCACCAGAGCTAAGGGTATCGTTTCCTGAAAAATCATCGAATATTTCAGTTGATAAATATAGTTCCGACTTTTTGCTTTCATTTATCCAAATTTTATATCCCATTTCGCCAGCAAACCATTCCGATAAGGACACAATTGCAGTAAGTGGCATATTTAGCTCGCCATTAGCCAAATTGTATTCACTTGCCTCAGTAAATTTTAAATATGGTGTATGGTGGAAACGAATTGCATCGCATAGATGAGCAGGGAAATTCCATTTTTCTGCTAACCAAGCTCCAATATCGCCGTGGTTGCAACCCAAAACAAGTTCTTCAGCTTCTATCAATGACATATTTTCTTGATCGGCAATAGCCCAAATCTTTTTGAAATGATAGTTGAAATTATCAGATAATATTATTAAACCCAAATCGTGCATAAGTCCTGTTACGAATGCCTCTCCAGCTAATTTATAGCCAAGCTTTCTGGCAAGCACACGGGAAGCAGCTCCACAAAAAAGGGAGTATTTCCAAAATTCATTTATATTAATTATAGATCGTTTCGATTTGCCGAAAAATCTTTGAACAACTAAGCCAATTACAATCTCTTTGATTGAATTTAAGCCCATTACGACTACTGCCAAATCAATTGTAGAAATTCTTCTGGAGAACCCATAGAAAGGGGAGTTTGCTACTTGTAGCACTCGGGAAGCGAGAGTTTGATCTCTTTCGATTAATTTTGCTAATACACTTGCAGACACATCAACGTTATCTAGAGCTCTCAACACCTGCGATATAACAGTTGGTATTGTTGGAAGCTCACGTAGAGAATTTAGTTTTCGTCTAACGTTTGCATTAAGCATGTTCGTATTCTTTTAATTTCGCTTTCAAATCGCCAAGCACTTGCGAATGTATCTGGCATATTCTGCTTTCTGATACATTCAAAACTATGCCAATTTCTTTGAAAGTAAGTTCTTCGTAATAATACAAAGACATTACTGTGCGTTTTTTCTCTTGTAAGTTTACAATATATTGTTGAATTAACTCCACTCTTTCTTTGTTTACCATATCGTCGAGAGTGGTTATAGAGTCTGCATCTGAAACAGATTCGAGTATATCCACTTCTTCATTGTCTTGGTAAACAATTTGAGTTTCTGCTAATGACATTGAAGCTTTGGCTGCTGCAGCCGCTGCTAAGTACGATTCGTATTTGTCGGGAGTAATACCCAAACGTTTGATAATATCTTCTTGTGAAGCTTCTCCAAAATTTGCACCTTTCAGCTCATCTGTAGCCGCAACTAATTCTTGTGAACGCTTTCGAGCAGTACGAGAAAGCCAGTCAATTCTACGAAGTTCATCTTGTATCATTCCTCTGATTCTTGGAATAGCGAATGATTCAAATTTCACACCACGAGTAAGCTCGAAACGATCAATTGCTTCGTGCAGTCCCAAGATACCTATGCTAGTGAAATCTTCACTTGTAAGTATAGAGTTAGTGGGCAAGTTCATGTGTTTCTGCACATATTTAACTAGCCATATATAATGCATAACGATACTCTGCTTCACCGCCAAAGTTGGGTTGGAAGTATAGTTTTGCCACATCTCTAATATTTGCTCTTCTGTAAAAGCCATAATACACTGCTATCAAAAACTATGCAATTTTATTTGCAAATTAATAAATTATTTTTTCTCTTTCTTCTAAATTATTCTAAATTACTTTAAAATAAATTATTTAAAAATTTGTGTTGCTAAATTCTCTATTGAATTCTGCACCTAAGTCGTCGTCAAAACTTTCCAAAACTGACTTTTTCTTCACTGGGACTACTTCCAAATCGAGTAAATCTGATTCTGTTTCTGCTTCTTCGCCAAATGGATTTAAATCATTTTCGTCGAATTGCATAAATTGTTGCTCATTCAAATCAATATTAGGTGATTCCAATGAAGGTTTTTTGCTTGGTTTTTCATCAATTATTGTTGTAACGAAGTCCATTTGGCTAATACCAGCATCAACTGTTTCTCCAAGCAATTCCATTTCTTTATTTCTATCGTCTCTGATTGATTTGCCTGCCATTTTCTTAGCCGCAATTTCTTTTTCAAGTTCCACCATTTGAGCAAGTTCGTCTTCTTCTGCTTTTTTCTCTTTCGTCGCTCGCTCAGCTTCCATAACTCTAAGTTCTTCAGCTTCTACTAATTTATCTTGAGAGACAAGCAAGAAAAGACCAACCATTATAACTCCAACACCCAAATAAAGGGCAGTGAAAATCATAAATGAATTGAAGACAGTATCGTTCAATGGTTTTTCTATTCCAAAGTACATAATTATGAAAGCCAAAGTAGTTATAAGCAAACTAATTTGACCTAGCAATTTGAAAGGAAGATTAATCATAGTTTTCACTCGCTTAGCTTCTTTCTTTTGCTTTACAAGCATTCGCTTTTCTTTTTCTTTCTTTTTCTTTTGCTTTTCTTCGTGTTTTTTCTTTAGCTCAGCTTCTTCTTTTTTCTCACGCTCAAGCCGCTCTTTCTCACGAAGTTTTTCTTCTTCTTTTGGGTCTATTTTTTTATCTTTTGCCATTGCGATTAATTACTCATTTGAACTACAGTTTTTTTTGCTCTTGCAATTAATTTCTTTGCAATTTTTTCGAGTGCTAAGCTAGCTTCATTTTTGGGAGCTAACTTAGTGAATAATTCTTGTTTAAGTATAGATTGTCTTATTTCTCTATTGTAAGGAATATAGCCAATCACTTCCAGCTTCACACTTAGGAATTTTTCTGTCGCTAAGTTCAGCTTTTTGGTGATTTCATCTGCATCTTCTACATCTATAACATTATTTACAAATAAGTTAATATATTTTTTCGGTAACATTTTGAGTAATATTTTAATCAATCCATAAGCATCTATTATTGATGTAGGTTCGTCTGTTACAACTACTTGCACCAAATCGGCAATATTGCAACATTGCAATACATTGTCGGAACCACCACTTGGAGTATCTATAATAATTATATCGTAATCTGAATAAACTAATAAATCTTCGAAAACTCTTAATATAGATTTACCATCTTTAGTTAAACTGCCACCGCTGGCTGGAGTATCAGCTAATAAATGAAAATTATTATTCAATTTGCAAACTGCTGTAAGCACATTCACTTGCCCGCTATAAACTTCTGAAAGGCGAACAGGCGGCTCTACACCTATGATTATATGTTGATTTGGGAAATCGGAATTAGCATCCCAAAGCAATACTTTCATTTTTTTAGAAAGAACATTTGCCAAATTTGCAGCAAGCACACTTTTGCCTACTCCACCTTTGCCACTGCAAATAGTTACAACAAAAGGATTTTTTTTAAAATCGCTCATTTATAAATCCTCAAACATCATATCTATAAACTTATTGCTATCTGCTGGCTCCACTTCGTCTGGAATTTGCTGCCCAGTAGTAAAATATGCCAATGGAATTTTATTATTAACTAATGCTGAATAAACTCCACCCACTCTATAGATTTCATCTAATTTAGTTAGCACAGTGCCAGTTGGCTTTAGCTGCGAAAATTTACTAATTATATCAGAAATAGTAGCTTCGCTCATATTCGCATTCAATGTCAAATAAGTTTGATCTGGACGAATTGACTTTTGGATATTCTGTAATTCATTCACGTAATCTTTATTTTTATAGCTTCTTCCAGGTGTATCTATAAAGACAAAATCATAATGTTGCTCTGCTTCAATTATAGATTTAATTTCATTTGCAGTATATGCAATTCTGAATGGCAAACCTGCAATAGATGAATAAGTTTGCAATTGCTCCGAACCACCAACCTTATAAGTATCCGATGAAATGATAAGCACACTTGCTTTATGCACCCACTTGCAAACAATTGCAATTTTCACAAGCGACATAGTTTTGCCACTGCCAGTTGGGCCGACAAACATAACTGTTTGAGATTTATCTTTGGGAACTAATGTTTCGGCAATAAATAGCTCTTTTGCCAAATATTTTTTTGCATCGGTGAAAAGCTCATCATAGCTAAGCTGATGATTTTTCTTAGAAAGGAAGTTAATCATTTTCAGAGCTAAATCATCGTTCAGCTCAGCTTTTCTAAGAGTTTTATATAGATTAGAAAGATCTTTGCTAAGTGCAGTGCTATATTTATATTTAATTTGGTCATTAATGTCATTTAAAGTCAGCTTAATATTTGCCACTTCTGCAAAAATATGGTCATAATTGTGCATTGTTACATTATTCTCAGGTTCACCAGCTTGCGAAACCATTGAGGATAATGTTTTAATTTCAGAAAGTTTTTCCTTCATTGGTCTTTTAGTTGAGTTGGCATCATCAATAGCAGCCACAATTTCAAAGATTGGGTTGCCATTGGCATCAACAGTATTCTTAGAGGAAAGTATAATAGCATCTTCCCCAAGGTCGGCTTGGATAGCAACTTTTCCTTCATTGAAAGAACCAGCAAAGTATTTCTTAATTTTCATATTGAACAAAGGGCTAATATTAGCCAGATTTGTTTGACAACTTTAGTATTTCACTATGTAATGAAAAATCTATGCCAAGATGTTAAGAGTTGTCAATGATGAGTTCTGAGTGATGAGTAAAAAATTATCTTCCTTGGGCGAAGGTGAAAGCGAAACAGTCGTAGGTGGTAGGAAAAAGAGTGATGAGTGATTAGTGTTAAGTGAAAATTTATTTCTGCCTATTTAGGGAGATGTCAGCTTTCTGACAGAGGGTGTTAAGACTGCCAAACGTAATAAAACTTGTCATACAAGAGCCGTCTTGTAACTATTACAAATCTCAACCTTAGTATGGTTCTTTTTAAACTAGTTACATAGGAACTACCTGTTTTTAGAAAATCGAACTACCACAAAAAAATATTAAGCTCCGTAGGAGCGACCTAAAAACAAAACTACAAACATTATTTGTAATTTAATTTTTTTTCCGTATTTTAGATAAGAAATAATATGAACTAAAAGATCATTTAGGGAATGTGCGAGTAGCAAT
>CAZYXG010000044.1:0-22701 GCA_964650885.1 uncultured Hyphomicrobiales bacterium | reverse complement strand
CTGCTTCAACTAAAAAAGTTCTTCTTTCACAAGAAACAAGTATGTACTTATCATCTGGGGTAAAAATTGCGTTATATATATAACCATGGTCAATATTGCCTTGAGAATCAATAATTAATTTATAATGTGATTTCCATAAGATTTCTTGCTTTGCAGAAAGACTTGAAAACATAGCTATAAAAGCTATTGCAAAGATTATGATTGATTTTTTCATAGGTTTACCTTTTTCTTAAAAGTAAATGATTATTAATTCTAAATAAGTATTTCATTGTTTATCTAAATTATTTTCACTAATATACTTACTTTAGTTAAATCAAAAGAGCTTAGGTTTTTGTTTTTCAATTTCTGTGACGCAAATAAATAGCCAATCAGTATTAAGCTTTTGCTAAATTTCTTTGAATTAATGCAATAATGATTTATTTTGCGTAAAATTAATTTACTTATTGTCTAAAAGTCTTGAACATCAAAAAGTTTAAATTTTTTCTAATTGCTTTAACGCTTGCTTTAAGCGTTAATTCTTGCGTTTTGCACAATTCTGAACCAAAGGAATTGAATTGCCCTGTCTATACTCAAAATTGCAATAGCACTCCTTGGACTGGCGTGGCTATAGATACTGCTGTCAATTCTTCTAAGTTTTTCGGCTACTATATTTCTATCGATAAAGTGAAAGGACTATCTGGCGGGCCCGATGAGTTTTCCTATTTCGCCAATAAGAATATGAATCTATTCACTATCAATAGAGATGGCACTCAAAGATTACAACTATATAAGAAGATTTCTTTTAAAGAGTTCGAGCCATCCCAAGTAATTAATTTCCAAGATGATTATCATTTTGGCTCAGCTTCTGTCAATGGCAAAAATATTGCATTTGCTGCCCAGCCAATTAACGACCCTAAAAAAGCACTTATCGTTCGCAATAAAGTTTACTATCCCAAAGATGAAGCCATTGGCAAATCAAGAGTTTATATCGGTGCTCTAGATAAAGGTACTATCAAAAATTACGAAATTCTTCACGCAATGGATACTCTCGATGAAGATAGATGGGAGTCCCAACCATCATTCAGTCCAAATGGCAAAGTGTTATTCTTCGCATCAGATAGATCTGGCGGAGTTGGCGGAGTTGACATTTGGTATTGTTTAAAAGAAAAAGATGGCACTTGGTCTGCTCCTATAAATTGTGGTAGAAAAGTCAATACCGAATGCGATGAAATAACTCCTTTTGTAGATCCAAAAGGTGAAACACTTTACTTCTCTTCTATGGGTCATCAGTCTGTTGGTGGCTACGATGTTTTTTCGGCTCGTATAGCTAAAGGCTTTTTCTCAAATGTTGAAAAAAATATGGGTTTATTGAATGAAGATAATTTCAATTTAGTTACTAACCTTCGTCCTCCCCTCAATACTCCATTCGATGAGATTTTCCCGAGCTGTTTCGAATGCGATAGTGCTATTTATTATTCCAGCAATCAATTGAATAATAATCCAAGCGACGATTTAATTCTTACTGGTTTCGATTTATTCGTCAAATATAGAACCAACACTCTAAAGAAAGAAACATACGACAAAGTTAAAGATTTAACTTTAGATGTGAAATTGGAAGAACCCAAATTCAAATCCGAAATAAAAGAACTAATTCTCGATACTATCGTTCCCAAGGTTGAACCTAAGAAAGAAATTCCGCAGACTTTTGAATTGAAAGGAAAAGTAGAAAGTCCAGAAACTCAAAAGCCAATTCCAAACGCAACTATCACTGCCAAATATACTGCTACAAATGAAATTTTAGCTACTGTTACTAGCGATGAACTAGGCAACTATGTGCTTGGTCTTGTAAAAGGTGAAGAATTTGAAATTGTTACCCAAGGTGAGAATCTATTCTACGATTCTTTCAAAATTAAAATTGACAAAAACGATACACTCACTGTAATTCAAAGAGATTTGCGACCGCCTGCCACTCTCACTTTGCGTATAAATTTCCCTTATAATGAATATCTAACTCCATACCCAACAACACTAGATAGCAATGGCACGGAAACAGACAAACTTTGGCAGCAAGAGCTAAATCTATTAGCTGAAAATATTGTTAAAGACCAAAATAGCATAAAGAAAGTTACAATCGAAGGACATACTGATGAGCAAGGTGGTGTGGATTACAACATTAAGTTAGGTCAGAATAGAGCCCAGTTTGTGCTAGATGAACTTGTGAAAAGGGGAGTAGAAAAGAAATTACTTTTAGCGAAAACTGCTGGCAAAACTAAACCTCTTTTGCAAAGAGAAACTGAAGATATAGAGATTTATAGAAAAAGATTACGTCGTGTAATCATACAAAAATCGTACAAATAAAGATAATGACACCCAAAAAATTATTAATAATATTATTGTCAGGTACTGGCGGATTGGCTTTGCTATTCGCAGCAGTTGTCTATTTCACAGTTAGTGGCAATTTGCCATCGCTGGAGCAATTAGAAAATCCTCCTCAAAATAAAGCATCACAAATTTTGAGCGGAGACGGCGAAATTATTGACCATTTCTTTATTGAAAGAAGGGTGAATGTGCCTTACAGCCAAATCCCAAAAAACTTTATTAATGCTTTAATAGCCACAGAAGATAGAAAATTTGAATCGCACTGGGGAGTGGATATAGATAGAATTCTAAAAGCCACTATTAAAAATATTATGGCTGGTCATGCCAAAGAGGGTGCTTCCACTATCACTCAACAGTTAGCCAGAAATTTATTTCTTGATCAAACTCAAACTTTCAGCCGAAAAATAAAAGAAGCTGCAACTGCTATTCAAATTGAAGATACATATACCAAAGAAGAAATTATTGAAATGTATGCCAATACAGTTGCTTTCGGCAGAGGTGCCTATGGTATTCAAGTGGCATCAAGGCAATATTTCAATAAAAAACCAATAGATCTCTCACTTTCGGAGTGTGCCTATTTAGTGGGATTGCTTAAAGCTCCAGCTCGATACGATGCTAAGAACAACTACGACAGAGCTATAAATCGCAGAAATTTAATACTTGGGATGATGCGCGATGCGGAAGTGATTGCAGAATCAGAATATTTCGAAGCTACCGAACAAGCTATTAAAGTAAGCCAAGGCAAAAAAGTTAAACGTGAATTGGATATAGCCCCTCAGTTTGTCGAATCTATTCGCCAAAACTTAAATAACGAATCTAAAATAGAAGAATTCGATATTTATAGAGATGGTCTTATTATCAATACCACTCTGAATGCAACTGTTCAACGCTATGCAAATGAAGCAGTGGAGCAACATTTGAAAGAATTTCAAACTACTTTCAATAAAGCGTTCAAATGGGGCAACAATCAAAAGCTACTCACTTCTGTTATTTCCGATGCAATTCGTAAAAATCCAGAGTATAGAGCAGCTTCAAAAGATAGAAAAGAAGAAGTGGAACGCAGACTGCGATCAAATCCTAAGTTTATAGATTCTGCAAAAAATACAGCTTCCACTATTCAAGTGGGATTAGTGGTGTTAGATCCTAAAACTGGTGCTATACTGGCTATGGTGGGTTCTTCTCCTAAATTTATTGATGAAACTAACGAATATAAATATTCCTTAAATCACGCTAACCAAATTCATAGACAGCCAGGTAGTGCATTCAAACCTTTTGTTTATGCTTTAGCTTTAAAGAATGGCTTAAATCCTCAGTCTATGGTAGATTGCGGACCTTATAGCTATAAAGATCCAGGTTCTGGTGCAATTTGGTCTCCATCTGTTACCGATGCCGATTGTCTTTCTGCTGGCTCTATGATTACTTTAGCAGAAGCTCTTAGAAAATCAGTCAATTCAGTTGCGGCAAGATTGGTAACACAAAACACTACTGCAAGCGAAGTGAAATCATTAATAGAAGAAGCTGGTATTAAATCAAAACTTTCTGCTGTGCCCGCCATTGCATTAGGCGCTGGTGGGGAAGTTAGCCCATTGGAATTAACTGCTGCCTACACTATTTTTGCAAATCAAGGCAGATATGTAGAACCTTTCTATGTAAATACAATTGAAGATAAATCAGGCAACGTAATATTTGAACGCAAGCAAAAAGTTATGAATGATGTGATTGACGAAGGTTTAGCACAGCAAATGACTGCAATGATGCGTGGCGTAGTAGATGCTGGAACAGCTGGCAGAATTCGTCAAATTTTCCGTGGAGTGGAAGCCGCTGGCAAAACTGGAACTACAAACGATAATGCCGATGCATGGTTTGTTGGCTATACTCCTGAATTACTTTGTGGCGTTTGGGTTGGCTTCGATGACCAAAGGATTAACTTCGATATAATTGGCAGATATGGACAAGGCGGTAGAGCTGCTGCACCTATTTGGGCAATGATGATGAATAAGATATATAACGACCCGAATTTGCCATATAAAAAACGTAGCTTTGGTTTCCAAGAAATTGATTCACTTGGTGCTCCATTAGTCAAACCACAAGCTGAATTGAATACGAATAATAATACATCTAATCAGGCGAGCAATCTACCTGCTAAGAAAAAAACTAATTCTGAAAATCAAACTCAGAAAGCTGCTATACCGCAAGGCAATAGTGTACTTCCGAAGTTGCCAAAGAGACAATAGAAATGCAAGAATATAATTTAGAATTAACTAATGGCGAGAAAATCCCTGCTGGCACTATGTATTGCATAGGTAGGAATTATTCAAAACATGCAAAAGAAATGGGTGCGGAAGTTCCAGAAGAACCAATTGTCTTTTTGAAACCTCCTACCGCTATGCTCTGCGATGGCGATAAATTCGAAATTCCAGAATTCTCGAATAATGTTCACCACGAAGTAGAATTAGTTGTTGTAATAAATAAAGATTGTCATAAAATTGAGAAGTCCGATGCCTCTTCATATATATTAGGAGTAGGGGTTGGCTTAGATTTCACTTTAAGAGATGTGCAACAAATTGCCAAAGATAAAGGTTTGCCTTGGGCTGTAGCAAAAGCTTTTGCTGGTTCATCGCCAATTTCTAAGATAATGCCGTTTGTCAGTTTAAATAAAAAAATTGAAGAATTGGAAATTTCACTTGACGTGAATAATGTACAAAAGCAATCTGAGAAAATTTCAGCCATGGAACGAAGCACAGAAGACTTAATTTATTATTTATCAAAAGTGTTCAAGCTACGCCGTGGCGATATTGTATTTACTGGTACTCCCGAAGGAGTAGGACAAGTGCATAGTGGCGATAAACTATGTGCAAAATTAGACAATTTACTTGATTTGAATATCGAAATCATTTAATTATTAGATGAGATTATGAAAAAACTTCTACTTTTAATGCCACTTTTGGCTTTGCTAATATCATCTTGTGTTCCAGAATACACAAGAGATGAGGTTGATACTTTTAAAGTAATTCAGCAGGACACAACTTATACCTATTTCGTAAAAAATGCCCCTGGCAATAGAGATAGAGGAATTGTTAGTCCTTCTTCCAAAGTAATTGAATCGAAAAGATTCATAGACGAAAAAGATAGTTCCGAAAAAAGAACTTATCCTGATTTCATTAGAATAGGTCTATTTGAAGCTTGCGGTATTATCGGTGGTAGCACTAATAATTCTACTGGTTTGGGTTTATTTGGTATCCACCCGAACTTAGGAGAATTAAATCCATCATATACTGGTAAATCTGGAAATTTCTTTACTGGTGGTATCTATAGAATAGGAATAGTAGAAGCGAGACTTCGCCCATTTAAAAATAGTACTAATTGGAGTTGGGGTACGAATGCTTTTGAATTTATAGCAGCCGATGCCAAATCCGAAAACTTTTTATACTCAGTAGCTCCTATCTATGTTAAAAAGAGAATATTCCTGAGCGAAACAATTCCTTATGTTGCAGTTTCCTTCACGGGTAGTTTGGGCTATCTACCATCATTCTATGGTAATTTGTCTGCTTCTTTAGATGTCGGCTCTATTGGTGGTTTGAATGTTAAAACAATGGTTGGCTATGTTGCTGGCGTAACAAGCTTAGTTGGTGGAAATTCCGTTTCATTCCCTTATTTCGGTTTCGGTATTTCTATGCTGGATTTCTTAAATTTGGAAAAAGAGAATTATATAGAAATGAAAGATATGCCTAATTCTGCATGGAATATTGGAATTGCACAAGTAAGCTTATTAAATTCAGGTGCAAAAAAAAGTTTTACGAATACAGATTTTGCTGCCACAGAAGACAAATTTCTTTTCAAGGGCTTGAATCTTCATTTGATAAACACAGATTTAGCATTGCCATTTGCTAATAATAGATTCTTTGTTGGTACTTCATTGCTGAATTTAATTGCAACTGGTAAAGATGAATGGGGCTTGGCTGTTTTACCACTTCGCTTTGGCTATCACCACACTTTGGTAGAAGATGGGCTTACATTAACTCCATCTGTTGAAACGGGCTATTTTCCATCATCATATATGAATGCAAGTGCTAAATTCACATTTAGATTCAATAATAAATTATCTGCATCACTTATCTTTGGCTATGTTTCAGGAAATAGTAAAGTTACTGATTTGCTCGGTGGATCTTTAAATGAGAGTTTTGGTAAGTTAGGTACCTTTTCTAATTACTATATTGGCTTTGGTTTTAATTTCTGGGATAGATTGTTTCAGCCAGAAGAACTGCGTTACAATCAAAAATCTCCTATTCAAGAGTAAATTATGAATAAAAGTCTATCAATACTATTTATTTTATCTTCTTTTTTATTGAATTCTTGTTCTATATTAACTCCATGGCACTTGTCTAACCATGAAGAGTTTATATTGAATAAACAATTTAGAGAAGAAGAAAGCAATTCAGAAAGACTTTTGGGTGCAATTGGTTTTTCCAAACCCAATGTAAAAAAAGAGAAATTAGTAAATAGCTCTGGTGCTATCTATTGCTATATAATGTCGGATATTTATTCAGTTGCGAAAATCAATAATAACTCTCTTTTACTTAATGAAAATTCATTAATTTCAATGAGTTCTGAAAATGTTCAGCAATATATTGCTGACTTTTCTTTGACATTAAAGAAAGGAACTGGTGCGAAATTTAATTTGCGTACTACTAAAGATAAGTACAGCAAACAAAAAGGACTTGAGCTTACTGTTTCTACAACAGGAATTTACTTCAGCGAGAATGGAAAAGTAACTAAAAATTTTGCTGGTCACCATTTGCAAGAAGGTGAAACTCATAGACTTATAATCAAAAATCATGGAAAATACGTTAAAGTCTCATTGGATTGTGCCGATTTTCCTGAATATGAAATAAAATTGCCGCTGACAGAGTTTACTATAGTTAGTACAGAAAATAATTCAATAGTAGAATTGTCAGCAGTTAGCTTCATAAGCGTTTATAATGAATGATAATTGTGGCAGGAAGTAACACTTATCAATAAAATAAACATTAAGATTATAATTATTTCATAAAAATAAAATATATTTCTAAAGTTTCAATTTACTTTGTCGAAAATGGAAATATAAGGAAAAAAGAATTTTGTTGGCAGGAAGCCCGGTACAAATTTAATTATACACGGAGGTTATTATGCCAACAGCCATATCTGGCGGATCAAGGATCCGTACAAATATACCTGCAGAGAATGCTTATAATGCATTGCTATCTGCATCAAACAATATTGCAAACCGTCAGTTGAGATTATCAACTGGTAAAAGAATTAACTCAGCTGCAGATGATGTATCTGGTTATATCACTTCTCGTGCCTTAGGTGCAAGAAATGGTGCTTTGAAAGCTTCTTTGAATGCGGTTGGCGAAGCTAAAAACGTAACTGCAATCTCTCAAGATGCTTTGGATAACATCAATGGTCTTTTAACAGAAATCAAAGATGCCGCAGCTATCGCTTCTTCGGGTGCATTGGGAACAGATGAGAAAGTTGCTCTTGCAAAAGGTGCTTATAGACTTGCTCAACAAATCCAATTCATCACTGACTCTACTGTTTTCGGTGGTCGTCAGTTATTGCAAGGTGCTTATTCAGGAGATTGGACAGTAGGATATTATGCAAATAATAGACTATTGAATATTGAAGTTGATTTGACTACAAGCAATAGCGACTTCAATGTTGAAAGTAACAATTTTAACTTAAATGCAACTAATGATGCAACTAATGCTTCTGGTGCGGGTGCTGTAGCAACTAGTTTTGCTGGAGTGACTGGCTTAAATTTACAAGATTTGAATAGCGTTTCTTCTACTAATTTAGGTATCTTTGGTGATACACAAGTAGAAGCTACAATAACTAGTCTTGCAGATTCTTTAAATAACGTTAACAAAGTTGCCTCTTATCTTGGTGGTATTCAAGTCCGCTTGAATTCTCAAGAAGAATTGTTGACTTCACAAATCACAAACTACAAATCGGCTATCTCAAGATTGGAAGATGCAGATGTTGCTTCAGAGCAATTGAGTTTGGTGAAATCACAATTCTTGCAACAATCGTCGTTGGTGTCTTTGTCACAAGCAAATCAAGCACCATCGCAATACTTATCATTATTCAGATAATTAACTGATTAATATAAGTTTGGCTCACTTTTTGATATTTGGAAAGGCAGATTAATTTCTGTCTTTCCATAATTTAGTTAAATACAAGGAAGTAGTGAATGGCAACAGCAGCTCAACAACTTGCAGCAAGTAAAGCTTACGGCGGCAAACGTGACGGTAGAGTTCCATCGTATATTGAACAGGAAGTTCTCTCTTGGAGTAAAGAAAAAATCATTCTTAAAATGTATGATCTATTCATAGTAAGCTGTAAGAGAAAAGATGTTCAAAAAATGAGCAAAGTATTAATTGAATTGATGGGTGCTCTCAACTTTGAAATTGAGGAAACATCAACAAGATTATATAGACTTTATGAATATTGCCAAAGGTGCATATTCCAGAAAAAATTTGATGAAGCATTGAATATCATACAAGAATTGCGTGATACTTGGGCTAAAGCTTTTGAGTTAGAGTAACTAATAATGATTAATATTAAACAAATATAGGTATAATATGGCGTCATCATTAGGTGGAACTTCAACTTCTGGCCAAACTCAACAAATTGCTGATGCGTTTAAAAGAACGCAGCAATTCAAACTTGATAGTATCAAGAGAAAACAAACTGGTTTAGAAAATACTTCTAGATTCTTTAATACTATTAATTCAAAGTTAAATAGTGTTATTTCTGAAACTGATAAATACAGTGCAGATAATATTTCTGATAAGTTTTCTTCTAAAAAAGTAGATGTTTCTGATGCATCTTATGCATCTGTCTCAGCTACTAAAGATGCTGTAAATGGAATTAGTACTTTGAAAGTAAATCAACTTGCTACTAACGATAGATTGGTTAGTGCGAGAAATACATTAGCTGATAGCTTTGGAATTACTGGCAAGGAAACTATTTCTTTTACTGTAAATTCTAAATCTTATTCTGCTGAAATTGAATTTACTGGAAATGAAACAAATGAGCAAGCATTGAAAAAAATTGCTTCTGCTTTGAATGGTATAAAAGATACTAAAGTGACTGCTGCTGTAATCAAAGATACAAGCACTACTGGTAAAATTGTTTTTACTGCTGGTGGCACTGGGGAAGATTTCAAGCTAAACTTTACAGATGGAAATATTTTACAAAAAGTTGGAATTACTTCTGCAATTGTGAATCCAAGCGTTGCTTCTAGAACTGCTTCTAGTACCACTAGTGCAGGTTTTTCTAAAGCAAATGTTGCTGATTTAAATGCAAAAGCTGATATTAACGGAATTGAAATTACTAATTCATCTAATACTTTAAATGACGTTCTTTCTGGTACTACTATTACATTGATAAAAGCTCAAGATGCTACATCTCAATCTTTGAATTTGACTGTTTCAGAAGATTTTGATACTGTAAAGAGTTTTATTCAACCATTTTTGAATAGTTATAATGATTTGCTGAATACTTCTAAAGGCGATAAAAACGTTAGAAGAAGCGAACCATCTATCACAAGTTTGAGCTCTACATTGAGAAGTTTAGCATCTTCGTCAATGAGTACTGATTCATCTGGTACAAGTTTGTATCTTTCTTCAATTGGTATTAAAGCAGATAAAAATGGAATGTTATCTATTTCAGATACTGATTTGTTTAAGACAGTTTTAAAAGATAATCCTGACAAAATCAAATCGATTTTTACAGATCCTAATGGTTTTGTTAAAAAAGTTACAACTGCCATTTCTACTTTGAAAGGCGACACAGGTATAATAAAGAATAAAACTTTATCAATCAGCAAGCAAATCACTGATATGAAAGCTAAGTATGACAGTACTTCAAGCTTAATTGATAGACAAGCTGAAAACACTAAGAAACAATACGAAAATACTTTAAAAATTTACTTAGAAGCGCAAAGTCAATACGGCTCAGCTTCTAGTTTAATTGGACAAGCATAGTTATAAAAAATCAACCTTTATTAAAATTAGGAGAGGTTGTCATGATTAATGGAATAAACAGCGTTCAACCAATATCTATCGAACAATTCGATAATTTACTTTCAAATTATAGCGATAGAAGACAATCTGAAACATTGGAGAAAGATAACTCTTTTGCAAATGAAAAGCTTAAGAAGAATAATGTTGAAAAGGAAGAAACTAAAAAAGTTGACTATAACGATTTAGCAGAAAGCATTAAAAGTTTGCTTGACGATAAATCAATTGCAATTGAGTTTGCTAAGGATAAAGACTCTAATCAAATGATTATGAAAATTATCAATGATCAAACTAAGGAAGTGATTCGTCAGTTTCCAGCCGAGATTTCTCTGAAAATTGCTAGAATCGTTTCAGCCAATGCAGTTGGAAAAAATATTGCTGATGTTACTATTTAGCGATTATTTCTTTTTATTTAGTTAAAGTTTTAAGATAGTTTGCCGATAATCTAGCTAAATAGGTTTACTATGGCAAAATCGGTTTGTTTGGTACCCGTTTAATAATCTTAGTTGTCTTGGAGAATAATATGAATATAGATTCTTTAAATAGAGGAAATGCATTAAATGGCACTGACAGTAAGTCAAATAAAAAAGTGTCTGCCTACAGAGAAGAATCGAAAGAAGCGAAAGTAAAAGAATCATCAGATAAATTAGAAATTTCTGCTGAAGCTTTAAAATTGCAACCAATTCGTGCTAAAATAGCTCAGGGTTTCTATGATAATCCTGATGTGCTTCGCTCTGTTTCCGAAAAATTATTAAAAGAGATTGACGGTCTATAATATTATAAATCTTGTTCAATCTCTTTTTCTTCTACTCTACTTTCCCTTATTGTAGTACTAATTGGAATTAAATATTCTAATTTACCTCTCTTTTTGTGATTTTTCAGCAAATCTTACAATTTCATACATCGTTTTATCAAATAAATGCTTTATTTTTGTTATACTAGAAATAACAGAGTTTAGTTTTTTGTTCATTGGGTTAATCCAATCTATTAAAATTCAAACTTTATATTTAAAGTAATACAGTATAACAATCTAAGCAATCAATCTGAGCAATGAATAAACAAAATAATGAACTCAAAGTAGGTCTAGTTTCTATAATTGGTTTGGCGATTCTTATCGTTGGACTAATATTAGGACAGGGTTTTAATTTTTCTGGTCAAAACAACTTAGTTAGAATTCGTTTTGATAATGCTGGTGGAATCAAAGTATCTTCTCCCGTTGTTATAAATGGAGTTAAAAGAGGTAATGTTACTGCCGTAGAAGTGAACAATGGTGGTGTGTTGGTATCGATCGTGCTTGATAACACCGATGATTTGAAAGAAGATGCATCGGCAAAAATTACTATACTTGAAATCACTGGTGGCAAGAAAATAGAAATTATCCCTGGAATTGGACAGAATAAATTCTCTCTTTCTGGTGAAATGAAAGGCAAGAACACTGCAGATATTGGCGATATGGTAGCAATGCTTGGCGAAGTAAGTGGAGATGCAATCAATTTGGTTAGACGACTGGATTCAATATCAGTAAATTTGAATAAAATCTTCGCAAATGATACATTATTTAGTAACATTGTCAAATCTGTAGCTCAGCTTACTGCCATCACAAGCGATGTAAATAGGCTGCTTTCCAGCAACTATGCGAACTTAGATAAATCTTTGAAGGACATTAGCTCTATTACTAAAGATTTGAAAGAAGCTATACACAACAACACCGACAACGTGGACACTTTATTCTCTGAATTAAAACTTACAATCAAAGAAGCCCGTGGGCTTATAAAAGGTGTAGATGGCACAGTTAGTTCGGCAAATACACTCATAACTGATTTAAACAGCATTACTAAAGATATTAAGACAAATGGTGGAGCTGTCAACAAACTTCTTTACGACAAAGAGTTTGCTTTAAAGATGGATACTACATTTATGAAAATCTCTGAATTAGTAGATTTTATTAATAAGAATGGTGTTAACGTTAATGTTAGATTGGGTACTCGACCTTAATGAAAGAAATAAATTACGATATAATTGTAGTTGGTGCAGGACACGCAGGTATTGAAGCATCACTTTCTGCCTCACGTATGGGGCTTAATGTTGCATTGCTAACAATGTCAATTGATACTATGGGTCGTCCTTCGTGCAATCCATCTATTGGTGGCACTGCCAAAGGTCACTTAGTGAAGGAAATTGATGCACTTGGTGGCGAAATGGGAATATTGGCAGATAAAGCTGGTTTGCAATTCAAAATGCTGAATATCTCCAAGGGGCCTGCAATTTGGTCTCCTCGTGCACAAATTGATAAAGATTTATATCCACTTTATGTGAAACAAACCCTATTACCACAGAATAACCTGTCAATCCTTTCTGGCACTGCTTTAGAGGTACTTATAGACAAGGATAAAGTAACTGGAGTAGTGACTGATTCAGGTGTTACACTTAAATGCAAAGCATTGATACTTTGTGCTGGTACATTCCTAAATGGTGTAATGCATACTGGCGAAGAACAAGTACGAGGTGGACGAGTGGGCGAACCTTCATCTGATAAAATATCTGATTTACTAGCTTCTTATGGGTTAGAGAAAGGCAGGTTAAAAACTGGTACTCCGCCTAGAATAAAAAAAGGAAGTATTGATTTCAGCAAAGTTAAGCTAGAACCTGGCGATGAAAATCCTAAGCCATTCTCTTATAAATCTGCTGGAGTTAAAAATAAAATTGCTTGCTATCAAACAGCCACTAATCAAGAAACACACGATATTTTAAAAGAAGGATTTGAACGTTCTCCTATGTTTACTGGTAGAATTCAAGGTGCTGGACCAAGATATTGCCCATCAATTGAAGACAAAATTAATAGATTTTCAGATCGTGATAGCCACAAAGTACTACTTGAACCAGAAGGAATAAACACAGATTCAATATACGTAAATGGTTTTTCTACTAGTTTACCAACAGAAATTCAAGAAAGGGGACTTCGCTCTATTTCAGGTTTAGAAAAATGTGAAATAAGTAAGTGGGGATATGCAGTTGAGTATGACTTTTTCTATCCCTACCAATTGAAATTTACACTTGAAACTAAAGCAATTTCTGGATTATACTTTGCAGGACAAATCAACGGAACTTCTGGTTATGAAGAAGCTGCTTCGCAAGGATTGATAGCTGGAATAAATGCGGCACTTAAGATTAAAAACGAAGAGCCATTAATACTCAAACGCTCCGAAGCTTATATCGGAGTATTGATAGATGACTTAGTAAATAAAAACACTGAAGAACCTTATCGAATATTTACATCACTTGCAGAATATCGCTTGCTACTCAGACAAGACAATGCTTATTCTCGATTGATGAAATATGGAAATAGGATTGGTTTGGTTTCTAATTTAGATTTAACAGAACAAACAAGAAAAGATGATTTAGTAGCAGATGGCTACAGAAGAGTGAAAGAAAGTAAGATTGAAAAAGAAAACGTTAATCCATATTTACAAAGTGTAGGCGAAAGTGAAGTGTCCCAAAAGACAGACTTTTATTCTTTAACCAAACGTTCCAATGTGGAATTAACTAAACTTATAGATTTAAATTATAACAATTCTTTATTGCCGTTTTGGTACAACAAAGATTTAGCTAAAACTTTAGAAATAGAAATAAAATACGAAGGATATATAGAAAGACAAAAAAGGGAGATAAACTTATTCTTAAACAATGAGAATAAGCAACTGCCAATTGACTTCGATTATTCAGCTCTTAATTCTTTATCTACCGAAGCAAGAGAAAAACTAAGCAAAATCAGACCAATGTCGCTCGGACAAGCGTCAAGAATTCCTGGTGTTTCTGCATCAGATGTTTCGATTTTATCTTTATACTTTAAATAATGTTCCACGTGGAACATATTTTTTAACCATACAAGAATGTTCCACGTGGAACATAAAAAGAATGAAAATATTTATTACAGGTGCTACGGGAAAAGTTGGTGAAGCAATTACTAAGTTTCTTTCTAAAGAAACAGATTGGGATTTGGTGCTTCAAACAACATCTGGCGAAACTATTAGAATTTATAACAACAGAACTAAAGTAGCAAAGTTTGATTTGGCAGAGAAGAAACTACTAAAAAAGATAATACTAGATGAGAAACCAGATGTAATTATCAATACTGCCGCTATGACAAACGTAGATTTGTGTGAAGATGAAAAGAAAATAGCTTCGGAAATAAACACGAAAGTTGTAGAATCTTTAGTTGGAATTGCCAATAAAATCAATGCTAAACTAATTACTTTTTCTACTGATTATATATTCAATGGGGAAAAAGGTCCTTATTCTGAATATGATTTGCCTGACCCAATCAGTTATTATGGCAAAACAAAACTAGCAGCGGACAACTTTGTAATTGGTAATTTAGTGAACTATGCAATCATTCGTACAAATGTTGTCTATGGTATTTCAAGCTATGGGAAAAATGATTTTGTTCGGTGGGTGTTGGAATCTCTTTTGGAAAAGAAAGAAATAAAAATCATAAATGGGCAGTATTGCAATCCTACCTTTGCAGACGATATTGCTTATGGTGTATTCAAAATAATAGAGAGAAATCTTCGTGGTATTTATAATATTGCAGGAAAAGACTACTTAAATAGATATGAAATAGCTTGCACTATAGCCGATACTTTGAATCTAAATAAAAATTTAATTACAGAAGTTCCTTACGAATCATTAGTGCAAAAAGCAAAACGTCCGCACCGAGGTGGGCTAATTATATTAAAAGCTGAAAGCGAATTTGGATTTACATTTAGCACTTTAAGTGCTGGAATACTTTCTTTAAAACTACAAATGAAAATATGAAAAATATGAAAATTGAAAAAATAAGGGCAAAAGAAATACTAGATGGCCTCTCTGGAAAAAGAATAGCAGTAGTTGGCGATGTTATGCTTGATAGATATTTCTGGGGAAGTGTAACACGTGTTTCCCCTGAAGCTCCAGTCCCTGTAATTGATGTAGAAAGAGAAACTTTCCATTTGGGTGGGGCTGCAAACGTTGCTAGCAATCTGAAAACATTGGGTCTTGAGCCAATACTTTGCGGGCTTGTTGGCGACGACAACTCTGGTAGAATATTCAGAGATATAGCTTCCGAAAATGGAATAAATATTGACGGAATGTTTATTGACGTGGAAAGACCTACCACTGTTAAAACTAGAATCATTGGTAACAATCAGCAGATTGCTAGATTGGATAGAGAAAGTCGTTCATTAGTTTCAAATCGTGGCGAAAAGTATATAATAGAGTTTGTGAAATCTATTGAAAATCTTAGCGGTGTAATCTTAGAAGATTATAATAAAGGTGTGCTCTCACCAATTCTAATTAGAGAGATTATAGGACATTGCAAAAAGAATAACATCAATGTTTTTGTAGATCCTAAGTTCGATAATTTTTTCAGCTTCAATGAAGTTACAGTTTTCAAACCAAATAGAAAAGAAGCTTCGAAAGCATTGAATATGAAAATCAATACTCCAGAAGAAATAGATAAAGCTGGTCAAAGATTATTAGAATCAATAAAATGCCAATATGTTTTACTCACTTTAGGTAGTGGCGGTATGATGATGTATGAAAACAACGGAAATAAAGTACATATACCCACCAAAGCCCGCCATGTGGCTGATGTTTCGGGTGCTGGCGATACTACTATTGCTACACTTGCTGCTTGCATGACTACAGGTGCAAATTTCGTAGAATCGGCTATAATAGCTAATATAGCCGCAGGAATCGTTTGCGAAGAGCCAGGCATAGTTTCTATCAAAAAAGAAAAATTATTAGAGATTTTAGCTTAAGTTTTTTAACTGATTTGCTAAGTTTTTGTAAGTTTGGAAACCTTTATTTCCAAAATTATCGAAAAATCCTGTGTACCATTGAGCTAATGAAAAAGAGGAACCAAGCTCTGCTAAATCTTCGGCAGTGTTTACTCCTCCAGTCCTTAACACGTGAAATTCTTTAGTTAACTCTTTTGTTTTCAAATACTTGCTAGCTGTTCTGCAAGCTTCAAGCGAGATGGGTTTTAAGTAACTTCCACTAACTCCACCTCCAAATTCACTTGTGAATTTATCGTAAACCTTTTCTTCATAGCGATTTACAGCTTTTTCTTTTATGCTTTTGTAGTTAATTGCTGTATTTCCAAAATTAATTCCATCATAACCTAGCGTAGTAAGCAAATCAATTAGTGCTGGAATTTGCTCTAGGTTTGTTTCAACAGAGTATTTTACTATTACAGGTAAATTTCTATTTCTTTTTAATAAGAATTCTTTTGAAATAAATTCTAATCGTCGAACCATTGAAGCATCTAAACCATTAACTGTTTCTACTGAAACGTGGTGGGCAACGTTTGGGCAGCTTTCATTTATCTCAATAAAATCTACCTTCGCTTTATCATAAACGAAAAGTCCATCTACCAATCCAAGAGCTGCATCTGCTTCATTCATTCCTGGGTCAGTCGCAAGAGAGGCACCAAGAGGGCAGTTACTTATTTTATTATATCTCGATATTATATTCGCTGTCCAACGGTGACCTTTATTAGGCAAACCCATCCAGTTGATAGCTAAGCCAGATTTTGGCAAAGGTATAAATGGGTGTTTAACTCCATTTTTGATATTGCCATTACGTTCTAAATAAGTAGTAGTTCCACAAATATAAGCCCCAGCTCCCATTTTGGATACTGATTCATAGCCCTGACCATACTTAAACATACCAGCTGAGTTAAACAATGGAAAACCAAAATCTAAATCCCAAAGTTTTGTAGCAGGGTAATCGAGTATTATATTCGGTGGATTGGAATTTGCTAAAGTGCGGATGAAGAAAGCTTTACTAGAAGAATAAAGCCAAATTGATAAATTAGGAGCAGCTCCCACAAGAGTAGGTCTGATTAGTTTATCGAACTTTGCTAATAATTCAACCATTTTATTATTTACCCGCAGCCACTTTAAATAAATATTGACCGTAGTCTGTTTTTTCTAAATCTTTAGCTTGTTCGAGCAATTGTTCTTTAGTGATAAATCCATTTCGATATGCAATTTCTTCCAAACAAGCAACGTATAAACCCTGTCTTTGTTGTACTGCTTGCACAAAGTTTGCCGCTTGCATCATTCCGTCGGGCGTGCCTGTATCAAGCCAAGCAAAGCCACGACCAAGCAATTCTACTTTCAATTTGCCTTGTTCCAAATATGCTCGGTTCACATCAGTTATTTCGATTTCGCCACGTGCTGAAGGTTTTATATTCTTTGCAATTTCAACTACTGAATTATCGTAATAGTATAATCCTGGAATTGCATAATTAGATTTTGGATTCGCTGGCTTTTCTTCAAGCGAAAGTACATTATACTCCTTGTCGAATTCCAACACTCCAAATTCACTTGGGTTTTTTACATTATATCCAAATATTAAAGCACCTGATTCCAAATTAGAAACTTTCTTTAATATTCCTGAAAAGCCATAACCATAGAAAACATTATCGCCAAGTATTAAGCTTACTTTGTCATCGCCTATGAAATCAGCACCTACTATAAAAGCATCTGCCAAGCCGCGTGGAGCTTCTTGAATAATGTAAGTCAATTCAATTCCGAAACGAGAACCGTCTCCAAGTAAAGTGCGATAAAGCTCAATATACTCTGGATTCGATATAATTAATACTTCCTTTATATCCGATAGCATTAGCACAGATAGGGGATAGTAAATCATTGGTTTGTCGTAAATAGGCAAAAGTTGTTTGCTTATCGCTTTCGTCATTGGGAAAAGTCGAGTGCCACTTCCACCTGCTAATATAATACCTTTCATTATTACTCTCCCTTCATTTCAGAATAGAGATATAAAGAAGCAGCAATAGCAGCTATACATTTATTGAAATCCTTCACTAACACTTTTTCTGGAGTATCTGTATCGGCATGGTGGAAATAGAAATAATGATTATTAATATTCGGATCTTCAGTAGAAAGTGACATAGCAGGGATATTTTGTTTATCTACTATTGCTGCAATATCGGCACCACCACCACCAAAACCAATTCTCAAATCCTTATCAATTAATTTAAGTAACTTCTCGAAATTTTGAATTCTTTTATATTCGACTGAATCTCCTGAAAATCGGACATAGTTTGGCAAAAGCACACCAGAATCAAATTCAAAAGCCATTAAATGTTTTTCATTATCGTGATTATCGGCATAGACTCTTCCACCTTGTCCACCGTTTTCTTCATTTGTCCAATGGCAAATACGCAAAGTATGTTTGGGCTGTAGGTTTAATTCTTTAATCACTCGGATAGCTTCCCAAGCTGCAACACAGCCACTCGCATCGTCCATTGCTCCACTTCCTACATCCCAAGAATCAATATGTCCACCAGCTACAATTATTTTATCTGGAGCAACACTTCCTTTCAAATCCGCCATCACGTTATGCGATAGTGCATCTTTTTCCATGTGAGCTTCCATATAAAGATCAACTTCTACTTTTGTGCCACGAGATTGGAATCGGCTTAATAACTCAGCATCTTCGCTTGTAATGGCAAAATGTGGAATTTTAGCAATAGAGTCTTTATAATACATAACACCCGTATGTGGGTTGTGCATATCCCTTGGGCTGACTGAACGAATCATAGAAGCAATAGCACCGCATTGTGCCGCCCATTGATTACCATTAACTCTATATTGCACTGTTTGACCATAACTTACAAAAGGTGCATTGAAAAGTACAATTTTCCCTTTAGCTTTATCTTTATTTGCAAAAAGTTCAACTTTGCTATTTACTACAAATACTTCACCTTTCATTATCCCGTTTGTGCCAATAGAGCCGCCAAGAGCAAGCATTTTAATTGGATGTAGGCGAGGAGAAACCATATTGCAATATTCTTTGCCTCGTTTCCAATTTGGAACCATTACATCGTCGAGCTGCACATTATCAAATCCATCTTTTTTGAATTCAGAATAAATCCAACTTATAGCATCTTCCAGAGGTTTAGAGCCACTAAGTCTATGGCCATAAGTATCGCAGAGATAGGACAAACGGCGGTGAGCAAAAGAAGAATCTTTGGCAAGAAATTCATTAATTTGATTAATTTTAGATTTATATTTATCGAACAAAGCCGACTCATTATCGAAAACAGATTCCGCAGAATACAGTAGCGGTGCGATAAAGCATAGCAAAACAAGGATAAAACCTTTTCTCATAAGCATTTCATTTAAATAAAAGTGTATACCAAAAGGCAAAACAATTAAGCAATTTAAGGAAAAGTTTTGAAATAAAATGGGAAATAAGCACCATAGTGAAGAGTTTAATTAAATTATCGTTTATTCTTCTAAAAACTTTGAATATTTGATTAGATACCTTCATAGAAATTTGTGTGCCTCCATTGCTCCAAACTCAATTAAATTCACTCTTTTACCCATTGTTTGCTCTTAAAATATTAAATTTGAGTTATCGTGATTAGCACAAACGAAAAAACATTTTTTGAAATGTTCTTTTCGCTGTCGCTATGTGTGTTTAAATAGGGGGATAAAGTACTATGAGTGATGATAAATTCAACTCGCAACAACGACCAATTAAGCCTACTATCAATCCTTTAGCGGATTTGAAGAATACTTATGGCAAGCAACATACTCATGAAACAAGCAGCCATAGAATGCAAGAACAAGAAATAGAAAAGGAAAAAGCAAACGTGAACAATCAAGAAGAAAAGCATTTGTCTGATATAGAAGAGAAATTAGAAAATGCTGTTAAAAATGCCAATATGGAGATAAATGCTCCTACAGGCGACCCAAATGAGATGAAAGAAGAAACTGAAACTTTACAAAATGAAGTTCAAACTTTGGAATTCAAACTTGATGAAGTTGAGCAAGAACGTGATAAATTCAAAGATCAGCTTTTGCGTTTGCAGGCCGAAATGGACAATCAACGCCGCCGCTTCATTAAAGAAAAAAGTGAATTGATAGAGTATGCAAACGAAAAGCTTTTAAGTAAATTCTTAGAAGTTCCCGATTTGATGGAAAAAGCATTGGAATCTACTAAGAAAACAAGAGATTTCGAATCATTGCAGACTGGCATTGAAATGATTTATGCGAAAGTGAATAAATTATTTGAGGAAGCTGGTGTAAAGAAAATGGATAATCCCTCTGGCAAGGAATTCAATTTTAACATTCACGAAGCAATTTCCTTGGCTCCAAGCACCGATGTTGAAGAGGGCAATGTTTTATTTTTGGTACAAGACGGCTACTACTTGGGTGAAAAAGTACTTCGCCATGCGAAAGTAATTACTTCGTCTGGTAATCCTGAATAAAACACAAAAATGTATTTAATAAATAGCAAGTTTTAAAAAGAAATTAGAAAAATGTCAAAAAGAGATTATTACGAAGTATTAGAAGTTAGCAAATCAGCTGGTGCTGATGAAATTAAAGCTGCTTACCGCAAACAAGCTATTCGATTCCACCCAGATAAAAACCCTGGTGACCACGAAGCAGAAGATAAATTCAAAGAAGCTTCGGAAGCCTATGAAGTTCTATCGAATACTGACAAAAGAGCGAGATATGATAGATTTGGTCATGATGGAATGCGTGGTGCTGGAGCTCAAGATTTCGGCGGTATGGATATCAATGATATATTCTCACAATTTGGTGACATCTTCGGCGGTGGCGGTGGCGGTGGTTCTATATTCGAGCAGTTCTTTGGCGGTAGTGGCGGTGGTGGTCGCAGGCGAGGAACTGGTGAACGTGGTTCGGATATTAAATTGCGACTGGCTCTTACAATGGAAGAAGTGGCAACTGGCACAAACAAAACATTAAAAATAAAAAAATGGTCTAGCTGCGACACTTGCACAGGTACTGGTGCAAAAGCAGGAACTGGACTTGAAAGATGCGGCGTTTGTGGGGGTGCGGGTGAAGTTCGACAAGTATCCAAATCATTCTTTGGTCAATTTGTAAATATTGCACCTTGTGGCAATTGCAATGGAACTGGAGAGGTAATTAGAGAAAAATGTGGAACTTGCCATGGCGAATCGAGAGTGCAGAAAGAAGAGCAAATCTCAATTGACATTCCAGCTGGTGTGGACGATGGCAATTATATACCAATGCAAGGCAAAGGAAACGCTGGTAAAAGAGGCGGAAATTCTGGCGATTTAATAGTTATGCTGGAAGTAAAGAAACACGAACTTTTCCAAAGAGAAGAAAACAACGTAATATTCGATTTAATCATTAGCTATCCAGATGCAGTGCTTGGTGCGGAAGTAATGGTTCCAACATTATATGGAACTGAAAAAATAAAAATTGAAACTGGTTCTCAACCTGGAAGCGAAATCCGATTGCGTGACAAAGGAATTCCATTTATAAATTCCAAACGCAAAGGCGATCAAATTGTTGTGATAAACGTTCACGTACCGAAGAAAGTAACGGTCGAAGAAAGAGGATTGCTAAAACAATTATTAGCAAGTGAAAACTTCGACCCGCATCACAAATCCAACAAGAGCATCTTAGAAAAAGTAAAAGATGCCTTGTTTTAGTAATCTTTGGCTCTTATAGCGTGCTCATCTTTGGCACGCTATTGGATTACTACCCCTTAGAATTAATAATTAATACATTTCCTTGGGGGACTCATAATGAATCAAATTTCTTCGCAAACTACACAAAGTGCAGAGCCACGTAGCTTTTTGAATAATGCAAAAGCTGAAACTCTTTTCAATACTGAAAAAAACAAAGTTTATCGTTTACCGCTTTTTGTAAATCCTAAATCTGTTCCAACTTCAAACGTTAAATTCACTTGCCGAGAAGGTAAAATGGATTTGAATGAATATCTTATCACGAATCCAGAAACAACTTTCTTGATTCGTGTTACGGGCAATTCTATGATTAAAGCTGGTATCAATACTGGTGATATTTTGGTGGTGGATCGCAGTGTTCGCCCTACTAATGGCAAAATAGTAGTTGCTGCTATCAACGATGAATTGCTTGTAAAAAGATTGAAATACACTGAAAATGGCACTTACTTAATCTCTGAAAATGAATCTTTCGACCCAATTGCTATTGGCACACAGGATAAATTCGAGATTTGGGGTGTGGTTAGCTCTATTATCAAAACAATGTAATTTAGAAATTTCTTTTTAGCAAAACAAAAATTAACCCTGCACATTAGTGTGGGGTTTTTTGTTGTGTTTAAATATATTTACAGACACAGTTAAATGAAATAATGCTTAATTTTGTAAATGAAAAACATAGGTAAAATTAGCTTAGATAATGCATTTCGCCTATTTAAATCTGGCGAAATAGACAATGTTGATATTGGAACT
>CAZYXG010000043.1:0-23854 GCA_964650885.1 uncultured Hyphomicrobiales bacterium | reverse complement strand
AATGGGAATTCCATTTGGGAAATGTCACTTTTAAAATTTTCCATAAGTCAAATATAAATTGATTAAAACCATACTTTACAAAGTTAGTTAATTTTTGTGGGATTATATGAGATTGAATGGAATCAAAAGTGAATTATTTTATTATCATAACTTTTCTTATAGTGCTATAGTTACCACTCTTTAACTTAAGTAAGTACTCGCCGCTATAAAGAGTTCTTGTATCGAAATATGCAATTGTAGTGCCTTGATAAATCAAAGTACTTTGGATAAATGTTCCATTTGCATCATAAAGTTCAAGTTCTACATTTTCTTGGCTAATGCCATTTAGTTGCACAGCTACCAATTCACTTGTAGGATTAGGATAAACATTAATACTTCCGAAGTTTGCTTCGCTAACTACAGAAGAAATCTTTGCACCCAATTGAGTAATGTTAACATTAATTGAAGGTAATTGATTTGCAAATATTGTTATTGTTGCATTTCTAACAGTTGTGTCTTTATTCTCAGTTGCAGTAAGCATTATTTTAGCATTTCCACTTCCATTCTCTTTGCTTAAGCTAATCCAGCTTGAATTCTTAGTTGCAGTCCAGCTAGTGTTCGAATTTAAATCAATAAATTTTGTACCATCGTCCATTGCTAGGATAGTAATTTTATCCTGAGCAATAGAAATCATTGATTCTATACCAGATTGAGAAACATTAATTATTTTAGAAGCAACACCAACTCCACTTATAGTAATTTTACCAGATCGTGAGTTTGTTAAAGTATTTTCTTCTACTATTATTTTAACATCGGCATTGCCACTTCCACTATATTTATCTAATGTTATCCATTGCTGGTCGCTAGTGGCAGTCCAACTTGTATTACTAGTTACAGTAACTATAGTTGAATTACTAGCTTTTTCAGTCAATTTAATAACATCTAAACTTACATTAAGCACTAATCCAATTGCAGTTGCTTCTTGTATTACATTAATTACTTGAGAATTCACCCCATTTCCAGAAATACTAATAGTTGCATTTCTTGTGCTTGTACTTGTATTTTCGTCAGCTGTGATTATAATATTTGTATTGCCATTACCAGAAGTTTTATTCAATTTCAACCAAGTTTGGCTACTTACTGCAGTCCAATCAATATTTGAAGTAATATCGAAATTGCCAGTACTACTAGCACTAGCTTGTAAATTAATACTATTTTTTGATACTATTAAATTAGATGTTGTTTTCACGTATTCAGTAACTGATTCAGTAATTGATGTTACTTTTACTGCTGTTTTAACTCCATAGAATGTTGGCCCTACAACATAGGGATAAGCAGAATTCCAATTCTCATCTACTGTAGCATAGTAACAATATATACCATTTGGATATTCTGGAGTCACACAAAATCGTCCATTGTGATCATCTAAATAATCTGGAGAATTTGCCGAAGTAGTATTATATTGATAATCCTCTCTAAAATAACCCAATGGATACGTTGTATTTACTGCAGGCCCAGCAGTTACATTAACGCCATTTGTATATTGAGTTCTCGTAGTAATACTACGTAAAGTATAACTAGACTTCATTCTAACTACGCCGCCAGTTCCATCAACATTTTTAAAGGCATAAGCACCATATATTGGAAAACCATCGTATGTAAAACCAATTAAAGGTGAATGTTTAGTAGAATCAATAGCATAAAGTCCATCGGCAGCATATAAATCACAAACATTAGAAATTACTTTCAAGTCCAAACTAAATGCACTTGGATTTTGATGATGGTGGTAATTCCCCATAGCTGGGTGAGCTTTAGCACAATCGAAACCTAATCTTTCCCCAACAATTGCATCACGATTCCAAACTGCATCGCCTTGTCCTTGGAGTGGTCCACCTTTCAATGAATTAGTAGAATTTTGCCAAGAAACACCATCTCTATAATCGAATAATGCAACACCGTTTATAAAAATACCAATATTCCCATTAGTTGTATTTGTTGGAGTTCCGTTATTTTTAACTGGGTTCAATGGAAACTTAAATATTGCATTTTGGCTAGTAGCCAAAGAAGGATTACCATCTAAAAATGGACCAGTGGTAAATGCAGGGATACCATTTGTTGTGATATAAACCGAAGTGGAAGAATATTGCACTTTCTGCACATTCGCTAATACATTATCTACAATTGGAGTAGAATTACCTTTTACGTAATGTTTACCCTTGATATTGGTAGAATTTATCAGCCAATTATTTATAGCTGGATTAGTTTGTGCATTTAGATTTATTATTCCAAACAGCAAAACAATAATTTTTACAATACTATTCATTTAAAATACCTTTTGATTTTTAATTTCATTATTTATAGACTTAGACGACAATTTACTGTCATTCCTTCGCCTTATAATCCAATAAATATTTTGGATAACCATAATCTGGGTTGAATAAATATTTTCTATCACTCAATGTTAGTAAGAATGCCGTCAAATCTACTTTCTCATTTGAAGACAATACAATTGGCTTTTTCAATTGCGGTGGCAAATCAATCATATAATTGATCCCATTTGTATAATGCTCCAATACTTCTTTTATTCTCTTAAATCTACCATCGTGCATATAAGGATAAGAATATTCAATATTTCTTAAAGTCGGGATTTTAAATTTAGCATAATCATTTACATAATCAGTTACTTTAAGTCTGCCGAAATCTTGCAAAGTAAAGTCAATTGGCAAACCATTTCGTTCAAACTTCCCATTAGTAAATAGCGGTTCAGTATGGCAACTATTGCAATTTTGTTTAAATATTTTATATCCATTTGATTCTTGTAATGTATATATTGTTAGACCTCTAACAATACTATCATATTTTGAGTCAGCACTAACCAAAGTTAAAAGAAATTGCGAGATTGCTTTCAAAGTTCTTTCACCAGTTATTGCAGAATCATTAAAAGCGTAAGTAAATAATTTTGTGTAAATTTTCGAGTTTTGCAATTTTTTAACAACATTTTCAATTGTTTCGCCCATTTCTTCAGGATTACTAATGGGTGCTAAAGCTTGCATATCCAAATGATTAATAGCACCATCCCACATGAAGGAAGTTTGCCAAGCCATATTTATAAGAGCAGGTGCATTTCGTGTGCCAATTTTGTCTCCAATTCCATGGCTTAAAGGATGGTCAGTATGAGTAAATGAATTAAATGGAGAATGACAACTTGCACAAGAAATTGAGTTGTCAGCCGAAAGAATTGGATCATAGAATAAAGCTCGGCCCAATTCAATAGTTTCCACTTTTAAACTATTTTTTGCAAAATCATATTTATGTGCTGGGAAGTGGCTAGGCTTTAGCAAATAGGTTGAGTCTATGCTTGAGAAAGCAAATAATGATATGACTGCAAACAATGATATAATAAAGTATTTAGTCATTAAGTTGCACTTTTAGCATTTTAGAAATCATCAATGAAATATTTTTAGCAGTTTTACTCGGCGACATAATATGCGAAATTTCAGCAATTTGTATTTTTTCTAGTAGCTCTTTTATATCTAATTCTATTATTATATCTTTATCTTGCTTTGCGGGGAATTGAGTTTCGAGGTATGTGTAATTTGGGAATTGATATCCTCCCAAATGCAATTGAAATTCATTGTTCCGATTCTTAATTAGATTACAATTTCCCTCAATTTTAATATTTATGTAGCCACTTTGCCAAGTCCAATACATTCCTTTCGTAGGATCTAAATCTCCACCTAATGCACCAGAAACGTTTGTTGTACTGTCTATTCCAAGTCCAATACTAATTTTATCATAATCAATTGGGGGTAATTCTTTTATAATTGTTAGTGTTGCAACATTATCCATATCTACCAAATGATAACTTCTGCTTTTTCGCCAAACTTCTTTGTCATTTTTTAATAAAGAAACGTTGGAAATAAATATTTTCAACTTAGTAATTCTAACACTATCTTTTGTATTGAATTGATAGTACTTATCAAGTCCCAATTTCTCAATGCCATAAGTGAGACTAACACTAACTTCCGTAGAATAGATTTGAATAGCTGATAGAATAAATATTAAACAATATCTCATCTAGGCGGCTCTCTATCTGGTCTATCGTGCGTTGGTCTATGAGGTTTTCCGTCATACATTTTGCTTTCTATATCGTGTCTTGGCTTTAGAGGTGGACCAAAAAGATTGAATAGTTCTTTTGATAATTCATCAAATAATATTTTCTGGTCAGCTCGACAAAGCTTGCGAATATCTTGGAAATGTTTATAATGAATATGCTCAATATTATCTTGCAAGCCACGCAGTGCAATATATATCAGATAGTTATCATCCTCATTTTCATTATTTAGAGTGCTATAAAGACTCATTTTTAAATCTCGAATATCCCTTTCACATTCAGTAATACTTGTTCTATGCCATTGTATTAATTTTTCATATTCGGTAATTTGATTATCGTCAAATTTCAATCTCTTGATTATAACTTCTTTATTTTGTTTTCGAGGCAGTTTATTATCCCCATAGAAATAAAAGACAATAAAACTTATATTAATTAAAAATAAGACGATTGATACAATTGTTAGTAGTTTAACTTTATTCATTGTAAATACCATTATAAGTGATTATATTCATACTTTGAGCAAATTCGCTTTCTTTATTTTGTGGTATAGAATAATTTTGCATTATTACAATATTCAACACAATTACTACTAACAATGCAAATATCAAGGACATACTTGTTTTGTTAGAAAATTTAATTATTGTTACTTCCGAAATTCTTTGCTGAATTCTGGTGAATAAAAATGGTGATACTTCCACTTTCTTAATTTGTGTCAAAACTTCTAATTCCATATTTTCCTTTTCCATTACTAATTTAACCTCAATTACTTAGACGATTATTTTATCCAATTCCTTCGCTTCTGTAATTCTTTTCGATAAATTTTTCTTTGCTCTCTGGATCAGTGATTCCACAGCTTTTATATTCAGTTGCATTGTTTGAGCTATTTCTTGTACACTTCGCTGCTCAATTTTATTCAATATAAGAGCAGTTTTTTGAGAATTGGGTAACAAATTGATTTTTCTGAACAATGATGAAAGTGCTTCTCGATTTTCCAACTCAACGCCTGGATGATTGTAATTTGGCAAATCGTGTTCTATTTCATTGCTACCTAAAAGGAATATTGAAGTTATGAAAGCAAATCTCTTCTTACGTTTCTTAGCTTTAATGAAATCGAGTGCCTTATTGATTGCAATACGATAAATCCAAGTGGCTAGATTGGAGTGCTCTTGGAAATCACCTAAATTGTTATGAATGGCAAGAAATACATCTTGAGTAATTTCCTCAGCATCTTCAATATTCTGAACATATTGAAGAGCTAAGTTGTAAACTAAGTTCTTATGTTGATTATATATTTGTTCTAATGTCAATTTTTATAAATAATTGTATATTAACTTCTTACAAATTAAGAAATTAAATTGTAATTTATAACAACAAAATGCACTGTATTTGAACAAATTAATTTAAATAAGAATAGTTTTGGAACTTTTTTGGAAGAAACATGTAAGTTTTTTTTAATATTTGCTAAACTAAGGAATGATTATCAGTTAGAAAACATAATGTAGAATTCTCAAAATTTGGGCATAATGAAATCTTTAGTAAACCTGAAGCATAAGTAAATAGCTATTGGAATATTTTTAAAATAATTAATAGTTACTTCACTATCACAAACTTTTCGATAATTTCATTTAAACCATTGGTAACTTTAATAAAGTACTTATTTGAAGGAAAACTGCTCAAATCAATTTTAACAATTAACATCTCTTCATTGTAACTCTGCTTAAACACTTCTTTCCCATTTATATCGAATATTCCCACATTTACATTGGATAACAAGCAATCTTTACAAGAGATATAAATATTGTTATCATAATCAGTTGGTGGAATTATTTTATAATTATAATTGTCTTTAACATTGTCATTTATATTAGTTCTTGAACCACTTTGCACAACGTAATGCTCTTTACTTATATCATTTGTAGTTATATTAATTTTGGCAATTCTTTGGTTTTTGTCAATGTTCTCATCAGTTAAATACTTAATGGATTTATTTCCAGCACCATATTGTTTGTCTAACTTCAGCCAATCCTCTTTAGTTTGCAATGTCCAAGACGTATTTGATTGAATATTGATATAATGAACACTATCTTTTTCAGATTCTATAAAAGTAGTATCTGTATCAATTTCAAGCTCTTCTTTTTTATAAGAATTATTTATAATCCATTGTTGAGCAAATAAGTTGTTTTCGTGTTCAAATATTAGACTATTATTTAAAGTATCTATTGCGAGATACTTACTATTTACAATATTCTTCAGCTTATATAATTGATTATCAATTGGAATTAACTCCCACTCTTGGCTTAATGTATCTTTTATGTTTGTCTGAACTAATTTGTTGTTTTCAACCGAAAGAGCAAGTTTACTATGATTTGAAAGAATACGCATATTCCCATTGTCTAATTTATGAAACTCCCAATCTTGTTTGTTTGCTATAACAATCATATTAGCACTTATCACACTTGAGCTAAAATATGATTCTAAATTGTCAATTACAAGTTGATTACTTCTATTCACGACTTTATTTATAGAACCAGACATAACAGGCACAAGTGCCGAAATCAAACTTTGAGCATACCACCGAGCCATATAATCATTGGGGTGTACAGGATCAGTCCTCAAATCTTTTGGTTTTTTCCATTTATGCAATAAGTCACTTAATGAATATAAATCTATATTTGCAATTCCAATTTTTTCAAGACTTAGTAGTTCTTTTTGATACCCTTTTAAATTGGAGAAACATAATCTAATATAAGTATCATTAGTATCTTGCAGGAATTCAGGGTCAAACATCATACTAGAAACAAGTATAAATTCAGAATTTACATTATTTGCTCTCACAGAATCAACAATTCGAACAATTGCTTTTTTAAAGTCTGCAGGATTAGTCCCCCAAAAATCAGCCATACCAAAATCTAAGACTATCAAATCAGGATTTACTGGTTTAATATAATTAGTATAACATTCAACACCATATTTACTAACTATTGCAGCTGGCATAGATAAATCATAATATTCTATTTGCGTGTATTGATAATAGCGAGTCAAATATTTACCAAACATTGTAAAATAAGACTCCATATATGGCTTGAATTTTGCAAGCCCAGAAACATACATACCTCTTGAAATGCTATTACCAACAATAGCAATTTTTAATTTTTCTTTATTTAGCAATTTAGTGTATGTTTTATTTAGCAGGGCTACTTTGTCAAATATTCTTGGCCCATTCCAATCTCTTTTGCTTTTATAAGTAACATTCATCCACTGTGGGAAATAATTTTTCTTATTTGTAAACAAACTATACCAAAATACATCATTTGTAAATGAAGTATCATAATAAAATGGCAAATCATTCTTAATATTAAATTTAATTGTTTTGTTATTATTAGTATAATCTATATTGGGTAGATATTTTTTATCAAGATAACTATTATTAATCTGAAATATTTCCAAAGGACTAAATAACAATTTCCCTTGTGGCTCATTCATATTCTCGGAAACAAGAAGAATTGCTTCATCATAAACTGTGTCGCAAGCCCAAAAGGGTCTCAAATATTTATCGTAGTTATATTGCTTTACATTTGGAATAGGCAGTGAATTTGAACTCCAGTAGCTCTCGTCAAAGTTAACTTCTGTATTTGTAGAATCATAATAATAATTAAATCCAATTAAAGCATACTCTGCCAATGGAGGAGATATCATTGATATTTCATATTTTATCCATGTTGTATCATTACAATATGATTGAAATTCATTAATTAATTTCGAATTAGCATCATAATACTGTAAAGAAATGAAAACGTTGTTTTTTTTAACTTGTGATTTGTTCTTAACATACGTATTGAATTGCAAAATGGCAAGTGGTTCTACCAATATTTTCCTTATTAGTGAAATATTATTATTCTTTAGTTTTATTGAGTATTTACCTTTGTAAACATTTATAGAGTCTAAGACTATATCATTACTCGATCCATCAATTATATATTGTAAATAACCATATTCATATCCATCTAATACTGTCTCAGATTTAACTCTATTATTTGCAATGCATAACAATATAATAACCAACATATATAATCTTTTTATAATTTGCATTCTTTTGACAACCTATTTAATATTTATAAAATATTTCAATATTTTCATTACTACTCGTAATTACTTTTAATATATATTGACCAGTTGAAATACTACTCAAATCAACAACTATTCTATTTTTCCCAAAATTATATTCTCTTGCTAACAATCTACCCGATATATCATATATTTCAATACTGAATTTCTTAACATTAATACCTATAGATTCTACTGACAAAATAGTATTATTGGATTGTGGGAATTCATACTTAAACTCTCTAGTTTTATCTACCTCAACTTGACTTTTCACTCCTGACTTTTGCACAACTTTTAATTTTGCTGTTTTTGTACCATTAGCAGTGAATTCTATATTTACAAATCGTTCTAAACTATCTTTATTTGGTTGACAATTAAATATTATTTTTGAATCCCCATTACCATTTATTTTTTCAACACTCAACCAATTAACATTATTAGAAACTAACCAACTTGTATTTGACTCCACTATTAATTCTATTTTTTCTTGCAAAGTATTTTCAACTAATATACTATCTTTATATAATGATATGTATGGCTTAGTGTATGAATATTTAATTGTCCACTCCTGTTCAATCTTACCATCTTCATTATTTTCACAAATTAGGTTGTCAGAGGCAACACTTAGTACTTTGTTATTAAATCTGTTTTTAAGTTTGTAATAACCATTATTCAAATCAATCAACAACCAATCCTGTGTTATCACTTTACTTGTCGTATTTTGTACTATATTGGATTCATTAGTAATTGTATCAATTAAACCTAAACTTAAGCCACTATTTAATGAAGTTATTCTAAATCTTTCATTTTCTATTTTATAAAAGTACCAGTCTTGTTGTGTCAAAATATCGACTTCTTTTAAATTTATTTCATTCAATAGTTGCAAACTATTCCCATTATCTATACCTTGACCATTTTTTCTATTTATAATTTTATTAATAGATCCATTCATAACTGGCACAAGTGTATTTATCATTTGCTGTGCATACCAGCGTGCCATATAATCATTTGGGTGTATTGGGTCTGACAAAACGTCTTTAGCTTTTTTTAATTTATACAACATATCACTTATATTATACATATCAATATTTGTAACACCTATTTTCTCATATTTCTTTAATATTTCTTGATAACCTTTTATCTTTAAGTAACAATATTTCACGAAGAAGTCGTTAGTATCTGGTAAATATTGTGGGTCAAATCTCATATTGGACATCATAATAATTTCAATATTAGGATTGAAAACAAACATAGAATCTAATATTATTTTTAAATTGTCCTCATATTCCTGTGGAAATATAGTCCACATATCTACCATTCCATAATCAATTATCAACAAGTCTAAATCAAGTGGTTTCAGGTAATTTGTAAATGAATTTACACCAAAGCCATTAATTATAGAACCAGGCATAGCAGAATTGGTGGCAGTTATTTTATTGTGATTGTAATATTTTTTTAAATATTCTGAAAATAAATCAAAGTATGTTGGCATATAAGGTCTAAAATGTGCTATCCCAGTTACATTCATTCCCTTTGTTAAACTATTTCCTAATATTGCTATATTTAACTTTTCCTTTTCTCTTAGCTTTCTATATGTTCTTGGTAAATTAGCAACACGTGTTTGATACATAGGGCCATCCCAATCTCTCATATGATTGTATGATATAGTAACGTGTTGAGGGAAATATAGCTGACCATTTACATATGTGTTATAAAACAAGTTGTCTTTCTTTATAGAAGTATCAGCTCTGAATGGCATTTTCGAACTATTTTGCTTAGTAATATATTTCCCATTTCTACTGTAATCAATACCTTCAGTATACTCTTCCCATAAAAAATAATTATTTACTCTACTAATATTTATTGGTGTATTCATCAAATTACCGCTTGCTAATTTATTATTTTCAGAATACATCAACACCGGTTCGTCAACTACCGAATCAGATGCCCAAAATGGCATTAAATATTTATCTAAATTACATTCCGTAGCTGATCTATACATTAAAATGTCTGTATTCCAAAAGCATTCGTCGTAATACACAATTCCTTCATTAGAATCTTTTTCGATACTAAACTGAAACATAGCATAAGAAGTATTGGGAGGTGTCATAGCATTCAAGACAATTTTGTTCCATACTGAATCGCTATAACATGTTTTTGTTTCCAACAATAAACTATCATTCCGATTATAAAACTTTATTGATAACTTAGCTTTTACTACATTTTTAATACTGCACTTAAAATACGAATTAAATTCTATCACTGAAAGTGGAATTAGATTTACTTTTTTAGCAATTCCAGAATTATTATTTTCTATTTTCAATGAATACTTTCCTTTATAAACATTCATTGTATCTAGTTCTATCTTGTTTGTGTCGCCATATTTCACAAAATCAGATATTCCATATTCAAAATTCTGAATTATAACTTCTGCTTTAGACGTCATAGCATTCATTAAGATTATTACAGCAATCATTATTGTTATTATTTTCATATATTTTCTTTTGACCTATGAATTTATTTTCAATCAATAAATGAATTTTATTTATAATGGTTAGTAAAAGTGATTATTTCTATTTCGCTATTTGCAAAATAAATATAGCCCTATATATTTTGTCAAGTCTAAGCGAATAGAATTTATGTTGTTTTGACATAATTATTTTGGGTCACTATTTAAATATTTTTCAATTTCATTTGTCAGTTCATCATTTAAAGTCTTGAAATAGCCTACTTTTGAGTAAATAACTTTATTATTTTTGTCAATTAAAAAGAATGTTGGGAAAGAATCAGCTCCGTATTTATCACCTATATCTTTCGACTTTGCAATGATATCAAATACTAATTTCTTTTCTTTAGTAAGTTTTATCAAAGCATCTTTTGAATCAATTGTAAATATTCCCAAAACTTTAAGTTCTTTATATTTTTTGGCAAGTTCATTTATTTCTGGTTGCGACAGAATACAACCTGGGCATCCAATTTCTGTAATATATAGCAATCTAAGTTTTTCTTTTATTTCTTGAGAAATTATTTTATTGCCATTAATTGCAATTCCTTCAAAGTCAGGTGCATTATATCCTTTTTTTAAATAATTTTCAGTTCTAGGAAAATTTGATTTGAAAACGTAGTTTTTAGGAAAGATATTTTTCGTGAATAATTTGTTACTATTCTTTGCATTTATTTTGTAATCTGAATAATATTGTTCAACACTTTGCATATTGTTTTTATAATTATAATTAAAGGGCAAGGTTGTTAATTTATCTATTATCAAATTAAAGTAAGAAATTGTGAATTGATAGTAATTTTTATTGTTTATTATCGTATCTTCCTTTAAAGTAATATTTTTCAAATTATTTGTGTCTTTAAAATATTTTCTAAAATAGAATATAGTACTTCTGCTGTTCCCAAGACTTGTTACAACACTAGGAATAATTCCTACTTCTCCATCAAAGTCTATTCTTTGCTCTTTGAAACTTTCTGGGTTGTCTTTTTGTGTAACACGCATTACATTTCCTATACCCAAATATTCTGGGTAGTAAGAATAGTGTTCTGTTCCGTTGTAAATTTTAATATTTACTTCTTTATTTTCGTTATTTGCGACACTTTTAATATAGTAATATGCCCCTATTATGGTATCAGATTTGACTAATTTTTCAGCAAAGTTTGCACTGTATGAGTTAGTACCTTTTGAATCGTCTGTAAAAGTATAATTGTATTTATACTCAATCACATCTCCATCTTTTAATTTATTCAAAAATTTAGCAATCACTTCTTCTTTTGTTTCTGCATTTGCAATGCTAAATATAAAGAACATTATCATTATTAATTTTTTCATATATTTTTATTTTGATTCGAATACAGACGATTCTTTAAATCCTTTTTCTAAATCTTTAAAAAATAATCGTTATGACCATTTTCTTTAAAAGAAGTTAGCATTTCACTAAAATTTAGAGACTTATCAAACTCTTCAATTCTTAGTTCACTTTTTTTAATTGTAATTTCTGTGAAATCTTGATTAAAAAGTGAATTTATAACTTCTATCAAATGAATATTCAAATCATTTGTTTCAATTTCTAAAACTGCTTTCATGTTTTTGATTTTATTAGTTAAAATGAACTCATAAACTTTGTTAAAATAATTTACAAAAAGTAATTCTCCCAATCAATTACATTTATTACTTTTATAGTTTTGATTAATATTACAACTTATCTACTCCCACTCTATCGTGCCTGGGGGTTTTCCTGTAATGTCGTAAACTACTCTATTTATACCTCGTACTTCATTTATTATGCGGCTCGATACTTTTGCCAAGACATCATACGGCATTGGGTACCAGTCAGCGGTCATTCCGTCCACCGATGTTACTGCTCTCACCACGCAAGTGAATTCATACGTTCTTTCATCGCCCATTACTCCTACACTTTTTACAGGCAATAATGCTGCAAATGCTTGCCATATCTCGTTGTAAAGTCCAGCATTTGCTATTTCTTCTATGTATATACTATCTGCTTTGCGTAATATATCACATTTTTCCTTTGTTACTTCTCCTAGTACTCTTATTCCTAAGCCTGGACCAGGGAATGGATGGCGATTTATAAACCAATCTGGAATACCTAATTTTCTGCCCACTTCTCGCACTTCGTCTTTGAAAAGCTCTCGGAATGGCTCAAGTAATTTGAATTTCATATCCTTTGGCAAGCCGCCTACATTGTGGTGCGATTTAATCGTTGAAGATGGTCCATTTACAGACTCTGACTCAATTACATCTGGATAAAGCGTACCTTGTGCAAGCCATTTAGCATCTTTAAACTTTGTAGCTTCATCGTTAAATACATCAATGAACAATTTACCTATTGTTTTTCTTTTGTCCTCTGGGTCAGATACCCCTTTTAAGTTTCCCAAGAATAAATCTTCAGCATTTGCAATATCTATATTAATATCAAAATTTTTTGCAAATAAATCCATAATCATTGAGCTTTCATTCAATCGCATTAGACCCGAATCCACGTGAATACATTTTAATTGGTCGCCAATTGCTTTATGAATTAATACCGCTGTTACTGTAGAATCTACACCGCCACTCAATCCACAAATTACTTGGTTTGTACCAACCAACTCTTTAATGCGTTTAATTTCACTTTCAATGAAGGATTCAGCAGTCCAATTTGAAGTACATCCGCAAATTTTTCTAACAAAATTTTCAATTAATAATTTTCCTTCAAGAGAGTGGTGAACCTCTGGGTGGAACTGAACTCCCCAAATTTTCTTATCTAAATTTCTAAGCACACAAAGTGGTGAATTTTCCGAAGTACCGATCACTTCAAAACCCTCTGGTACAGCAGTCAAATGGTCGCCATGGCTCATCCATACTTGTCCGTCCTGAGTCAAGCCGTCAAGTAAAACATCACTTTTTTCAATATGCAAACTAGCTTTGCCAAATTCTTTTTTAGCAGCCAAATCTACTTTGCCACCAAATGCAAATGCTATATATTGCAAACCATAACAGATTCCCAAAACTGGTACTCCTGCTCCGAAAACATCAGCTTTGGGAATAGGTGCCGTTTCAGAATATACACTATGTGGCGAGCCAGAAAGAATAATTCCCTTTGGATTGATTTCTCTTATTTTCTCCATTGAGATATTATAAGGGTGTATCTCGCTGAAAACCCCAATTTCTCTTACTTTTCTAGCTATTAATTGTGTTACTTGCGAACCGAAGTCCAAGATTAATATTTTTTCGCTTGTGTTCATTTTATTTATGCTATTTTCTTTATTTTCAAACTTTTTATTATTGTATCGAATAGTTTAGTATATTTTCCTTCATTATCACTATATCGCTCAAACAAGAAAATATACGCTATTCCATTTCTTCGGATTGGCAATAATTTGCCTTCCATAAACTCATCTTTATTTCCAAGTGGGATTGATATATCATAGATATATTCATCTTTTCCACTTATAAACATCTTTATAGGAGCAGAATAAAATATTGGGTCATACTTAAATATTCGCTTCTTAAATTCTAAATCAGCAATAGTATCAGCATATTTAAAAGTAAATAAATCCAATCTTGCACCTTTTAAATCAGGATACAAACTAATATTTTTTGCTCTTTCATTTATTTCTTTGCTCGTTGCCAATAGCAATCTATTCTGGTTTTCAAGCTTTTCCCATTTCATTGGGGCTAGCAGCTCATAACCATATTTCGTATTAATATTATTTGTCAAACTGTCATCAGTAACTTGTTCTTTGCAAGCACTTATTAACAATATAAAACAAAGTATATTGTTATATTTAATTATTTGGTGCACCAGCTTTAATCCATTTATATATACCACTAATTTGATTCTGACTTGGTGCTACTATACGGTAGTTCACCAAATGCGGATTCTTAGCGTTCATCACTTGATAGAACAAACTTGCATCTGGGTTATCCCCAACCACAAAGCCAATATTTGCAGCTTCAAAATATGAGAAATAATCTGTTATTCTTCTGCCACCAGCCATAGTAAAATCGCTATGACAACCTGCATAGCTACATTTTTGCTGAGCGAACGGCCGCACGTGATTTACAAAACTTGGTATAGAGTCTCCCGTTGGGAATTCTATATTCGATTCCTGCCAAGTTGGAATTGAGTTATCGCAAGAAGAAATCCAGCTCAATGACACAATTATAATTACAATATATAATAGCTTAATCAATACGATTCCGATTTATTTGGGAAATTTGAACTTTTCACATCTTCAGTAAAATTAGTAACCGCTTTAGTAATCTCATCATTCAAGCTAGCATATCTGCGAACAAATCTTGGGTTAAAATCTTCCGTAAGCCCAAGCATATCAGTGTATACTAATATTTGCCCATCGCAAAAGTTTCCAGCTCCAATTCCAATGGTAGGAATTTTTATGGCTTCAGTAATTTTCTTCGCCAAATCAGAAGGGATTTTTTCTAAAACAATTGCAAAAGCCCCTGCTTCTTCAAGTAGCAAAGCATCGCTGAAAATATTTTCCGCTTCATTGTCATCAATCCCTCTAGCTCTATACGAACCAAATTTATTTATACTCTGCGGAGTCAATCCCAAATGCCCCATTACAGGTATTCCTGCATCAGTCATTTTTCGTACAGCTTTTCGGACGCTTTTGCCACCTTCCAATTTTAAAGCTGAACATCCAGTTTCTTTCATAATTCGCCCAGCATTGCGGAAAGCTTCATTAGCTGTCACCTGATAGCTCATAAATGGCATATCTGCAACTACCAATGCTCGTGATGCCCCTTTGACTACAGCTTTTGTGTGGTAGATGGTATCTTCAATTGTTACTGGTAATGTCGTCTCATTACCTTGGAAAACGTTCCCTAGTGAATCGCCAACCAAAATCAAATCAATCCCAGCATTATCGAATATTTTAGACATTAAAGCATCGTAAGCAGTAAGGCAGCTAATTTTCAGCCCTTGCTCTTTCATTTCTTTCAAACGCAGCGTCGTTACAGCTCGAGAATTTTCTTTACTAATACTCATTTTGTTCAGTTTTGTGAAATGCAAATTAACTAAATTTTCGTGCTTCCAAAAGCAATTTGCGAACTAATTACTAACTATCTGACTTATAATTATTTGGCATAAATACAATTTTTTGATAATTTGAATTTATGAATTCAACAAATACCTTTTTTGTCTTTTGCATTTTGTCAACTTTATTTCAATTTCAAAAGTCCAATGCTATTGCACCAAAGCTAGATAGATACTATAACGATGGTGTAGGAATTGGCACATTTTATATCAACGAGCAGTTCATTCCTAATGTTTCGTATAAGTATCACTTCAATAAAGATATTAGTCTGACGGCCGATTTTGGCTATGTTCAGTCCGAAACTAAAACTCCTGACCCACTAAAAAATGGATACGACAAAACAGTTAACAAATCAACTCTTTGTCCATCAATTTCTATTGATTTTAATGTGTTTGCTGACTCTTGCTATTCAAATTGCTTAACAATGTCTCCTTTTATAAACTATACTTTGCTATCTAAAACTTCTGATAACATCAATCATTTGGGAATTGACCCTCAAATTATCGAGAAAAATAGCATTGTTTCATTCGGTATGAAATACCAATATTCTAAATTTATTTATAAGAAAAATCTAAGTTTCGAGCTTTCTGCTTTCACTTTATATACCAAATCACTTACAAACCTTAAAGTGAAATATTCTTCAGGGGAAACTAGCAGGGATACAGAATTAAAAACTAACTTTTCGTTGATTTCCAGTAGTTTCCAACTTACATTTCGCTATTGGTTCACTCCTTCGGGCTTTACTGGAGTCACAGAATGAATCTAACATTGGAAAATTTTACTTATGCCGATTATCAGAAATTAATAGATGAAGTAGAAACAAAAGAAGAATTAGCTATATTTGCGGGAGAAAGTCTTCCTTTCCCGCTTACTGCTTCGGTGCTGGAAATTTATTCAAATGACAAATCGAAAATTGTATTCAAAGTAATAGTAGATGGTTTAAGTGTTGGTCATGCTGATATAGTTTTTGAGAATCCTGCTATTCCTCGGCTTTGCAGAATTGTTGTATTCAAAGAATTTCGTGGGCTTGGCTTTGGTAAAATGCTTACAAGGGAGCTTGTTAAATTTTGTGTTAGAAATTTGAAGAGTAAAATCATAGAACTAAACGTTCTTGAAGAAAATAAAATTGCACAGAAATGCTATAAAAAAGCTGGATTCTGTTACAATCCAGCTAACGATAAAACATTTGAAATAAATGGAAATAACTATAAAACATTATCTATGATTTACTTTCATAGTACCATAATAAAAGATTAATTATTCTTTTATTATCAATCCATTTGGTTTTGAGCCAACTGTTACATTTTTAATTTTTTCTAATTTAACAGCATCAATTAAGCTAACTGAAGCATCAAGCTCATTTGAAATGAATGCAATATTTGCTTTTGAAAATACAATTTGGTGTGCTCCTTTTCCAGTTACAAATTGAGTTTTCTTTTTCCATACACCAGTAATTTTCTCATAAACATAAGTATTTCCAGCATCTGGGTCGTTCACCCATAAATTGCCAGTTGTTGCATTAAAAGCAGAGTAACTTGGCTTAAACCCCAAATCAATATTTCCTTCAAGAGTATTTGTAGCCACATCAATTATAGTAATTAACTTACCAGTTTCGCAAGAGACATACATTTTATTATCGAATCCAGCACTAATAGCCGATGGATTACCAGTCAAAGGAAAAGTCGTTTCTACTTCTTTTTTCTGTGTGCTTATTACAGAAACATTACTTGTACCTGCATTCACAGTATATAAATACTTACCAGTAGTATTAAATTCCATATCTCTTATGTCGCCTCCACAAGCTACAAAGTTCTTTACTGGCCAAGAACTCATAGATACAGTACTCGCAGAATTAAGTATTTTTATATTACTTTCAACATCTGCAGGCTCGCCAATCCAATATTCATCTGCCAATTGGCTAAACCTTGCTGCGTGTGGCATCATTTCCGCACTAATTGTGCGAGATACTGAACCATCAGCTGTTTTCAAAACAAATATAGTATAACCATTTGAGTCTGGTTCGCCATGGGTGTGACCCATTGATAAATCCTTGTTTACACAAGTAATTGCTATTAAGCTTTTATCCTTATTCATAGAAATATGGTGTGGGTACTTTGCACCAGTTAAGTTAACTTTGCCAACTATATTATTTGTGTTTAAATTCAAAACGTATAAATCGGAGCTTTCCCCATTTACAATAAATAGTGCTGGGAAGTCTATGTTATTTATTACCGAGACTGGAGTTGGGCCAGTAATAGTATCTGTAGCACACGAAGCAAACATCATTGCTATCGCCGAAAAAAGATAAATTTTTACTATGTTTGTCATTAAAAATCCAATTATTTTATTTTTTTAAATTTACTGAAATCTTTTTCAATAATTTTCTGATTCAATTCTTTTACTAAGTCTGAATAATCAGTCGCACTGCCACAATCGTAAATTTCTTCGAATGGATCTGAATCTTTTATCATTGTCATCAACGAATCCACCCTTGGTATTTCTTTCATTAGATAATACTCTAAATAAGGCAAATTCAAAAAAGCAGACTGTGAATTAATCCCACGTTTATCAAGCATAAAGGCACCTTCCAAAGGAATTGGCAATGTAAACATACTATCCAAAACCAAATCCTCTTTCGCAGGATAAGACATTATTTCAGTTTTCTCTTTATTCATTGTTACAGGCACAAAATTATAGTAATTAAATTTTGTTTTATAAATAATTACTCTTTTGGTTATACCTTTTTGAATATGTGGATTGTTTGATTCTTTTGGAGCAGAGCTACAATGCACAAATAGGATTGCCAACAAAGGCAATCCTATAAAGCAAATAATTTTATTATTAATTTGTCTAATCATCTGGCTATCACAATTGATTTACTTATAACTGGAATACTATTATCGCTTGAGTAAAGTTTCAAATAGTATCTTCCACTTGCTAAATTTTGCAAATCTAATTGTTTTATAATCTCAGATTGAGTAGTAAAAACTACACTACCTTTCCCATCGAGTACTTCTATTTTGTTAATTGACTCGGCTTCTATATTCAAGAATCTATCTGTTGGATTTGGGAATAATGAAATTTTACTTAAAATGTCAGCTTCTTGAACGTCTGTGATAACAGCTTCAATTGCAACTCTTACCTCGTAATTTCCCACAAGTCCAGAGAATGCAGGGAATACTTTTATATACATATCTCTGGCAGCAGTAGATTTTGTAATTTTCATATCCAATGTGTCTGAATCATAGACATCATCTGATTCGATATTGTCTAAAATGTAAGTGAAAGCAGCATCTACCACACCAGCAGCACTATTATTATCTTTATCAATTAAATATGCCTTCAAATTAAATTCTAAATTGTTAGGCAAAGCAAATACATAATGATCAACATCGCTACCTTTATGCAAATTAGCATTTGGTATAGTCATAAAACCTTTTTTCGTTCCAGCATCATAAGACAAAGTTCTTCTATTAGCAGTAGTTACAAAGTTATTTTCCTCATAAGTATCTGGTAAAATTGAAGGTGCTGATACTTTAATTGGCACTGGGTTTTGGTAATAGTTAGTGCCAATCATTACATAATCAGCATCAGTTGCTCCTTTGTACCAAGCTATAAGCAAGTAATCTCCAGCTCCAACTCCCATAATAGGCACATCGAAACTGATTCCGTTAGTAAAATGAGAATCGGCTGGCAAAGCAATATTAGTTTGTTTTCCTAATTCTTTTATCCAATCACCCTCTACTGAGTATAAATCAATAGTAAAATCACCAATATAATCAGTATCTCCAAAATTTCCTACGTCATAACGTACTGTCAATCCTTTACTTCCATCAATTATAGTTTTTGTAACATCGGTGCTGTTCTGATAAACTTGGATCGAGTCCCAAAGCTTTAAAGGCACATCGGCACTATTTACTGTAAACTCAGAAATATTACTAAAACTACCATCTTCCACGGCAGTCCAGTTACTATTTGCTGTTTTACTAAATATTGCAATTAAATATTCTCCAGGAGCCGCTGCTGCCATACCAGTAGTTCCAAGAGTAAAACCACTTTGCAAAGATTGATTTGCATTTAAACTCACATCGAGTGAATCTATAAATGAAACGAACAGACCATCGAAATTAAATAAAACAGCTGCAATTTTACCATCGAATTTTGCATTTGTTTCATTTTTCACATTCCCAGAAACTGAGAATTCACCATAATAATCAATACTTCTTGGGTCAACCAAAAGTGGAGTAGTTAAAGTCAATTTGTTGATTGCAGGAGGTGGTGCTGTTTGCACATACATTCCAAAGATTGCACCTTGGTTATAGTTAAATCCACCTGCTCCGCCGCCTGTTCCCAAATCGGCTGGTGCTAATGCATCAATATTGAAATAGCCATCGCTGTTGCCACTCCAGCCCCAATTAACATGAAAGAAATTATTATTATCATAGCCATCGAATACAAAAGCGTGTCCACCAGATTTGCCAATCCCTTCATAATAAAGAGGTCTGTTCAAATCCAGTTCAGTTTTTAATTTATTGATCCAATTTGTTTTAGAAAAGTCATCTCTATTTTCAAACTTAGTTCCTTGTGGGTATCCAAAATAATTAATCAAAGCAGGAGCGACCAAAACTCCTCCGTTTGAACCGCTGCTTTCAGCACTATAATCCATATCCACTGCTACTCCGCAATGATACATTAGAATAGCCACAGCTTCATTTTTCCCACTAACTACGTTTGGCATATTTACCCAATCGTAATTAGTGTTTCCAAAATTTGCAGAAAGAGTCCCATAATTAGAATGAACATAATTATAAGTGCCAACACCTTTCTTTGGATAGCTCCAGTATTTCATCACCTGAGCCATTGCAGTAGCTACGCAGCCAGTTACTGCTCTGCCACTTCCATTAGCAGGACATTTGTCATTATAGAAAGGTGCTTGATCCCATTTGGTTTGAAGCAAAGGAGATAATGCATTTGGAGAAGCAATTCTATTAGATTTATTTGTGCCAGCTATAGCTTCTTCCCAAAGTACTAATGTTGCGGTATTTACTCTAGTTTTTGCAGCAGCAAAATCAATTTGTTCTGAATAGCTTGTCACCCAGCTCGCAATATTTGACTTAGTCAAACTAAGTTTACTTTCGTTTGAATATGCCAAAACTGGCAAAGCTACATCGTCAGCTGAAACTAAGATAAATCCATCCCCTGTCTTTTTCTCAAAAATATATATTCTTGGATTGTTTTCATTGGGAAATTTACTAACTTTATATTCATCGCTACTTTCAATTGAATTAGATTTTGTGTTGGCATTTGCAAAGTTGACAGCCACTTTTTGTGCTGTAGTCAAATCTACAGGTTTTGCATATAAAGCTATGCTTACCAAAACTACAAACAGAATACTACTTATAATTCTTCTCATTTATTTTTTCCTTGTTATTATAATTCTCAATCTAAAGAATGAAATCAATGCCAATTAGTTACAAACTAAAATTAACTCAGGCCTACTATTTCGCCATTGATTACATCCATATTCATTGCGTTTGGTACTTTAGGTAATCCTGGCATTCTCATTATTTCGCCAGCCACTGCCACCACAAATCCAGCACCATTATTCAATATTAAGTTTTCAATATGCAGAGTGAAACCTTCGGCAACACCTACTCTTGTAGCATCATCAGAAAATGAATACTGCGTTTTTGCTATGCAAATTGGCAATTTGTTTCCGCCAATTTCATTGATTTTTTTTAAAGATGCTTGTGCAGTTTTAGATAAACTCACCTCAGCACCTTTATAAATCTTGGTAACAATTTTATTTAACTTAGTTTCAATGCTGTCAGTCAAATCATAAGTAAACTCAATTGGTTTGGAAGGATTTTTCTCAACTATTTCCACCACTTTCGCAGCTAGTTCTGTTGCTCCATCGCCACCTTTGGCAAAACCATCATTCACAGCAAATTCAGAATTATTAGTTATGCACCAATCTTTAATAAAATTTATTTCTTCATCTGTATCGAATCCAAATTTATTGAATGCTATGATAACTGACTGACCAAAGCTCTTTAAAATTCCAATATGTCTTTCTAAATTTTTCAAGCCATTTGTCAATCCCGCTAAGTTTGGCTCTTTAATTAACTTTTCTTCCACTCCGCCATGCAGTTTCAAGGATTGCGAAGTGCAAACAAGCACCGATGCCTTTGGTGCAATTCCAGCATATCGGCATTTGATATTCATAAACTTCTCAGCACCCAAATCGCTACCGAAACCAGCTTCAGTAATCACATAATCGCCATAGCTCATTGCAGCTTTAGTTGCCACAATTGAATTGCAACCGTGGGCAATATTTGCAAAAGGTCCGCCATGAATAAAAGCAGGACTATGCTCAATAGTTTGTACTAAATTAGGTTTGAAAGCATCTTTCAATAGAGTCAGTAATGCACCAGTTACTCCCAAATCTTTACAATAAAATGGGCTGCCATTGTGCATATATCCAAGTAGGATACTGTCCAATCTTATTCGAAAATCCTCAAAATCTTTAGCTAAACAAAAAATAGCCATAATCTCCGAAGCTGCTGTAATATCAAATCCTGCCTCAGTTGGAATACCATTAGCTGAGCCATTTAGTCCAGTGAGAATATAGCGTAAAGAGCGGTCGTTCACATCAAGTACTCTTTTCCAAAGTATTTGCCTAAGCCCTGTTTCGCTACCTCTATTGTTATATTGATAGTTGTCAAGCAATGCCGCAAGCATATTATTCGCAGAAGTAATTGCGTGGAAATCTCCTGTGAAATGGAGATTAATGTCGTCCATTGGTAACACTTGTGAGAAACCTCCACCAGTAGCACCACCTTTCATTCCAAAGCAAGGCCCAAGCGATGGCTCACGCAAAGCAACAATTGCATTTTTGCCCAGCTTATTCAAACCTAAACCAAGCGAAACAGAAACAGTAGTCTTTCCAACACCAGCTTTATTTGGAGTGATGGCAGTTACCAAGATTAAGTTCGATTTTACAATTTTAGCTTCATCTAGAGTAACATCTATCTTTGCTTTATAACGTCCATACTGATGAACACTAACTTCAGCAATTCCAAGCTTAGCGGCAATTTCACCAATTGGTTTCAATTCAATTTCTTTAGCTATTTCAATATCAGATTTCATTTTCAATAATCAGTTTGAAGAAAATTATAAAATTATAAAAGCAAATTAGGAATAAACTTTGAAAAGCCAATACTTAAATGACTAAAAAGGAGAGATTAGAAGAATAAAAAGATGAGATAATTATGATTAATTTGTATAAGTAATTATTTATCAGATATTTACAAGTATTCCAAACCTTATAGACTGGCGGAATTGTATTTTCTTGGATTGAGCTTCATCGAAATTCAAATCGAGCTTTACTAAGACAGTTAAGTACTTTAAAAAAACAGTTTGCAAATCGTTTGTCATTCTAAATGTAGTATTTTCTTTATTGCTATATGATTTGAATACATCAATATTTGCATTATAAATACTATTAGAATCTAATTGAATTCTTATTTCACTTTTCAAACTTATGCCGTATTCTGCTTTGTAATTTTCTTTTATAAGTGGAGTTGCAAAATCATCTGTTGTCAGTTAAAAGTTTTCTGCTCTTATTTGCTTTAATGAACTACCTAATCTTGTAATTATATTCGACATTTTATCAATATTCCATTTATAAGCAAAACCTAAAGTTTGAATAGTAGTTATAGGGTCTCGAAATGATCCTGTTTGAACTTGAGTATTGCCATTTTCTCTAAATGATGGTAATGGTTGGGATTGAAAACTTGTGGAAATAAATGGATCTACAGACCAGCCAACTGGATATGCTATGAATAAATCTCCATAAACATTGTTTTCAATTGTTTGATAAATTATATCATCATTCTTTTCTTTCTCTTTTGCCGATGCAGTTATATTGTATCTGAAAGAAGTTATTGAATAAATAGAATCACCTAAGAATTTTATTCCTAATGGATATCTATAATCAATTAAAGTTCCTATTTCAAAAGTAGTTTGCTTACCAATATATATATCTTGGCTGTAAGATTGACTTAAGAATAGTCCGAAGCGGTTTTGTTGGGC